>NZ_CP048635.1:600000-900000 GCF_010669145.1 Rhizobium oryzihabitans
TTGAGGATGATCTGCTGGCGTGTGCGCCGTCCCGCCACGGGAACCGCCGAAACGAGCGCCTGCGTATAGGGATGTGCCGGCTGCGACAATACGCTTAGCGTCTCGCCATATTCCACAATACGGCCGAGATACATGACTGCGACGCGATGGCTGATGTGGCGTACCACCTTCAGATCGTGACTGATGAACAACATGCTGAGGCCGAGATCGCGCTGCAGATCCATCAAAAGGTTAACGATCTGTGCCTGGATTGATACGTCCAGTGCCGAGACCGGCTCGTCGCAAACCAAAAGGGCCGGTTTCATCACAAGAGCCCGGGCGATGACCGCGCGCTGGCGCTGCCCACCCGAAAGCTCCTCAGGACGCCGCTGCGCCAAATCGGCATTGATGCCAACCGTATCAAGCGTCGCCAGCGCCTTTTGCCGCCGCCCCGCCGCCGGTCCTATCCTGTGAATGTCCAGCGGCTCACGCACCTGTTCAACGATCGGAAGCCGCCGGTCCATTGCCGCCAGGGGATCCTGATAGACCATTTGCATCGCGGCCCGCATATGCCGCCAGGCCGGCGTGTCTGCGGCCGGCAGCTCTTCGCCGCGAAACGTGACAAGACCTCCGTCCGGCCTTTCGAGGCCGAGGGCAATCCGCCCGGTGGTGGATTTGCCCGAACCGGATTCACCGACCAGCGCCAGTGTCCGCCCGGCCTCAACCACAAGCGTGACATTGTCCACCGCGTGTACCGCCACCTTGCAGCCCAAAAGGCCCTGACGCATTCCATAGCGCCGAGAAATCCCATGCAATTCGAGTATGTTCGTTGTCATGCCGGCATGCTTTCCCGTTGCTGCGGTGCGGACTTAAGCGTTTTGCCGGGCACAACGCAGGCACAGAACCGCCCGTCACCGATTCCGGCGAGGTGCGGGACCACCGTTTCGCAAATCCGCTGGCGTTGCGGACAGCGCGGCGCGAAGGCGCAGCCGGGCGGCATCCCCGCCGGCTCCGGCACATGTCCCTCGATCGGTATCAGCCGATGCAATTCGCCTTCAAAGGAAGGAATTGCTGCCAGCAGCCCTTGCGTATAGGGATGCGCGGGACTTTCGAAAATCGCTTCGGCGGACGCCACTTCGGCAATTTTCCCTCCATACATCACCGCGATACGGTCACATGTTTCGGAAACAACACCGAGATCGTGGCTGATGAGAACCAGCGCCATGCCGGTTTCCCGCCGGATCGTCGTCAGAAGGTCCAGTATCTGAGCCTGTATCGTCGCATCGAGGGCCGTCGTCGGCTCGTCTGCGATAAGCAGATCCGGCTTGCCAGCCAGAGCCATGGCGATCATGACCCGCTGGTTCTGGCCGCCCGACAATTCGTGAGGATAGGCGTCCAGCCTGCGAGTGGCATCGGGCATGCCAACCAGTTCGAACAGCCGCCTCGCCTCGGCGGCTATGGCACGCCCGGAAAACCCGCAATGGCGGGAAAGCACCTCTGCAATCTGGCGTCCGACGCGGATGACCGGATTGAGAGAACTCGACGGGTCCTGAAAGATCATAGCGATCCGCCGGCCCCTGATCCGATCGAGTTCAGCACTTCCGGCCGACAGCAGCTCTTTACCTTCAAGCCGCACATTTCCCGATATAACAGCGGTTTTCGGCAGCAGCCCGAGCGCGGCAAGCCATGTCACAGACTTACCGCTGCCCGACTCTCCGACGATACCGATCGCCTCGCCTTGCCCCACAGCAAAGTCGATGCCACGCAGGACCGGAGTACCGTCAAAGGCGACATTCAGGGCCTCGATTTCAAGAAAAGGCCGCACCTGGGAACCCGCCATCAGGGCGGGTCCCGGCGCGGAATCGGCCACAGGTTGCATCGGGGCGATTCCCTGCCTGTTTTCTGGCGTCACAGGTTACGTCTTCGCATAGGCGAGGTTGAGCGGGCCGAAGTCCAGATCGAGGCTCGGTTCCGGCGTCCAGCCAAAATCCTTGCGCTTTGCGTAGAACTGACCCGAGCCATGCAGGATGATGCAACCAGGATCGTCATTGGTGGTGATTTCCAGCATTCTGCGGAGAATTGGCCGCCGTGCTGCGGGATCGATGGTCTTCTTCAGTGTCTCGCCGATGCGGAAATATTCTTCATTGCTCCAGATACCCAATTTAGGCATCTCCCCATTCGGTCCGAACAGACGCCACGCATGGGCCAGCGGATCGGGAAAGATCGCTGTGTTGGAGTTGTCATAGATGGCTTGGATCGGTTTTTTCTGTATCTGCGCAAAATTCTCCATCATCTGGATTTCGACATTGATCCCTACCCCGCGCCACATCTCGATCATGATCTGCGCACCGGATACCTGGTTGGGATAATAGTTGTTGAGCAGCTTGTAGGTAATCTTCTCACCATTATAGCCGGCCTCGCGCAGGAGCTTGCGTGCGAGTTCAGGATCATGGGCCAGCGCCGGGAAGTCTTCGATATAGGCTTCGCCGAAAGTCGCGAGCTGGTATCCGTTTGGAACCGGAAGCCGGCCCTGCCAAAGCGCCTGCACCAGAGCCTTGCGATCGAGGGCCAGGCTGAGCGCGCGCCGAACCCCGACTTTGCCCAAGACCGGGTCCGTCGTGTCGATCGTCAGGGAACGGATATTCTGCACAGGGCCGCCGGCAATCTCGAGCTCGCCGTGCCGTTCGATTTCAGGGAACATGTCCGGCGATATGTCGGTGATGAAGTCGACTTCCTTTGCGACCAGCGCGTTCATTCGCGACGCCAGTTCACGAATAATGCGGAAATGGACGCCGGAAAACGGCGGCAACCCACCCCAATAAGCGTCGTGCGAGGCAAGCACGATATCGACGTCGAGGGTCTTGCTGACGATTTTGTAGGGTCCGGTGCCCACCGGCGCCGCCAGCCAGGCATCCCAGCTACCCGCAGCCAGGAAAGCGCGCTTGCTGACGATTTCCGAATGCCAGGATGCCAGCCGCTTCTCGATCAACCCGTCGTCCCCTTTGGTGTGGACGATCACGGTATGGCTGTCGATAATTTCCACCCGGTCGATTGTATCGAGAGTTTGCATGGCCGTGGTTTTCCCGGCCTTGTCCGGACCAAGCAGATGATCCGGGTTGAGGCTAAAGGCAACGTCTTCGGCCGTGAACGGACTGCCGTCGTGAAACATCACACCTTTTCGCAGGAAAAGACGCAATGCGCTGCCGCTCACGCGCTCCCAGCGCTCAGCCAGCGCCGGACGCAGCGCCATGTTGGCGCTTTGATCAAAAGCGAGCAGCTTGTCGAACATATTGGTTACGACGCGCCGTACCGCCGTGGCATTGGCCATTGCCGGATCGAGAGTGGCCGGAAAACCACTCATGCCGACACGCAGGGTCCGGCGGGCAGCATTCTGCGCCATTGCGAAGGGCGCACCGCTTGCGGCCAGAAAGCCGCTTGCCGCCCCAGCCGCTATAAGGTTGCGACGCGTCATCGAGAAATCAGGCATTGTCGGCTCCTGCACAGGTTCGCGCGGCACCGCTGCCGCCGCTAGGTTGAGGTCTCACTGTTCCTGCTGTGATAGGCTTGGGCGTTCACCCGGGATGCGATGGATTCCTTGCACTGCAGTGCAACAGAAGCGTGACTATCCATCGAATTATTAGATCGATGCTACAATATACTTCGATGAATAATCGGAAACAAATAAGATCCATTCTAAACAAAATAAAACATGCCACCCCATCACAGGCGCTGCTTATTTTTTACGATGCTGACTTTAGAGAGACTTAAAATATGTGAGCTCATCGCGACGAACGGCGTTTTTACTACGATAAACAGCCTGAAGCTGCGTAACGTGTATTGTCTTTAACGATGCGATATTGCGGCCGTTCCAAACCCCGCCCGCGTCTTATCCGCCGATTTTCAGAATGTTTTCGTGATTTTGCCCACCTTCAGACAAGTCCGCGTCCTTGATGCTTGCGAGCGGTAGAACAAGCACGGTTGGCGTACATGTCGCCAACATGACTCGAAGATCACAAAATTAGCCTCGCGAGCCGCGACGCCCGTCAGAACCCTAAGCAGGTTGTTCGCTATCTGACAGTCGCAAGCTACAGCTGGCACTGGCCGCCGGCATCCTCACGAAACTTTGCTCACGTACCTGGTTTATTACCGGGCTTTCATTTGCCAGACGCAACGGACTGGATTAGACGCATCCTGTGACAAACCGTTGAGACTTGGCGACTTAATTTCGCCATCACGCCCGCCTTTTTGAAAGCCCGTTCGGGATATCTGCTTCTTCGCGAAGTTTGGGGAAAACATCATGGCCACTGCAACGACCGCCGACAACAGCCGCACGCTCGCCGCTCTTGGGGTAACGGCGGGAATGATCTTCACCGTGGGCTCCGCCCTCGGCTTCCAGCATATTGGCGGTTACACGCCCTGCGCCTTGTGCCTGTTGCAGCGCGACCCCTACTACTACGCCATTCCGCTTGGCATACTGGCCATTGCCACCAGCGTCTTCAAGCTGCCGGTTCAGATCACGCGGCTGCTGCTTGCCCTCATCGGCGTGGCGATGCTGATCGGCGCCGGGCTTGGCGTCTATCACGCCGGTGTGGAATGGGGTTTCTGGGAAGGCCCGATCACCTGCGCCACCGGCGCACCGTCCATCACCACCAATGCCGGTGATCTGCTGGGCAATCTCAATGCCATCAAGGCACCTTCCTGCAACGACGCCGCTCTTCGGGTGCTCGGCCTCTCCTTCGCCGGCTGGAACGTCATTGCAAGCATCGCACTGGCGGCCATCGCCTTCTTTGGCGCAAGCCGTAAAAGCCGATAATCGGAAAGCCGCGTTGCAGTCCTCAACAAATCAGGGCTGCAGCTCGGTATCCCAGTAGAGATAGTCCATCCAGCTTTCGTGCAGATAGTTGGGCGGGAAAAGACGCCCATTATTGTGCAGATCCTGAACCGTCGGCTGGAAGGGCTTCTGCGCCGGGAACATGCCCGCCTGCTTGGGAAGCTTGCTGCCTTTTCTAAGGTTGCAGGGTGAGCAGGCCGCCACGACATTGTGCCAGGTGGTTTCGCCGCCATGTGCGCGGGGAACCACGTGGTCGAAGGTCAGTTCGTCCCGCGTGCCGCAATACTGGCATTCGAACTTGTCCCGAAGGAAAACGTTGAAGCGTGTGAAGGCGGGGTTGCGGGTGGGCTGCACATAGGTCTTGAGGCTGACGACACTCGGTAGCCGCATGGAAAAGCTGGGGGACGACACCGCGTGATCATATTCTGCAATGATGTTCACACGGTCTAGAAAGACAGCCTTGATCGCGTCCTGCCAGGACCATAACGACAAGGGATAATAACTCAGTGGCCTGTAGTCTGCGTTCAGAACGAGCGCCGGCAGGGCCTGTGGTGAAACTGCAATCGTCAAGGGCTTCTCCTGAGCGATTCGGCATCTGCACTTGTATATTAGGTCCGTTGTTACAGGATTGTGAAGCCTATAAATGCAGCGGAGAAGAGCTTAATTTTTCGGCTTAAAAAACGTCTTTTTTACGTTCTGACGACCGGGCGGCGGGTCGGCCTCCTCCCCGGCCATCTGCTGATGCGCAACGGTGGCGCGGCGGCGATTCGGGCCAGTGGACGCGAAATCATTCTCACGCACGACAAAACATCAATGATATAATCAACCACCGTTCCGTGAACGAAAGAAATGGCCATGGTCTCGCACAGGCATGAAGCAGAAGGATTGCGGAAAGGTCTGGTGGCAGGTGCTTTTGCCGCGCTGATGGCAGTCACCACCTTCGCCCAGGCACAGCAATATCAGAATTTCGAAGTCACGCCGGATGGACGTGGCGGTGCGCAGGGCACGATTGGCGGGCGCAATTTCGAAGTCTATCGCAATTATGACCGGCCACCGGCGGGCAACCGCGTCTCGCCGGAGGCCCGGCGCGACCAGCGCAATGCCGCCCCGCAGCAGACCTGCATTATCGACACCCAGGGCCGAACCCGCTGCAACTGAGATCTTAACACCGATTTCACCGTCTTTTATCAACCGAGGATAAAATTCAATTTCCTTAAAAAGCAATCTATCGACTTAAACGGCCTGCAAGAAAGGGCCGCTATCTTCCCTGGTACAAGAGAAAACAACTGTGCAGGGGCAAGACATGGCGAATAAAGCATTCCGTCTGGCAAAGACTTTGGCAGTCGCCACGGGTATATCCGTCAGTATCGCAACAACGGTATCTGCCGTCCCGCTCGGTGGCCTGGCAAAGAACCCCGCCGCATCGCGGCCCGGCCAGTTCATGACCACAAGCCGTCCAACCATCGCGCCCATCGCCTTTGCGAAATTCTGCGACAATGCCGCCGACCAATGTATGCGGATTGGCGATCGCGACACGGTTGAGCTGACGAAACAGAAGCGCACAGAACTGCAGCGCATCAACTCGGAGATCAATACGTCGATAGCCTATGTCGGCGAACTGGACGGACAGGATGAATGGAAGCTCAACCCGGCAAGCGGCGACTGCGATGATTACGCAGTGACCAAGCGGCAGCGTCTCCTGCGCGCCGGCTGGCCCTCAGGCGCCCTGCGCATCGCCACCGCCCGCACCACTGATGGCATCGGCCACGCCGTTCTGGTGGTCAGCACAAGTCAGGGCGATCTGGTGCTGGACAACCGCACCAATGTCGTCAAGCCGTGGAAATCGGTGGATCTGAAATGGATCAAGATCCAGTCGCATGAAAACCCGCGTGTCTGGCTGAAACTCTAGGCCGGGGCCTTTCGGGATATTCTCGTTCGAACAAGAAAGGGGCCATGCGCCTCAGTTGCCCCCGCTGAACCTTCCGAAAACCGGCGCCTGCTTTGCTGTTGATGCCGTCAGCATCAGCCCATGCACGCCTCTGGACATGCCGTTCAGAAGGGTTTTGACGAAAGCCCGCAAAACCCTCTACCAACCCTCTATTGGCGGGCAGCAGGCATCCGCCTTCAACGCTATTGACCTGGTGCCGGAGAGACAGTATCGCCAGCTATGCCCAAGGTGTTCAACTGGATTCGCGGTCGTAAGCAGCCAGCCCCCCGCGACGACCGGAGGCGGCGCAGACTGGACCTTGGCGACAGGCCGGTCTCCTTTCCGATCTACGCCATCGGCGATGTGCATGGCAGCCTTGATCTGCTGCTGCAGGCGGAACGGAAAATCCTCGCGGACATGGCAGGCAGTTCATCCCCCGCTCTGGTCATTCTCCTTGGGGACTATGTCGATCGCGGACGCGATTCCTGCGGTGTTCTCCAGCATCTGCTGCAACCGCCGCCGGCGCCGCTGCGTCGCATTGCCCTGTGCGGCAATCACGAGCAGCTATTCAGCGATTTTCTTGAAAATCCGCAAGACAACATGCACTGGCTGGATTTCGGGGGCCGCCAGACGCTTCTGTCCTACGGCGTCGATATAGACTATTTCCTGCACAAGGGTCGCCTGCGGCTTCAGCCGTTCAAGGACGCACTGATCGGCGCAGTCCCACAGACCCACCGCCAGCTTTTGTCCAGCCTGCCAATCTACGCCCGCATCGGGCCTTACATTTTCGTGCATGCCGGCTTGAGGCCCGGGATACCGCTCGAGATGCAGACCGATGAGGATATGCTGTGGATCAGGGAACCCTTCCTTTCGGAAGGTGCGGGCCTCGACCTTCTCGTCATCCACGGCCACACGCCGGTCGCGGAACCGGAAAGCGGCCCGCAACGCATCGGCATCGACACCGGCGCTTTTACGACCGGCAGGCTTACTGTGCTGAAATTATCGGATGCGGGATTGTACCTGATTTGATCATGGCGGTGGGTCGCGTCACGACGATCGCGATTTGCCTGAAATCAAGGTTACCTGCCACTCAAAACGTTGCCGAGCGCCGTCATTTGCTGGCGGTTCCATTCCACAGCGTCCTCAAACGCCTTGTTTCCCAGCGCCTCACGCTGATCCCGGCTGGCGGAGAGCTGCAGGATAGCCTCGGCAAAAGCCTGATGATCATTGTCTTCCACGACGACCACGCCGCTGCGATAGCGCTCAGGCAACCCCCTTACGCCGGTCCGGCTGCTGATCGTGGGAATACCGGCTGCCAGGGCATCGAGCAGTTTTATGTTGATGCCCGTGCCGAGCGCGATGGGATTGATCGAGAGCGGTGCGCGTGTAAACGCATCCTTCAGGCTGTCCACCCGGCCGAGTTTGACAACCCCTTCCCTGTCTTCGATCTTGCCGCATATGCTGCCGGCCACCACCAGACGAATATCCGGACGCGCCGCCCTGATGAGAGGCAGGACGTTATCAAGAAATCCATTGAGCGAAATGAGGTTGGCGTCATTGCCTGACCCGAGGAACAGGAAATCGCTCGAGGCGAGGTCTTCCACTCTTCCATCAAGATCGAGAATATGACTGACAGTCGCGACAGCCGGCGGCTCCTTGCCCAGCCGCTGTCTGAACGTTCGCTCCTCTTCCTCCTGGATGGCGACAACCACATCAGCGCGACGGAAGGCCTTGCATTCCACCTGCGGGGGGACCGAGAACCAGTAGCCATATTTGTTGACGGTATCGATGAATGCCTTATGGCGGTCGGCAAAGGAATCGTGGGTGTCGAGAATGCGAAGGACATCATCCGGGAGCCCCAGGAAAGCTCTCGAGTGAAACGCATATTCCACGATAACGGCGTCGATCCCCAGCCGACGCTGAATATCTCGAACCTGCCGGCCTATTTCCGGATAATAGAACTCGTCCAGGTAATTGTAGAAACCATGATCGTGACCGAGAAGCCGGTGAACCTTTCGGACGCTGCGAAACGCTGTGAAACCAAGCTCGAAACCAAGATCCTGGACAAGCCGTGTTTTAACGCCGCCAGGCTGCCGCGAGACAAAATGCAGGTGACCAGAGCCGAATTCGGCTTCATGAGCCGCAGGATCGAAATCGGCTATTATCGGCGTATCAATGTAGACAAAATGCACGTCGTGCCCAAGGCGGCGGACAGCCCGCGTCAACTGGAGTATCCGGCTACGGTTACCCTCATTGGCAGGAACGGCAGAGATAGCTGAGACGAAAGCGACTTTCATGACATCAATCAATTTTGTTTTGGAAAGGTCTCGAATATCTTGAAATTATTTTTTGATAGGGCGAGGACATCGGGCAGTTTCTGTTTGACCTGCTCCTGGAGGGCATCGACATTGTCGACGAACTCCATCAACGCATTTCTGATACCGTCATCCGTATAGAACGCGGAAGGAGACAGCAGGTCCGAGGACGACAGTCCAAAATGCTGATAAAGCCCTTCGAACTTTCCCTGATAGGCGATGCATATGACCGGAACGCCTTTGCCAAGTCCTGCTATGGCAAGATGCATTCTCCCACTGACAATTCCATCAAGCCGCCCTGCGATCCCCTTAAGAACAGGTGCCGACCATTGACCGTGCAGATATCGAACCCGATCCGCCAATGATGCGGGCACGAGACCGGCAACCCCCTGAAGGCAGAACTGGTCACCAAAACCTTCCCGGTAATCATGCGGTATAAGCAGCCAGCATACTGGCCGTTCATCAGCCACAAACCGTAACGCTTCGGCCCCGCGCCTGATGATCGTTTCAATCTGGCTCCGATCCGCATTTTTGAACAGCATGGGATGCAGGTTGAAGCCCATCACCCTGTAGCCCTCGGCGCGCTTCCGCGCGATCCAAGCGCTCGTGTCCTCATCAGGCTCTGACGCAACGAGACTGAATGCTGAATCAGCAACCAGCGCCGCCTTTGTTTCAGCAAAGGATTTTAGTCGGTCGAGAGAGACTGGGTCGCGAACATTGATCGAGACACCCGGATGAAGCGCGCTATAAAACATGGAAAGAATGGCGTGAGGTGCTTCATTGAAACTGAAACCGAGGATGACATTTTTGATACCCGCAGCTGCGGCCAAATCAGCACTTGCCAGAAGTTTCGCGGTGACCAGCGGATGATAATATCCATCCATGACGTCGGCACCCAACACCACGACAAAATCATACTGCCTGGCCGCGAACTGGTTGCAAAGCGCTCCGATGAAATCAGCTTCGCCGAAGATATTGATGGGATTTAATCCCCTTTGTCGAACCACATCCACAGCACCGTCCCCTTCAACGAGGACATCAATTTCAACATTGGGGTTCCTGGCGTAGGCATGTTGTATCGTCGCGGTGATCATGGCGTCATCACCAATGGAGCCAAAAACGGAAAAAGGATCGCAGGCGACTATCAAAAGCCGGCTTAATTGATCTCCACCGCCAAGCGGCTTTATCTGTTGTTTCTGCTCTTGCAGAGCATCAAAAAAGCGATGAATCGCAATATCTTGATTACGGCGCTCGTTGTATTTCACCCATTCACGATGCAGCGGTGCGGGGAGTATCTTTTTGACAAGTTTACGCATGCGCTTCCTTCCGTGAGAGCACCTTGCTCATGACGAACATCAGCGCCGATCGAGCCTGTGTCCGGGCAACCAACGCCATGAGCAAGAAGTAAGTGACGACGAAGGTGGATCCGAGCAGGATGCCGGATATGAAATCGCCCAGGCCCAGCCCGGCGATTTCAGGTCGCATCCAGTGAACCAGCGCGAAGCACAAACCGCTCGCGGCAAAACTCGGTAGCAGCACAAGAAATATGCGCCGGAGCGGAATATCCAGTTCACGCGAGACAAAAAAGAAGGTGAAGGGCGTGGATGCCAGTTGGCCGAAAACGTAGACGACGACGAGTTCACCGATACTGTCTGTCGGTATCAGCAGGATCATGAGAATTGTCGCGACCGATTTGACGGTACCGGCAATCAACACCTTGTTCGGGCTTCCGCGCGCGGAGAGAAACGGGCCGTTCTGAAACTGCACGCATTGCAAGGCGCCGAGGAGAAGCAGGGGCCGCGCGATCTCATCCGCCCCTTGCCACTGCGCCCCGAACAGCACACGACAAATCTCCGGCGCCAAAGCGGCAAAAAGCACGAAGGCCGGCGTCGAGACGATTGCGGATATGGCGATCAACTGCTTGTAGAGTTCCGCCATCCGCTCACGCTCATGCGATACACGGGAAAGCACCGTCAGTGACACGTCATAAAGTGCCGACTGAAGCAGTTGCATCATAAGTTGGTAGAGACGGCTGCCAACGGTGTAGAGCCCGAAGGCCGCCACGCCATAACGTCCCAGAATGATAAAATCGATCAGGCGCGTTGACGCGAACTCCACGATACGCAAGCCGAGCGCCGACGAACCGAAGCGAAGCAATCCGATAAAACTGTCAGGCCTGAGCGTAAACCCTGGGAGCCAGTAGGGCTTCCGCCACAACCAAACGAGGTTGACGACGGTCGCGACATAGCCCTGAACGACAAGGCTCCAGACGCCGAGGCCCGTTATGGCGAAAACAATCGCAAAGACACCGCCGATAATATTCGAAATGAACGTTCTGATCGCCAGCGGCTTGAAGGCGAGTGCACGCCGATAGCTCACTTCCTGAAAAAGCGAGGCGGTATTCAGCGGCAGCAATATGCAGATCGCTACAATGATCGGCGCCAGCCCATCCACCTCGAACCAGCTTTCCAGTTCAGGCGAAAACACACAAACGGCGATGGCCAGCAGCGTCGCAACCGCGACAGAAACATAGAATGGCAGATTGACGTCGCTCGGCTCCAGATCGCGTTTCTGCACAATCGCATCCGCAAACCCGAATTCCGACAGCATCTGGATCAGCATCAGAACCAGCCCCGCAGTCGCGACCATGCCGTAATCTGTGGGGTTGAGGAAACGGGCGAGAACGATGAAGAGGACGGATGTAAAAAGCTTCCCGCCCCAGTTCTGGACGATGGACCAGAAAACTCCCCGAACCGCCGCGCTGCCTATTGAATTTGAAGTGGTCATCAATTAGCCGCCTGCAAAGCCAGTCGACACGGAACGACATCCCTGGCAACCAGAAAACGATCCAAGTCCAGCATATAAAAACGGACTCTATCGGTATTACTTTCCGCCATGTGCCATTTCCTTCGAAGAAAACCAGGCTCTCATGGAGAGCCCTACCGGTTTTACGATGCGCGCAAGGTCCGGTTTTCGCCCTGCTTCGCCAGCACGTCCTCGTAGAGCTTCACATAATTCTCGCCCACTCGCCGCGAGGTGGACTCCTCGACGATGTTTCCGAAATCCGCCTCGGTCGGTAATTCTGCGCGCGAAAGCGTCAATACGCGACGAATACGCGCAGCAAGATCTGCGGCATTGCCCGGTTCGAACAGCCAGTCGTGGTTGGTCTCGCCAATCAGTTCCGGAATGCCGCCGGATGCGGCACCGATAACGGGCACGCCCATGGCATAGGCCTCGTATATCGTGCGCGGCGAAGGTTCGGCCCAGAAGGATGGGACGATGAGAACATCGATCTCTTCGAAAAATTCCTTGGGCTTTGCCCAGCCGATAAACTCGATCGGCAGGTCACCGGCCTGAGCCTTGAACCGCTCGATGGAATCGTCCATGGCCTGGCCGGCAACCAGACAGCGCCAATTGCCATGGCCGATTTCCCTGAAGGCATCGACCATGTTGCCGACGCCTTTTTCGGTGTTGATGCGGCCTATATAACCGAAGGTCAGCGGCCGTCCGGCCCGGTCGATCTGCCGGCGTGCGACGGGATCGCCATCCGGAACGGTGCAGGAATAAAAGATGACGCGGCGCAGGCTTTCCGGAATGTGATGGAAGAGCCCGTGATTAACATGCGTCTTCAGGATTTCCGTGCCGACGCTTGCAACCGCGCCAATATAACGCTGCGTGAATTTCTTGGTGAAATTCACCACCTGACAGCCGAGATGGATGTGCTCACACGGCTTGCCGCCCTTGAACATCGCCGCGTTGCCACACAGGAGATCATATTCGCAGATCGTGTGAACAATCGGAATGCCGCGCTTATGGGCCGCGCGCCACACCAGCGTCGTCACGTCCAGCAGCGAATGGGTGTTGAGAACATCCGGCCTGAAATCGTCAAGAACAGCTTCGAACTGCTTCTCGACGTCGAAATTCCATTGCTGCTTGAGCTTCTGCATGCGCCTTTGCTGCGGCGTATATTGCGGCCAGTCCTCGAGCCAGAAATCGTTGTTGTGGAACATGCGGTAAACGCTGACGCCGTTGCGCACCGTTTTGGGTTCGGCCTGCCGCTCTATGCAGGCGGCGCCGACGTCATGTCCCATGGAGACGAGTTCCTCGGCGAGATGTTCGACCGAGCGTTCGCATCCACCAACAATATGCGGCGGATAAAGGCTGCTAAGATGGAGAATTCGCATGCGGATACGCTCTATTTTCCTTCATCGAAAATTTATGACATCCACTCCGGCCTCGCCCCTATCCCCGAACGCTCGAGAACAAATGGACATTTGCAAAAATACAAAGACGGAACAGATTTAACGCTTGAAAATATGAATAACCAAAAATCTGCTTTTAAAGAGCACGGTAATTGACGCCATTTCAAGTCATTTTTTTCGCGGCGCGGCAAAAGCCATCCCGTGTTGCGAAAAGAACCGGTCTCGTGTTAGGCTCTTTTTATATGAGAAATGTCTGAGCTCAGGTAGGAAATCTCCGCCACGCCAGATCGAAATATTACTGCTTTATATATTTATTTTGTTTCAGAAAAATGGATTTGATGGCGACCGAAAATGCCGAAAACTTCCAGGACATTCTGACAGGCTTCGCTCCCGTTTAAACCAGCGCCATCTCGCCCGATGGCGGCTACGATAGACTTTCGCCCGGATTGCCAGGAGACGCAGATGAACGGAAAACTGCCGATTGCCATGGGCCTCCTGACACGACGTGGTCTTCTTTCCGCCGCACCTGCCGCATTGGTCGCCGCGACGGGGCTGCGCTCCACAACTGCAGAGGCGCAACCCGCCGTTTCCGCCGATACGGAAGCATTTCTGGACAGTGTCGGCGTGTGTGGCCATTTTGCCCGCACGAACGGCGTCTATCCGGAACGCTTCGAACAGATCCTGCCCGAGTTGGAAGCCCTCGGCGTACGCCACCTGCGTGACGAGGGCCTGATTAACGCTACAGACCGACGCAACAGCGCCGTGTTCCAGCGTCTGCGGCAGATCGTGGCGGCGAATATTCGCCTCACAATCATCTGCTACGACGATCTCAACCCCTACGTCTCCACGCCGCTCGACAGGCTCGCGGATTTCTATGACTGGTGCGATGGCGGCATCGAGCTTTTCGAAGGCAGTAACGAACCGGTGTTGATGAAGGATCCTCAAAATGCGCCGCGCCGCTCCGCGCAGCATCAGGCAGCACTTTACCAGACGATCCGTTCCACTCCGCGCTTGAACGCCCTCGGCGTTGTCGCACCGAGCTATATCCAGACGAACATACCGCTGGCGCAGAATCTTGAGGAAATGTGCGACTTCGGCAACATTCACCCATATGCCGGCATGGAACATCCCGAAACGACCGGGCCGGGGGAGCTTTCAAAATTTGTGACCGCATCGGCGCCCATCGCGCCGCGCCGGCCGATACTCGCCACAGAGATCGGCTACCACACCTCGCTGAAGACCAAGAGCTTCCATTTTCCTGTCACCGAAGGCATCAAGGCGCGCTATATGCCGCGCATGCTTTTATGGTGTTTCGCAAGCGGTATCCGCCGGTCCTATATTTACGAGATGGTTTCCAGCTTCGCTGATGACGACACAAATCCAGAAACATCCTTCGGTCTGTTGCGCTACGACCTAAGCCGCACGCCCGCTTACGAGGCCGTCCGCGCCCTGCTTTCGCTTTGCAAGGCGAGACGGCAAACAGCGCCAGCCGAACGCCGCGTCGATTTTATCCAGAACGATCTCCAAAGAGTATCCTTGCGGCTGACAAGACCCGACGGCGCGTCGCTTGTGCCGGTCTGGCTCGCACTTCGGGGCTGGCAATGGCCAGCACAGATCGAAAGCCCGCCAGAGGAGCGTCCCTCGATCTTCTCGGTGACCGGCCCGCATAGCCAGGTCATCGCACACAGGTTCCACGACAATGGGTCCGTAAGCCAGCGCGTGATTCAGCCGCAAGGAGGGCAATATAGGCTTCCCGTCAGCGATCAACTCACTGTGTTGGAAGTATTTTGAGGGTGAGCGGATGAAAATTCCCGGTCGCCGACTTTCGATTCAATAAACATGCTTGGTGCGGATTGGCGGTGGTCAAACGCGAACCAACGCCATTGTTCGGACTCGCCTTCTCGGATAAACCAAGTCCAACTGATCAATGTTGCAGAGATAAATCTCGGACTTTGTTTCTCTTCCGATAGGCTTGGTTGATAGGCGCTTCAATAAATCGATATGAGGCCAAACCAAATATGGTGGTCAACGCCAAGGCGAAAAAGGCCGTAAAAAGCAGGAACGCAAGACCAGACAGCCCCGTCATCGCTACGGTTTTCATTGATATTTGAATCATTAAATTATGCACTAAATAGATGGAATAACTAGCATTTCCCAAGCTCAATAAAAACCAGTGCTTAGCGACGTAACCGTTCCGCTCGAGAAAAACACAGCCTGACACAAGTAACATCCCGGCAACGCCCCAGGTCAGGGGACGTAATATGTTATTGTTGTAGAGGCTGAATCCAGAACTAGTCGAGATGATAATAACAACTCCCAAAACAATAAGCAGCCAAGAGCCTCGGGGCCCCACTAAAATCGAATCGTTTCTGAGGCCGGAGAAAAACGCCCCAAAGGCAGCACCAAATGCAAAATCCAAAATTACGGGACTGCTATAATATTTGAAATAATCATCGAACGGAAATATTAGACCTGAAGCAACTAAAGAAAACAGGAAAAACACAAGAAAAATTAATCTATATTGAGAGCTTCGTATAAACATCAAAATAGAAAATACGAAATAAAAAAACATTTCATAATTCAGTGTCCAGCCTACAGACAGCACCGGCTCCCAAAAGCCCCCACGTTCAAAGGGAATAAAAAACAATGACTTCCAAACATAACTTGGCTGCAACTCCATAACGCCCAAAGGCCGAGCACCGACAATAAAAAGAGACACGATTAATAATGTCATCATCCAATAAATCGGAACGACTCGCACAACTCTATTCATCAAAAACTTAAAAGGGTCCACGTCCTTATTATAGGTTGTGACGACCATTATAAACCCGCTCAGGACAAAGAATATGTCCACACCGGAAGCACCACCCTCGTATTTTCTAACATCGGGAAAAACACGACCGATCACCGGTATGAAATGATGAAAGAATACCAAAAGCGCGGCGGCGGCTCGCAATACCTGAAGATTCACTATCATTAATACAAAACCTCAAAATACTACAATTCAATTATCATTTTAAAAGGGCGCATAAAAAATATAAAATGAAGCCGATTCTTTGCGTTTTCGCAGATTGCATTCACACCCACTGTAACCGGCAACGAAGATCGCGCAACACTGATATTGAGTAACCCATCGCAACAACACCCGACTGCCCCGCAGTTGGGACAGCGATCGACATCGGAAGGCTTTGAACCGAAACGCGCCTCAAAAGCCGGTTAAGGATACCGAAACTTCAGCCGCGTGAGGCGTATTTTAACACTTGATCGTTTGCTTGGCCTGTGCGATTTAAGAAGAAATTTTAAATGTTGGATAACCCTGTTCGACATTACGCATACTTAAGTTTGTATTTTAAAAATTTGGAGAGTTGTAATGTCCCGCCTTCGTAACGGCTCGACGCTCGCTGGTGCGATATTGGTTACCAGCATCGGCCTTTTTTCAGCAGCTGCCAACGCCCAGACTGTCGAAAACGCACCTGCCGCTGTTCAGGAGCAGACGCCACCCGTTGAAAGCGCCGCGACAAGCGCGCCCGTCAAGGCTGCAGATGAAACCAACGCCGCTTTTCTGGCGCGCGTTCATAGCGCCAATCCGGGCACCGTCGCTCTTTCCGCCGCAGAATTGTTCAAGCAGTCGCCGGCGCCTGGCACGGTCAAGGATCTGATCACCATCGCCTCAAGCACCGATGCGGCAACCGCCGACATCGCAGGAGAAGTCACGAACGGGTTTCCGATCATTGCCGTCTCTACCAGCGCTGCTCAATTCTCCGAACAGCTTTCTGCCATGGTTTTGAATGATTCCAGCCAATTGCCCGTCGTCGTTGCACTGGCTCAGAAGGTCGCCAACAAGGACTTCTCCGAAGTTGTCGGCGAAGGTCTTGCACTTGCTTATTCCACGGCAATGCAGAGTGGTAATACGATACTCGCGGCCGCGATCCAGTTGCAGACAAAGGGTACCGGCGTACCCTCCGACCTGCTGATCGCCTTTAGCGAAAACGTCCAGGGAACGGCTGCCGGCCCGGCTGCACCCGCAGCCGCCGCAGCAGCTGCATCTCCTATCGGCGGCGCCGGTTCCACGCCTGCCAGCGGCAACAGCATCGGCGGCTCAGGTGCTGCGGGTGATACGGGCGGGACGGTACAAGCCGGGGGTGGAGCAGCGCCCGTCGGCGGTGGAGGAAGTGGAAGTGGAACAACAACGACAACAACCGGTGCCACCGGCGCCTTGCTGTCCATAACGGTTTCAACCGGCAGCACCAGCACGCCAACGAGCACAAGTCCCGTCTGAGCCTGGTTTTGCCATTTCCTCCGGAGATGGCGATCGACTGTTCCACGATGCAACCGAGACTTGGCGGGCATTGCGCCCGCCGGAAAAAGCGAGGCTGACAGTTGTTGCAAAGGCACGATCCTCTGACGATGACCGATTACGATAAGAGCGGACTTACAGCCGACTTTATCGATATCGACGCCGCTCTTGCGATGATCCGCCGACAATGGCGCGTCGTCCTTGCCGCGATTGCCGTCGCCGGGGCAATTGGTCTCGCTTTCGCCGCAACGGCCGTTCCGATCTATTCAGCCTCGGCGACCCTTTTGATTGATCGCAACAACAGCCAGATCGTCGAGCAGCTATCGACAATCGGCGGCGTCATCGAGGACGAAGCCTCCATTCTCAGCCAGGTCGAAGTCCTGCAATCCGAAACAATCGGCCTTGCCGTGGTCGACAGTCTCAATCTGGCGGAAAACCAGGAATTCCGGGCAACGCGAGCATCGCTTCTGAGTTCGATATTCAGCACCGTCCGTTCGGTGGTCAATGTTTCGCAATGGTTTTCACCCGTCAAAAAAGAGACTGTCATTGACGATGGAACCCTGAAGAGATCGCTGTCGGACCGTTTGCTTCAGGGCCTCAGCGTCAAGCGCATCGGCCGAACCTACGCGCTGGAACTGACCTATAATTCGACGTCGCCGGTTCTCGCCGCACAGATCGTCAACGCCGTGGCGTCAGCCTATCTGGTGGATAAGCTCAACTCCAAATATGAGGCGACGAAGCGGGCGAGCGACTGGCTGTCTGACCGCATCGCCGAATTGCGCCAGCGCGCTCTTGAAACCGATCTGGCCGTGCAAAAATTTCGGGCCGTGCACAATCTGATCGAGACGGGCACCAGCGGCCTGCTGTCCGACCAGCAACTGGCGGCGTCCAACAGTGCACTGATCCTCGCGCAGTCCGACACGGCGCGAGCGCGGGCGCGCGTGCAGCGCATCGAATATATTCTTGCCACCGATGATGTCGATGCGGTCGTCACCGATATTCTCGACAGCGCGGTTGCAAATGATCTGCGCAAAAAATATCTCGAATCCTCAAAACTCGAAGCGGAAATCACAAGCCGGCTCGGCAGCAACCATGTTCAGGCGGTGCGTCTGCGCAACGAAATGCAGGAATATCGCCGACTGATGTTCCAGGAAATCAGCCGGATCGCGCAAAGTTACAAAAGCGATCTGGAGGTTGCTGAAGCAAGAGAAAAATCGCTCGTGGAGAGCGTCGCCAAGGCCACCAACGTCAGCACCTCCGCCAGCCAGACCCAGGTTCAGCTTCGCGAATTGCAGCGTGAGGCGGAAACCTACAAGAACATGTATCAGACCTTCCTGCAGCGTTACCAGGAAGCGATGCAGCAGCAATCCTTTCCCGTCACAGAAGCACGGGTGATTTCCAAGGCGATGCCGCCATATACGCCGAGCAAGCCGAACAAGACCATGATCCTCGCACTGTTCATGATCATGGGCGCAGCCGCCGGCGGAGGCATCGCCGTGTTCCGCGAATTCCGCGACCGCTTCTTCCGGACCGGGGAACAGGTGCGCGACGTTCTTGGGCTGGAGTTCCTGGGCAACACCCCGCTCGTCCAGACCAAGCCTGGCGCAGACGCGGTGCCGAAGGGGCAAGATGAAGCACCCGCCGCAACACGCCCTTCCAGCGTCGCCCGTTACGCTGTCGACCACCCGCTGTCGTCCTTTGCCGAAACGTTACGCAGCACAAGGCTTGCCATAGATCTTGGCATTGCCACGAAACATGGCGCGCGGGTGGTGGGTGTCGTATCCGCCCTGCCGAGCGAGGGGAAATCGACGATCTCCATCAATCTGGCGCAGCTTCTGGCCGGACAGGGCGCAAGGGTGCTGCTGCTGGATGCCGATATCCGCAATCCCGGCGCTACACGGGCTCTGGCGCGTCACGCCACAGAGGGCCTGCTCGAAGTACTGCTGGAAGGCCGCAATATTCGCGATGCGCTTCTGCATGACGAAAAGACCCGGCTCGCTTTCCTCCCGACCGTCGTCAAGCAACGCGTACCGCATTCCTCCGAACTGTTGACGTCAGCGCAGATGCACAAATTGCTGGCCGAGGCGAGCAGCGTCTTCGACTACATCATTGTCGACCTGCCGCCGCTCGGGCCGGTGGTCGACGCCCGCGCCATGGCCAGCCGGATCGACGGTTTCGTCTTCGTCACCGAATGGGGCAAAACCGCCCGCAGGGCCGTGCGAAATACCATTGAAAACGAAGTCCATATCCGCAAGAAATGCCTCGGCGTCATTCTCAATAAGGTGGATACGGAAAAGCTGAAGCTCTACCGGGCTTACGGCTCGAGCGAATATTATCATTCGCGCTACACCAGATATTACCATGACTAGACGGGACGGCGTGATGCGCCTGCGCAAGGTCTTCGCAGTCGTGCCGGTTCTCATCGTTTCCGTGTTCGTTTTGTCGATCGCGGCACAGGCATTCTCCGAAACGCGACGTTTCTCCGATGTCGTCGCGATGGCAGGAATTGCCGACGACCGCAACGGCCTTGCACCCGATATGCTAGCCCAGGCGGTCGATGGACTTCGTCCCGTCATTGCAGAAAGAATCTGCCGTTCAGATATCGTCAAAGCGGGATTACGACTGGTTCTGGCCGATCTCGATGCGAATGGCAAAGACGTGGCATCTAAGGCCGGGGCGGCGCGTCTTGGTTTTGCCGAGACCTATGTTCGCCATGCGCTCTTCTGTTTTCCGGCAAACGGCGATGTTTGGTTGCGTCTTGCCATGGTTCGTGCGCTGCGCAACGCCTCGCCCCTGGAAATTGCCGTGCTGATGAATTTTTCCCATCTCTACGGGCCGGCCGACGCCAATCTGATACGCGGACGTTTCGTAATGTGGCAACAATTTCCAAAAGAAGCGCTGCCGCAGGCCGAAGCGGCCAGAAACGCAGACACAGCGGTCGTGTGTGGCAGGGAAGGTGAAATTCTACGCTGGACCTTGCGGGATGCCTGTCCGCAAGAGCCAGCGGGTAGCACGAAACGTTCCAAGCCCGTGTCGTGAGGCAAAATATGCGAAGTGGCGGATAGCGCCTTTTCGTTTCCGTTACTGTCGCCGCAAACTTCTTACAAAGCCGAACCCCATGCCACCATTCGAAGCCCAGTCAGAACCGCTGTCCTTCTCGCCGCCGCGACCGGCCGCATTTCAAGATTATTTCCGGGTGGCCGCGATAGTCGCGTTCTGGGCGATATTCCTTCTCGCGCTTCTCAATCGTGGTGCGACCGAGATCGAAAGCCGCGTTGTCGTTACCATCGCTATTTATGTCCTGCTGGTGCCTTCCATTCTGCTGTTTGGGCCGCCACAGGGCGGATCCGGCAAAGCGCTGGCAGCCGCCAGCTTTTTGCTCGGAGCACTCATCGTCCAGGCGCTGCTACAGACATCGTCCCTGCCAGGCATCGCCCCGCCCAATCCGGCCTGGGCAACCGCCGCCATGTTCACACAGGCCGTGCCTGCGGCCACAATCTCACTCACTCCGGCGGATGATCAACTCGGCCTTTTGAGCGCTGCCCTGCCCTTCGGGGTCTTCATGGCCGGCCTTGTGATTTTCGATAGTGACGAGCGCGCGGCAAAGGGGCTGCGGTGGTTTGCAATAGCCGGCGGCTGGCTGGCGCTGTGGTCCATCCTGCAATTTCTGCTTTTCCCGGAAATGCTGGGCTTTATTCAGAAACACTTTTATCTCGGCAGCCTGACCGGTCTTTTCGTCAATCGCAACACAGCCGCGACGTTCTTCGGCCTCATCCTTCTCACCCTGGTGGCGCTGCTGCACAAAAGGCTCGTGGCTCCAGACTGGAGAATGATCAGAGCGCTGGTGGCCAACCGCCTGACGGTGCCGGATGAGCAGAAACGCCTCATTCGCAAGGCCGCCTTCATCGGCGTTCTGACCACATTTTGCTTTCTCGCCCTGATGTTGACCGGATCGCGCGCGGGGATCATGTCGAGCTTCGCTGCGGTGCTTCTCCTTATTCTTCTCAC
Organism: Rhizobium oryzihabitans; assembly: GCF_010669145.1. Lineage (NCBI taxonomy): Bacteria > Pseudomonadati > Pseudomonadota > Alphaproteobacteria > Hyphomicrobiales > Rhizobiaceae > Rhizobium > Rhizobium oryzihabitans. The sequence goes on from NZ_CP048635.1 coordinate 621,560, forward strand.
CGTGTTCAACGCTCCCTTGAGAACAGGCCGTAAAGCGGCCGCCTCACGACGTAAGCGACGTGGGTTTAAACGCAGGGCAGCACTCATGCTCGCCATCGCCATCGCCCTGTTCTCGCTTTTCGCCAGCCGGGTGGCGCTTCGCATGGAAACGCGTGTGGAAGACGACATGCGCTTCTGCTACATGCCGGGCATCATGCGGGCCATCGCCGACAATTGGCCCTTCGGGTCAGGTCTTGCGAGTTTTGCGGAAACCTATGCGCCTTATCATGCGGCACAATGCGGCGTGGATGCCGTCGTCACCCATGCCCATAATGTCTATGCCGAAGGCCTGCTGACACTCGGCATCGCCTTCCCCTTTTACGCGGCTTTTTTTGTGCTTGCCCAACTGGTTATTTTTATTCGCGGGGCGCGCAGGCGGAAAAGCTATCGTTACGCCTCCCATCTCGGCCTTGCCGGACTATTGCTCGTCATACTCCATTCGACACTTGATTTTTCGCTGCAGGTGCCCGGCTTCGCCATGGCCTATGCCGCCTTCCTTGCCCCCATCGTCACTCTTTGCCTTCGCCCACCCGGAGTGGAGCGGGACGAACGGCGGCGCAGACAATCTTCAGCCGACCCGGCAATGGCGGGTGTAGTCGGTCAGGATGAGACGTTGAAAACCGCGTTTTAGCAGTCGTGGAGCCGAGACATGGTCCATATTCCGGCGATGCGAAATAGTTGTAGTAATTGCAGAACCAGATAGGCGCGAGAAATTGGTATGCGGATATTGCAGGTAACATCGCTATTTTCTCCTGATCGGGTCGGCGGCGCGGAGATATTCGTGGAGGACCTTGCACGCGGTCTGGCGGAAAAGGGACACGCGGTTGCGGTGGCTGCAATCTCCCGGAAACAGGAGGCTGTGGAGCTGCGCGATGGTTTCGCCATTCATCGACTAGGACACACCACACCGTTTTTTATCGGCGACTGGGAGCAGCAGCCGGGATGGAAGCGCAAATATTATAAAATCGCCGTGCAACTGGACCCGCGCCTCGTGCGCCGGCTTGCGGCTGTCATTGATGATTTCCGTCCAGACATCGTCAACACCCATTCATTGTCGGAACTGACACCGTTGATCTGGCCGATGATCCGCAAGCGCGGCATTTCGCTCGTTCATTCCCTGCATGATTTCACCAGCATGTGCACCAATGGATCCCTGTATCACGACGGGCATATTTGCGACGGAAGCAGCAAAAAATGCCGCACCTTTTCCTATCTACACCGTCGTTGCCAATGCGCCGTCGATGCTGTCGCCGGTGTCGGTCGCGATATTGTCGAGCGTCATGTGAAGGCCGGCTTTTTCACTGATGTGCCCGAAAACCGCCGCGTGGTGATCTGGAACGCCATAACGCCGCCGGCTTCACAGAGTGAGCGCATTCCCCGCAGGCCGGATGAGCCGGTTGTTTTCGGCTATCTCGGCCGCATCGAGGCGCCAAAGGGCGCAGACCTGCTGATGGAGGCCTTGCGGCTTTTACCGACACAGGGTTGGCGGCTGGTCATGGCAGGCCGGGCACCAGGCGGCATCGAAGCCTATCGGCAAAAGTGCGCCGACCTACCCGTCGAATTCCCCGGCTATGTCGATGCCGATAGTTTTTTCGCGGGCATAGATTGCCTTATCGTACCGCCTTTGTGGCCGGAGGCTTTCGGGCGCACTGTCGCGGAGGCCATTCTGCGCGGCGTTCCCGTCATCGGTGCCAATCTCGCCGGGGTTGCAGAACAGATCGGCAGGGACAGACCGGAGCGTCTGTTTACGCCCGGCAATGCCGCTGAACTCGCCGCACGCATGACCCAAGCGATGCGCAACCCCTCGCTTCTCAAAGAGACATCCGAAACTATAGAGCGGATTTCGCAAGGCGTCGCGCCCGAACGGGTGGTTGCGGCCTATGAAACGCTTTATGCGGATCTGCACGACAGCATCCGGTCATAAGCCATGGGATTCCAACGCGAAAACGCGCCCGTTAGACGTCAGATATTATGGAAAAGCCGCGCATAGCTCTCCGCCGCCTTCTGCCATGAATATAACTTGCGGTTTTCGTAACCCGCCCGGCGAAGATCGTCCGCCAGACCCGGTTCCTGGAAAAGCCGGTAAAGTGCAGCGACAAGACTATCCGGGTCGGCGGGATCGAAGGTGAGAGCGCCTTTGCCGGCGATCTCCGGCGTCGCGGAGCGGTTGGAGCAAACGACCGGGCATCCCAATTGCTGCGCTTCCAGAACCGGCAGGCAGAACCCTTCATAGGTCGAAGGCACACAAAGGCAGGCGGCATGGCGATAGAGTTCAGCCAGTTGCCCGTCGTCTATGCCGGAAAGCCGGATCAGCCGCGCCTTCAATTCCGGGTCGTCGAGCACATTGCCGATTTCCTCCGCATCGTCGCGGCCCACATGCACGACATGCAAATCCGGCCTTGCCTTGCCAAGCACCGCAAATGCCTTGCCCAGAAGGGTGAAGTTTTTGTTGGAGGTCGCGTTTCCGACCGCCAGTATATAAGGCCCGGCAACGGGCGACGGCCCGTTTACAGCCTCCGGATCAACCTTCAAGGTGCTGTCGGAGTGAATGGTCAGGCTTTTGCTGGCGGCAGAGGGATAAAAGCGCGCCAAATCCCTTCGTGTCGCTTCGGACACGCAAGTGACGCGATCCGAACCGGCCATCATCAGGCGGAAAATGAAATCGGTCGTCAAGGTCGCCCGCCAGCCGATCTGTTCGGGAATTGTCTTGAAATAAAGATCATGAACGAGCGTGACGCGTCGTTTGCCGCCGAGGGGACTTCCAAAAGGATCGGCGTTGAACAGCACATCAATACGGTGCCGGCGGCAAAGTGCAGGCAAGGCCACGGCCTGACGCAGCACATCGAAAACCATGATACGCGGCCGCGGAGTTTCCATCAATTGAAGACGGCTGTCGCGCAGGCTTTCTGGAAGTTGCGCCCGCGTCCAGGGAGAGCGCAGAATATAATCGTCCTGCGTTTGCTCTAAAAGCTGCTCCAGCAGGCTGAAGGTAACGCGGGCGACGCCGGAAGCCTTGCCACCATATTGGCTCGGCATGTTTACGAGAATGCGCATCGGGGGCTTCATGCCGCTTCAGCCAGCAGCGCGGAAACCGCTCTGCAGGTCTCCTCCAGCGAAAAACGCTGGCTTACATCTTCCCGCCCCTTCTGCGCCAGCCTTTCTGCCAGCGCCGGATGCGACAGGGTGCACCCGAGTGCCGCAGCAAGTGCCGAAGCATCGCCCGGCGGCACGAGAAGACCCGTCTCACCATCGCGAATGATTTCGGTAACGCCGCCGCCGCGTGTAGCGACAACCGGCCGGCCACACATCATCGCCTCGACCACGACCCGGCCGAACGGTTCGGCAACAATCGAGGTGTGAGCGACCACATCCATCGCTGCCATCAGCTCGGGAACGTCCGAACGGAAGCCGAGGAAGCGGACACGACCATCCAGACCGAGACGGGATGCCTGGTCGCGGATACGCGCCTCATAGGCCTCCTGCCCGAACAGCGGCCCACCGACGATGACGGCCTGAGCGCCATCCATCGCCGCAATTGCTTCCAGGAAGATATGCTGCCCCTTCCATTCGCTCAGCCGGCCGAACAACCCGACGACAGGCTCGGGGCCAAGACCCAATTCCGCGCGCAGCCGCGCGGCCTTGCCGGCATCATAAGTGGCGGCCTTTGCTGGGTCGAAGCCATTGTAAACGATGCGGACCTTATCTGCCTCACCGCCAGCTTCGATGAAAGCCCTGCCCGTTTCCTGCGAGTTGACCGCAACCACCCTCGCAAAAAGGCGCGCAAATGCCAGCGACGCGCGACGATTGGCAGCGCTGAAGGCTGGATCGGTGACAATATCATGCAAAACCCAGACGAGCGGGCGGCGGCTGAGCTTTGCTGCAAGCGCACAGACAAAAAGCGCCTTTTGCGAATTGGCGCAGATGACGTCGTAATGTCTCGCCTCCCGGCTCAGTTGCCAGGCGACGGCTACCACGTCGGCTGCTCCACGCAGCATTGAACCAATCGATGAATCACGGCGGATCGACAGCATTTTTTTGCCGGCGGACAACATGATCGGCGGCCGCCCGGAGGCCTCGAGATCATCCGCGGCGGCGCCGCCGCTGAGAAAGCAGGCGCGCCAGGAATGCGGCCCGGCCTTGACCAGATCCGTCAAAAAAAGCTCAGCGCCGCCCTTCTCACCGGTATGGCTGACAAAAAGAGCGGATGTCATGGCGTCACCTGCAGCGTGTCGCAGCACGCAATTGGCAATTGCCCATCATTGCGGGCAAGAACAGGCTGACCGCGAGCAACACCAAAATGATCGGTGACGAAAGGCATATCTTCATCATGAGCTTCAGTGTATGAACGACAATGCTTGCTTACGTTTAAAAAAAATGACATTTAAACCTTTATGTGGATCAAAAATCCGGCCCACTTAAAATAAAAGAAAAATATTCTATTTTTGTATTTTAAAAGAATTCAAAGAAAAATGCGTGACGTTCAGATTTATACGCTCAGGTTCTTCGCGTTTTTCCCCGGATCTTACGGCAGGGTTATCCTGCGGCCAGACCAGGAGAACGACCGATGACTGCGCTCAAACATAACATATGCATATATAGAACGGGAACGGAAGAGGTGCCGGCATGATCGGCGTAACGCTCGGCATCGTCCCCGGGAACATGCGCGCCCTGGTCCCGGCCTTGAACGCTCTCTCGCCGTTGCGCGCTCGTCTGACCGCGGGACAGGGTGCAACGATCTTCGTGAATGGCGACAGCACAGCCTATGCTGATGCCGGACCGTTCCAGCAATTTGCCATGATGCTTGGCGAACTGCACGATATGAAGGTGGTGGTGTACCGATGGGCCGAATGGCAGACAGATGCGCCCACCGGACCGAAAGCCTACGCCGAACCGGTCACGCTGCGCGCCGGCGATGGCCCGACGCTCACGGTCTATCTCGCGGCACTGCCAGGCGGGACGGCGGCTTACATGCTCGCGGAACAACGGGCGGCAGCGCTGAAAATTCCACGCCCCGACGTATGCATCATGCATCATGGACACAATATGCAGAGCTTCGAGGCACCCGGCGGCATCCTGAGTTCAGGGCGATCCACCCTGCTCGGGCCGCTGGGCATGACAGAATGGCAATGGCCTGGCGCTCCCCAACTCATCACCACACAAAATCCCTGGCGCGATAACACGGGTTACGACAAAGTCTATCAAGCGATCCTCGATGTCGCCCGGTCTCATCCGAACCTCACACTGGTGGATACGCATGCGGCATTTGTGGCGAATGGCAAGGACGCGGCGCTTTACCGGGACAATGTTCATCCGAACGATGCCGGCTCTCGGCTCATCGCCCGAACCTTGTTCGGTTGTTATCTGGCGTCTGCGCCCGACAGCGGCTTTCAGACCCCTTGCTGGCCGAGGCTTCCCGCCACGAATCTCATCGCCAACGGCGATTTCACCGATTGGTCAGGCTCGGTTCCGACGGGTTGGAGCCTGAACGCGCCGGGTTCTGTTACCAGAGCCGCCGATGTCACCTTTTCTCCCGCCTTCGCCCATAGCCTCGCCCTGCGTGCGAATGGCAACCAGACCGTCGGACTACTTCGCTACTTCCGCAATACCGAAGCGGCGGCGATGATTGGCAAAACCGTTTCATTTGCGGTGCTTTACAAATACTCCGAGGGGCAACGCCCACCCTTTGTTGTCCTGGTTGTGAAAAGCGGAGGCACATCCCGTACGATCAATGCCGCAGCCCTGCAATTTGGCGGAATGAACGCCCTCAGTAATAGTGGCTGGATGTGGGCCGTCGCCAATGAGATCGCCATCGACCCCGACCTTAGCCCCAGCGGTTTCGGCCTATACCTGCAAATCTATCCAGCCTTCGGCACCAGCCCACCAAACTCTAATGAACCGCATTATATCCAGCGGGTAATTGTAACGGAAGGTTCATCGCCGAAAGGCAATCTGAGCGGCTAAAAACACAGAAAATTATCTTGCGCGGCAATGCTGTCAAGACCACTATTCACTGTCATCCCCTGTAGCCTCGCGGGGATAACGCCCTCAAACAGGGCCACTCCAGGTCCGCCATCGAAAGACAGGCCGCGAATGACCCTAAGCGCAAATGTGCTGACATCGCGTCAGTTCCCGTTACCGGGCTTCGTCCTGGCGATGCCGTTTTACCCGTCAAAAACAGTCAATGTTCCCGGCCGTTTTCTGTCCGTCTTTGTTTTTTCGATTGGTTTTTTCATTCAATGCAATGTTGCGACGAGCAATGTCGGCCTGCGATTTCTCAACATCACCGATATGCTGGTTTTACTGACGCTACCCGCTATCGCCCTGCTCTATATTCGCAGCCTGACCCCGTCGATTATTCTGTTTTATCTACTTCCACTGACGGTCTTTTTCGCGCTTTCGACACTCTTTGCCGACGACCGCGGTGACGGCGAATTCTATACCACTGCGATGACTTATTTTTACGCGGTGTATTTTCTGTTCTTTGCCTACATGATGTTCAAAGAGAACCTTCTCGACATTTTCTGCTGGGGAATTTTCGCCGGCTTTATCGCAGTGGCGATTCTTCTGTTTCTGGACATCATCATTCATGACCAACTCGCCTCCGTCGGGCTATCCTTTATGTTCGATGAAGCCGGCGTACGGGAGACTGCGGCTAAGGGCGAGTTCAATCCGCTACTTTTGCGCTTTGAAAAACCGGGAGGAATTTGGCCCGTCGGCAACACGGCCGGACCGGCATTCGCTCTAGCGAGCGCAGCAGCAGCCTATATTGCTGAGCGTCGCAGACGCCCCGCGCTTTTCGCCGTATTCTTGGTCGTTTACTTGGCCAGCTTTACCCTCACGCTCAACAGGTCGGGAGTGTTTGCGGTACTTGCCATCGGACTCTATTTTTACATCAGAAATTTTTCAATCAGGATGCTGCTCAGCACATATTTCGGTTTGGCCTTATCCGCTCTTGTCATTGCCGCCGTTTTGCCATTGGGCGCTTTCGACTTCGCAGAGCAAGCTTTTTCGAAACGTTTTTTCGAGGACAACAATAGCAGCAACAACGTACAAGAACGATGGACGACTATCACCGGCGGTTTCCAGGTAATGCTCAATCATCCCTGGGCATCGGCTTTGCCAGTAGAATTTCTGAGTTGTCGAAGATAACAACGATCGGCACGCCTCATAACGGCTTTCTAGCAACCGCCTATGCATCCGGCATTGGATTTTGTATCCTAAGCGCCTTTGCAACCATCTATGCCGTCTTCCGAAAACGAAAAGTCAGCTTCTTCGCCTACTCAGCGGTTGGGGTCATCATCGGCTACCAGTTCGAAGAGCTGAATTTCAATCCTGTCTTCATGGCGCATGTTGGACTTGCCCTCGCCTATGCTTTCATCGATCTCGATTTCAGGCTTTTCATGAAGAATTCGGCGATGCGGATGGCCGCGATAACGCAGAACGTACGCGGCGGCGATGAAGGAGGCTTCACGGATAAATTGGGCGGCTTGAGGCATCCGACCTCCTAACCAAAGCGTGGACGACAAGCGCTAAGGCGATCAAAATGGTATATTTGAGCGGCGGCCATAGGCTCCAGCCTTAAACCGGCGCGCTAGCCGACCTCGATGATTTCAATCTCCCTGCCACCCAGATTAACCACATCGCCAGCCGTCTTCCCCATCAAAGCCCGCGCCACGGGAGAAACATAGGACATCGATCCCACAGCAGGATCGGCCTCATCCTCACCCACGATCCGGAACTGTTGCGTCCGCCCGTCATCGCGGCTGAAGGTTACAAGACTGCCGAAGGCAACAATGCCATTTGCGGGCGGGCTCGGCATTAGTTGGGCGGCGCGAATGCGCTCCGCGAAATAGCGGACGTCCCGCAGAGGGCTGGCGGAAAGTCGTCGTCTTTCATTGATGTCTTCGACGGCATTGGCCGCCTCGCAGGCCTCACGCGCCAGCCGCAATTGCAGTTCCAGCGCTTTCAGGCCCGCCTCGGTCACCAGATTGGGATGCGGCGAAATCACCCGATCCGGCAGAACGGTTTCGGCTGCGGTTTCGGCACTGTCTTCCTTGGTGAAGGCTACACTCAATCTCGTACTCCATTCCGATGAGATGCCATCTCAGGCATCTCCTTTTCGGTCCAATCCTGCCACCGCATAGTGGAGCGCGGCAAGAGCGGAAACACAGCCACAGGTTCAAAAACGGACGTGGAGGAAGCGGAACTGGCTGGTTGCGACATCGCCCGTTAATCAGATCGACGCTTTTACACAATCTGTCCTGGCACACACGCACCCCTCATTTCTGGCCCTAACAGGAGGCTTTTTGCCCTGTTAGGATGTTCCGCAGGAGGAGGGAGGAAGCCAACGCTAACGGACAGGAGACAGTTCATGGCCCGGACAGTAGTGAATGCGCTTGGAGACACACTTTATTACAGCGGCAATTCCCAGGGATTTTTTTCCGCCACGGGTTCCGGCCCCTGCTAACAGGCACTGCCGGCAATGATTCCATGTGGGGCGACAGCTCCGTCAACGTGACGATGGCGGGCGGCACAGGCGACGATATTTATTATCTCTATTCCAGCATCAATCGCGCCGTCGAAAATGCCGGTGAGGGCATCGATACGATCGACACCTGGATGAGCTACACCCTGCCCGAGAATTTCGAGAATCTGCGGGTCACGGGAGACGGCCGTTATGCTTTCGGAAATTCGCTCGACAATATCATCACCGGCGGATCGGGCAGCCAGACGATCGATGGGGGCGCCGGCAACGATGTGCTCATCGGCGGTGGTGGTGCCGATACTTTCGTTTTTACCAGCGGCAACGGCACCGATCTCATCATGGATTTCAGCGCCAACGATACGATTCGGCTGAATGGTTACGGCATCACATCCTTCGATCAACTCGTCAGCAACTCCACCCAACAGGGTACCGATCTCTGGCTGAACTTCGCAAATGGTGAAGCTGTCGTGCTTGCCGGAACCACCATTGACGACCTTCAGGCCGACCAGTTCGAACTCAGCCTTGACCGGTCATCCCTCACCCAGACCTTTGCCGACGAATTCGACGCGCTTTCTCTGCGCAGCGGCGATCAGGGAACCTGGGACGCCAAATATTGGTGGGCACCGGAAAAGGGAAGTTCGCTGACGACGAATGGCGAGGCGCAATGGTATATCAACCCCGCTTATGCGGGGACATCCGAGGTCAATCCCTTCAGCGTGGAAAACGGCGTGCTGACCATCACCGCCGCTGAAACCCCACAGTCGATCGCCGCCGAGGTCGAGGGTTACGACTATACGTCTGGCATGCTGAACACCTATTCCTCCTTCAGCCAGACCTATGGTTATTTCGAAATCCGCGCAGATATGCCGACCGATCGGGGCGCATGGCCAGCTTTCTGGCTTCTGCCGGAAGACGGTTCCTGGCCGCCGGAGCTGGATATCGTGGAAATGCGCGGCCAGAACCCCAATACGCTGATCATGTCCACCCACTCCAATGCGACGGGCGAACAGACATCGGTGATCAACAATGTCAGCGTGCCGAGCACGGAAGGGTTCCACACCTATGGCGTGCTATGGGACGCGGAACATATCACCTGGTATTTTGACGATGTCGCGGTGGCACAAACGGATACGCCCGACGACATGCATGACCCCATGTATATGCTCGTCAATCTTGCCGTCGGCGGCATGGCGGGAACGCCGTCTGCAGGTGATTTCAGCGATGGCTCGCAGATGATGATCGACTACATCAGGGCCTATTCGCTTTCCGACTGGGCCGCGTAAGGAACGACAACGCCGGCAGTCGCGTCCAGAACTGCCGGCGTTTCAGGCTTCAGCCTATCGGGGCTGCGCCTTGTTGAAGCTCTTTATTCAGCCGCGATCTGCATCCGATCGGCGTGGAGCGACATGAGGCGCCGCGCCGTTTCAAGGCTCGCCGGCTGTTCGGCCCGGTAGCGGCGACCGATTTCCATCATCAGGACGGTATCGGGCAGGAAGGTCAGCTCCGAGAAGATGCTTTCCCATTCGATATCGCCCCAGCCGAGCGGCATATGCAGATCGCCGATGCCAAGCGCGGTATTTTCCTGGTCGAAATACGGCTGGTAAAAACCCTGCGGCCGGCCAAAGGAATCGTGGACATGCAGATGGCCGGCGACCGGCGCCATGGCGCGAAGCTGCTCGCGGAAATCGAGACCGCGATAGGTGGATTCGATATAGGCATGGCTGAAGTCGATCAGCGCAACGACATTGTCGTGCCCGACGGCCTTCACGGTCGCGGCCACTTCGGCAGGCGTCTGGCGATACTGGCCGGGCTCGGTGGAGAAGATATTCTCAAGCGCGATACGTACGCCGTAGGGCTTGCAGAATTCCGCAAGCTCAAAAAGCGCTTCCCGCTCACGGGCATCGGCATCGGCACGTTCGGCGATCTGGTCCGCACGCAGCGCACCGCCATGCTGAACGAGAATGCCGGCACCGATGCGGTCACAGAGGACGGCCAGCGCCTTGGCGGCATCGATCTGGTAACGGCAGGTCACCGGATCCATGAAATTGGAGGACACCAGCCCGTGCACGGTGTAGCGGAAATCGAACTGTTTCGCGAGCGACACGAACCGTTCGGCGCGCTCCTCGATGATGCGGCCGCCCGCGATCAGATCGAGGCTGGTCACAGCCAGTTCAACGGTGTCGCAGCCAATATCGGCCAGTGCGCGCAGATCGTTTTCAAGGGTGGCCAGTTCGCCGTCGTCCGAGCCGGCGTTAAAACCGGTACCAATAAGATTGCTCATGTCATCATCTCCAGATGTAAAGAAGTTTATGCGAGTTCAGGCAGCCGCGCGGCACGCCGCACCGTGTCGAACAGGTCCGGGCGGTCGACGTTGACATAGTCTACCCCGGCCAATGCGATCTCCTTATGAAGGTCGACATCATCGCCCCCATAATAAACCATGACCTCGAGACCCGCGTTGCGGCATGCCTCGACAAGGCCGGGCTTGCGCATCTGTTCCGGCGTGATCTCGATGATCGAGGCATGATGCACCGCCGCCGCCAGAGAGGGCGACTTGGCGATGTCGAGCGTCATCATCTTGCGGAAATCCGGTGCAGCGGCGGCCAGGCCCCGGCGCATTTCCTCGGAAAAAGAGAAAAAGAAGGTATCGCGCATCATGCCGAGGCCGCGCACCAGCGCTGCCACCTTAACGGGATCGCAATATTTCAGCTCGACATAGACACCGCAGCGGCCGCGCAAATGGCGCAGATAAGCATCGAGCCGGGGTACAATCGCACCCTTGAAGCTTTCACCAAACCAGCCGCCGGCATCCAGCGCATCGATCTCGCTCGACAGGGCGTGGCCGATCGGGCCCGTGCCGTCGGTGGTGCGGTCCAGCGTTTCATCGTGGAAAACATAAAGAACGCCGTCTGCGCTCTCGCGCACGTCAAGCTCGATATAATCGGCCCCATGCAGCAAGGCGAGGTCGGCAGCGGCAAAGGTGTTTTCGGGTGCGAACTGATTGGCACCACGGTGGGAGACGATTTTGGGCATGGTAAGTCCTGTCAGTTTACGGGCTCCGGCTCCCGCGCCGGAACGGTCGAATGGTGGGAAAGATCGGCGTGAAGTCCAGCGATGCGGTTGCCGTTGGCTTCGAACACGAGTGTCAGGCCGGATTTGCAGCTGATCCCGACATGATCTCCCGGCGAGTGGCGTATGGTCTCGCCATATTCAAGCGCGTGGATCACGCCTGCGGGCGTGTCGATCGTGTAGAACACCTCGCGCCCCATGGGCTCGACGGTGGTGACCTGCCCCGAAAGCAGCGCTTCCGTGGGTTGAATGAGGGCGATATCCTCCGGGCGCAGGCCAAAGGTGACCTCACCGTCGCAAGGACCATCGAGATCGAGCAAGGCATCGCCAATCTGCAACTGCCCGCCCTGCGCCCATCCCTTCAAGAGGTTCATCGGCGGCGTGCCGATGAAGCCGGCCACGAACAGATTGTCGGGCCGGCGATAAAGATCATCAGGCGTGCCGATCTGGGCGACCGCGCCATTGTTCATGCAGATGATCCTGTCGGCCATGGTGATCGCCTCGATCTGGTCATGGGTGACGATCAGCGTGGTGATCTTAAGCCGTTTCTGCAGGCTTTTGAGTTCGGCGCGCATGGTAATGCGCAGCGTTGCGTCGAGGTTGGAAAGCGGCTCGTCCAGGAGGAGGATGTTGGGTTCCTTGACCAGCGCCCGGGCGAGCGCCACGCGCTGCTGCTGACCGCCGGAAAGCTGCGAGGGCCGCCGGTCGAGTAACGCGCTGATCTGCACGAGGCTTGCCGCCTCCTCCACCCGCCGCGCCGCTTCCTCGCGCGCAACATTCTTGAAACGCAGCGGAAAGGCAATGTTCTGCCGCACCGTCAGGTTGGGATAAAGCGCATAGGACTGGAAGACGATACCGACATTGCGGTCGCGCGCATCGATGCGATTGACGTTATGGCCGTCAAAGGCGATCTCTCCGCCAGTCGGCGCGTAGAGCCCGGCGAGCAGGAACAGCGTGGTCGACTTTCCGCATCCCGATGGGCCGAGAACGGCGACGAATTCGCCATCTTCGATGGAGAGCGTCATCGGTTGCAGAACCCTGGTGTCGCCCCAGCTTTTTGTGACGTCGGTAAGAGTGATCCTGGCCATGGCGATTATCCTTTGATCCCGCCGAAACTCATCTGGGTGATGTATTTCTGCGTGAAGATGTAAATGATCAGCACAGGCAGCAGATAGATGATGCCGACGGCGGCGATCATGCCGTAATTCACGCCGACGCTGTCCTGTGCCACGAAGAAGAGATAGAGGCTCATCGTCATCTGGCTTTTTTCGATGAGCAGCGTCTGGACGAAGACATATTCCTCCCAGCCGCGCAGAAACGTGAAAGTGGCGACCGCGATCAGTCCGCTTTTCACCTGCGGCAGAACCACCATGCTAAAAGCCTGGAAGCGGGTCGCGCCATCGGTGACGGCACTCATTTCAATGTCCCAGGGAACGTTGTCGAAGAAGCCCTTGAGAACGAAAATCGCAAACGGCAGCTCCAGCGCGCTCATCACCAGCACCACGCCGAAGAGATTGTTGAGCAGGCCCATGTAATGCAGCTGCACGAAGATCGCGACGGTGAGCGCGAGTGCTGGAAATGCATGCAGCAACAGAAGGCCGCGCAGCACATTTTCACGCCCGGCAAAGGTGAAGCGCGACAGCGCATAGGCGGCAGGCGTGGCGACCAGCGCGACGATCAGGGTCTGGGAAGCGGCAAACAGCAGCGAATTGCGCATCGCAGCCCAGATCGACGGCATCAGCGCCATGCGCGTGGTGCCGGTTTTCTCGATATCGCGGCTCCACAGGAAGCTATAATTCTCGATGGTCAGATGCGGCAGCACCAGCACGAAAACGAGTGCTGCAACAACGGCGCCAAATGCCAGCCACAACAGCACGGGATTGCGCAGGCGCGCGGAGAAAAGTGCGACCGCTATCGCCCCGCCATAAGCAAAAGCGGCGATTGCGCCGCTGCGCCACAACACAAGCCGGCTGAGATTGTCGTCGGAACTCGTCAGCGATTTCACCAACAGCCACAGATAGGGCAGGAGAACCGGAACCGAGACCACCGTCAGGAACACGAGGATAACGGGAATAAAGCCGGCGCGATGGGCGAGGCTACGCCTTTCCAGCCGCGTCCAGTCCGGCTTCAGATCAAGCGCGCGCCTGTTACGGGCAGGCGCATGGGAGTGGGCGAGCGTCATCACAGTACCTCGATTTTGGCGGGAGCAAAGGTCGAGCGCATGTTGCTGAGACGCCATTGGACGAGTGTCACCGCAACGCCGATGGCCATCAGGCCGAGTGCCAGTGCCGCGCCATAGGCGTAAGCGCCGTTTTCGAAGGCGCGCCGGTAGATATAGAGCGCATAGGTCGTGCTGTCGTAGACTGGGCCACCGCCGGTGATCAGCAGGATGTATTCATAGGTCGTCAGCAGCGAAAGCGCCTGATAGAGCGTGATGAAACGGATGGGAGCCGAAAGCGCCGGTGCGACGACATGGCGAAGCACGCCCCATTCGCTGGCGCCATCCACACGCGCCGCATTGGCCAGATGCGAGGGTATGGAGCGGATGGACGATGTGAGGATGACCATGGCGAAGGACGCACCGACGACGCCGTTCGCCACGACCACCAGAAGCAGCGGAAAGTCATTGCGCAGGTTGAGAGCGGGTGCGCCGAGCGCGCCGAGAAACTGGTTGAGCAGGCCGGAAGAGGTCGGATCGGCGATCCATATCCACAGCACGCCATAAAGCACGGCCGGGCTCATGCGCGGCAGCAGCCACAGGCCGCGAAAGAAATTGCCGAGCCGGTCCGGTATCGCCGTCGTCGTGACGGCCAGCAGCGCGCCAAGGCCGATATTGAAGAGGAACAGTGTCGCGCCGACATAAACAAGCGTCGTCAGAAGCACGATCGGCAGGCGCATGTCACGCTGGACCATGCGCTGGAAATTCTCGACCGTGAATTTGCCGACCTTCAGATTTGCGCCCATATCGGTAAAGGCGATCACCAGATTGACGACGATCGGGGTCAGAAAGAACAGGCCGAGCAGGACAAGTGCGGGCGCCAGATAAAAGATCGGCCGGGCCGGACGACGCGTCCGAAGCTGGAATTTTGACATTACGATATACCGGTGGGAAACGCGGAAAAGCCGCCCGGCAAAGCCGGACGGCGTGGTTTCGGGCAAACTCAGTTGCTTGCGGCTTCGCGGATTTCGATCTCCGCACCGAATTGCAGTTCGAGTTCGTCGGCGATGAAATCAACCGCCTGCGCAGCCGTCATCTTGCCGGTCTCAACCGCCTGCAGACCGCTGAACAGCACCTTGTTATAGCTGCCGAACTTGGTGTGGTTGGGCACGAACTGCGCATCCTTCATCATCGGCGACGCGGCGGAAAGAACCCAGTTGTCGCGATATTTCGGCATCGCCGTCTGGGCGTTGCTGATCGCCGTGTGATAGGAGGTCACGGCATGCTCGTTGTTGAAATAGGGCAATGTCGCGAGCGCCACGAGATCGGCGGCGATGTCGGCATTCTTGCTCTTCGGATTGAGGGTGTAGAGCAGCGGGTGCGACAGGTTGGAAGGTTTGCCGCCCTTTTCGGCAGCCGGTGCGGAAATCCAGCCGATCTTGTTGAAATATCCCTCGCCATCGGTCGGCCAGGTCGCGCCGTTCTTTTCACCCACCTGCCAGGCAACCGCCCATACGCCCTGGTGGAAGATGAAGGCCTTCTCCTGCTTGAATGCGGTCTGGATGGCTTCCCAGCTCATGGCCGTGTTGTCGACCGGGGTCACGCCCTGCTTGGCGTTACGCTCGTACCAGCCGAGCGCCTTGGCCATCTCAGCCTTGGGGAACATCAGCTTACCGGTCTTTTCGTCCATGAACTTCACGCCATAGGACTGAAATACCATCAGATAATCGATGCCGACATTCGGACGGTGCAGCATGCCGTATTGCGCGGCCTTACCGTCAACCACTTCCTTCGACAGGGCCGTCAGATCATCGAGTGTGAATTCGCCGGCATCAACCTTGGCCGGCAGGCCTTCGATGAAGGCTTCATCCTTGCCGATCTTGCGCAGCATGTCCTTGTTGTAGAAGAACATGCGGATCTCCGCGTCCTGCGGAATGCCGTAAATCTTGCCGTCCGTCGCCTTGGCCGAATCCCACAGGACAGGCAGAATATCGCCGTAAACCCACGGGGTGGCAGCGATCTTGCCTTCCATCGCCATCGCATAGCCGTCCTGCGCGAACTGGCCGATCCACTCATGCGGCAGAACGTAGATATCCGGCCCCTGCCCCACCGAAAACGCCTTCAGCGTATCGAGCGCGAAGGCGTCCCAGCCCTGTACGCTGCTGTTATTGATGTCGATGACGATGCGCTTGTCGACGCCTGCGGCCTTGAACTGCGCGTTCATAATACCAGCCGCGGCCTCGATGTTGGTGACACGGCCTGGCGCGTTCTTGTCGGCAAGCGTCCAGAGCTTGATGTTGATGTCTTCGGCGAAGGCAACGGCCGGCAAAAGCGCGCTGAGAGCGACCGTCGCCGCCAAGGAGAGAGACTTGAACATAGGATCCATTCCCGTTGAAACTGATTATTTAATTAAGTTGCTTAATTTACAGCTTTATGACATTTCCGGAGATAAGGCTGGGAGAGCGGAACATTGAGTGACAGACGAAACGGCGACCTGACCGGCATCGGTGCAACACAGGGCGCGCTTCTGGGATATATCAGGCGCAAGGGCTCGGCCTCGCGCGTGGAGCTTGCCGAGTACTGCAACATAACCCCGGCAGCCGTCAGCATGATGACACGCAATCTGCTTCAGCGTGGCATTATCGAGGAGGGCGCACGCCGGCAGGAAGGTCGCGGTGCACCGCATATAGACCTCACGCTCAAAAAAAATGTCGGTTACGCCCTTGGCGCGCACGCGAACCGTTATTCGGTGATGTTGACGCTCCTGAATTTCGGCGGGGAGATCGTCGGCGAATTGCAGCTGCGGGGTTCCTATGGTGCATTCTCGGATGTTCAGCGGGCGCTTCAGGACGGGTCCGAGCAACTGCTTGCGAAAAACGCGATCAATAGAAGCGATCTCATCGGCGCAGCGATCGCCATGCCGACCCGCTTTCGCAAGGAAGCCATGTCGCTCGATCTTGCCGAGGAGGTGATTTCCTGGGCGGGATCGGATCTTTCCGCCATGCTGCGCGAGGCGTTGCGCTGCCCGGTCATCATCGAAAACGATGCCAATGCCGCCGCCATGGGCGAACTCACGCTCGGCAACACGGCCGGGCATGAAAACTTCGCCTATCTCTATCTGTCAGAAGGGATCGGCGGCGGCATCATCATCAAGAACGAGCTTTTTCGCGGTTATCTCGGCAATGCCGGCGAGATCGGCGCCCTGCGCGGCCGCGGCGCATCGCGCCCCTCTTTCGAAGATCTGGCCGCATGGTGTCTCGAGCATGTGGGTGAGAAACCTTCGGGGCGCGCACCAGAGGTCTGGACGGATTATCTGTCGCGCAATCCCGCCGTGTTTGATGCATGGCTTGAGCGGGCAGGCCCCGAAGTCGCCCGTCTCGCCTTCGCCGTCAGCGCCATATTGGCGCCCACCGCCATCTTCGTCGGCGGCACCTTACCGAGGATCGTGCGCGAGAGGCTGGCGCAATGGCTGGACTACGAACGCTCTGACCCGTTCAACGGCGCAAGCGTGATACAGCCGCAAATCCTGCTGCCGGAAGTGGTGGCCACAGATCCCGTGGCCTTCGGTGCCGCGGCGATGATCCTGCATGGTGTCAGCGACGCCGGCTGAAGGGTGAAGCATGTTCCCGGGTCACCCGAGATTTTGCACCATGAAATAGATCAGCCCGCAATGCGCGATCACCAGCGCCGCCCAGGCCCATTTCGCGACCCTGATATCAGCGTCGATGACCGTGTTGCTGATTTCCGTCACCCGAAATGTGTCTTCTCCCACCCGGCTCTCCGACGGGCGAGACCTGAATACAGTCTTGGAAACCGGTTCGCTTACGACATGAAGCCTGTCATTCGGAACGAATGGGCGCGGCTTGTCGTCGGCGCTCTCCTCAATGGAAAGCACCTCGTCGCCTGGGGCGCAATTCACCGCGACAAGTTGCGATGACACCCGCCTGTTACGCATGTTACCTCTATTGGGCATCATAATTTTCCACACAATAAAAATAAAAAATTCACCCCGAGACATCCGATAAAGCCATGGCTTTACCGGGCATGCTTGTGCTGCGCGCAGTTTGCGCAGTACCTGTCGAACCACCTCTTCCCCACGCCTTTCCGCTCCCCTGAACGGATAGGCGACCCCCGGGCGATTACCGTGCCGGGCTTCCCGGAATTTCCCTTTTTCCCGCGTAAGGCTTGGCCTCCCGCTGGATCAGGAAAACGGATTTTTCCACCGGCAGCGGCTCGGCTGTCCGGTAGCGCTGAAACCGCTTTGAATATTCGAACCGGATCAACCTGTCGTCGAACTTCCCCGCCAGAACGCGATAGCCGTTGACGAACTCGTTCAGGATCTCCAGCTCTTCCCCCACAGCCAGCCGCCGTAAGATGTGCCTTCGTTCGAACGCAGGACGATCTCGAAAAAATGACCGCCCGCCACGACCGGCATGCGGAAAAGAATATCGAGATTGTCTTCGTCCTGATCGTCACTTTTCTGCGCCGACAGCCTGGCATGGGCAACTTTCGCGTGAACCAGCGCCGAGACGGGATAGAAGGGCCGGCCCTTGAACCACATGAATTCGCTGACCGCATAACCGACGTCGTCGGCACGCTGGTAAGGTTCGATACGCGGCTCGAACGCCATGTAGCTTCCGTTAAACGCTATCAATTTCGAAAATTCCCGCTGCCTGCCCGCTGCATATTCGCTGTTTTCCGCCCGTCATTCACGCTTCTGTCTGCGACAATAGCCAGGCCGCGTCACACCAGCGTCAAATGGAACGCTATGATGACTTTCAATTTCCCGGGCACGTTGTTAGATGGTGATTCATGAGGGGACGAAAGTGGCTGGGAACGCTGAACTGATATCGATCCGGCTTTTTGGAACCCCGCGCTGTGAAGCGGTGCGGGACGCCTTTTTTCCGTCCAAGGGTTTTGCCCTTACCGCCGCCCTTATCCTTGCTCCGAACCAGTCCCTGTCCCGCCAGCACGCCGCATCGCTGCTATGGGAAAATGTCGAGCAGAAAAGGGCTCTTGGCAATCTGCGGCAGCTCATTCTGCGCCTTCAGAAGCTCTCCAACGGGGACGAAGCCATCCTTCTGACCGAAGGCAACGATCTGAAGGCCGGGAAGCTCGCTCAGAGGACGGACCTTGCGATCTTCCTTGCCGGTGCAAGGGCCGAAGAGCCGATGCGACGGCTGCACGCCTTGCTTGAATTCGGCGGCGAATTGCTGGAGGGGCTGGAGACCGGGCAGGATCATCTCTACCTCTGGCTGCTGTCGGAGCGACGCCGCCTCAGGGACCTGTTCTTTTCAAGCTATGTGCAACTGCTGGAGGAGCTGACGCGCTTCGGCCGTGCCAGTTCGAACGATATTGCCAGGCTTGTCGAATGCGCGCGCAAGATCGAGCCGGAGCGCGAAGAAACCTACCGCGCCGCCATGGCAGCCTATGCGCGGATAGGAAACACCAGCGCCTGCGAGGGAATTTTCCAGCTTCTACTGGAACAGCTGCGACAGGAAGAGCGCTCTCCGGAAGCAGAAACCGTGGCGCTGCGGCGGAGGATACAAAGTCTCGTCTCGACGATAGCCGCCCCCACCGAGCCGGACGAGAGCAGCCGACGGAAAGCCACGGCAAAACCACGCGTCGCCTTTAGCCGGCCGGCGCGGGTGGACGGGCTGCCGGGCTCACCGGTGATGCAGGCCTTCATCGAGGATGTCGCCAACAGCCTGGTTCGATACCGGACCTTCACCGTCCTTTCACCGCACAGTACCTTTGCACTGACGCGCGACCGGACCGACGACAGTTACGCCATGTTGCGGGCGGATTACCGCATCATGTCGACGGTTTTCGACGATACCCGCATGTCGGTTGCGCTGATCGAGGAAGCGACCGGCGAAATCGTCTGGTCGCTGGAAGCGGTCCTGACCGAACGGCAGATTCACGCCGCCTTCCGGCTGCTGTCCAAACAGGTGGCCGCAGCCCTTGCCCGCGAGATCGAGCGTCTTCAGGTGGAGCCCGACCGCAACCACAGCGGCGAGGCCTACCGGCAATTGCTGGAGGGCCAGCAGCTTCTGCGCGGCAAATGTGACTTGCCGCTGTTGCGGCGAGCCCGCTCGATGTTCCGCAAGGCGGTCGATATCGACCACGGCATGGCGGTTGCCCGCGCCCGCGTGGCGCAGAGCCTGCAGCTGGAATGGCTGATGCTGGGCGGCAACGACCCCCACCTGCTGCACCGCGCCAAGGCCGAGGCCGACGCCTCCGTCGAAATCGACCCTGCGCTTGGCGTTGGCCACTGGATGTGCGCCGTGGTGGCGCTCTATCAACGCGATTTCGACATATCCGCCGAAAAATTCTTCGAGGCGGAGGCGCTTGCGCCCAACTCCGCCGACCTTTTGCTCCAGCACGCCGATGCGCTCGCCCATTTCGGCGATGCCGAGATCGCCTGGGAGAAGTTTCAGCAGGCCATAGACCTCAACCCGCTTGCGCCCGACATCTACTGGTGGGCGGGCGCCAGCATCGCATTCAAGCGCGAGGATTACGGCACGGCGGTGGAATTATGCGCACGCATGGAAAATGACGAGCCGGCGCTGCGGGTCTTGACCGCAAGCCATGCGCTGCACGGAGATTTGGCCGCCGCCCGGGAAACGGGCAGCAGGCTTCAGGAAAACTATCCGGGTATGTCGGCGAGGGAGATCAGCAGTCTGTCTCCAGACCGCGACCCGATAGCGAATGAAAAATTCTATCACGCACTTCGATTAGCTGGGATCAAATAGGAGATATTATGTCCTCGCATTTCTTCATTGTCGGAAAAAAGGACTTCGGCGTTCTCTTCATTCGCACGGCGCCGCTCCGGGTTGCGTCCGTCTCGCATGAGACGATTGCCGCCTATGAAGCGAGCCATCCCGGTGTGGATGGTTATGCCCGCGTTGCAGCGGCTGCAAAGGCCATGCTCGTTCGTCAGGACGGTCAGCCCGAGGCTGAACTGGATCAGGTCCAGATCCAGGGCATCGAAGCCCTCGTCGCCGGTGGCGCCGTGGTTTCCGAGGCCGATTTCGCCTTCATCGGCGAAGTGGTCGATGCCGGCTGGGATTTCAACCGCATGGTGCAGGCTCCGATCGAGGCCGCACTGAAGGCTGTCGGACCGGCGGGCTCCATCACCGGCGAACTGTTCGACGCCATCCTGGCCGACGACACCAACGCGGCACCCTGATGAGGGTCCCGCAGCCTTGACCGCTGCCGGTGCTCCCAATTCAGCGACAGCGGCTTCAAGACATGCGGACGCTTCGTTCTTCGATCCCGAGCTGCTTCGGCGGTTCGGGATTACCCGTGTTGGTGATGTGACCGGTCTCGATATTATCGGCATACCCGTCTGGTTCGCGACGCGACCCAATTCACGCGGCCTGTCGGTCTCGCAGGGCAAGGGACTTGTCGCGGAGCAGGCCCGGCTTTCGGCAATCATGGAAGCGATCGAAGGTGCCGTCGCCGAAGACACCCGTAAACATATCGCCGTTTTCGGCTCCATTCGCGACATGCGCGACAAGGGCGTTCCGCTCGTTCCTTTTGAGACGGTCGGCCGTGTCAACCCGGACATGCTCAACCTGCAAAACGAGCGCGCCTGGGTAAAGGGCACTTCCATACGACAGCAAAGGGAGATTTTCGCCCCTTATGAACTCGTCGGCATGGATTTCCGGGCGGATTTCCCCTGGGACCGCCGAGCCTTCCTCATGAGTTCACAGGGTCTTGCCGCCGGTTTCGACCATGACCATGCGTTTCTCCACGCTCTTCTCGAACTCATTGAAAACGACGCCTGCTTTCTCGTCGATACCTTCGAAACCCGCACTATTGCCCCGCAACCGGTGCTGTTTCCCCCGGCGTCCACGCCTCCTTCGACGCGCTCGTTCAACGCCTCGCGGATATCGGACTGCCGCCATCCTTTTTCGACCTTACCAATGCGCTCGGCGTGCCGGTGGTGATGGCGAGCCTGCCCCGGTCCATCCACGCGCAGGACGGTCTTGCGACACGCAGTGCTGCGGGCGCCGCCTGCCGGCCGAGCGCCTATGATGCTGCCGTTGCGGCATTGCTGGAGGCGATACAGTCGCGATTAACGGATATCAGCGGCGCAAGGGATGACCTCTCTCCTCTGCGCTATCAGCGGGACATGTTTTCCCCGGGGCCTTCCGCCTCGGCAGCGCGACCGGTGGAAACGGCCCCGGTCAATCTCGATCTTGCGCATGGCGATCCGTCTTTGCCGCGATGGCAAAAGCTTGCGGAACGTCTGTTCGCCGGCGGCATCGAGGATATCTACGTATTCCCCTGGAAACCGGCGTCTCCGGCCTGCATGTCGTGCGGGTTATGGCAAGCGGCCTCTCCCCGGCCGGTGGCGGCCTGCAACAGATATCGCAACGGACGCTCGACGGCCTCCTCAACATCGGAGGGCTTTGATGAAGCCCGTCGTTTTTGCAGGCCCGTCCATCCACGGCATTGCCCCTGACCACCTCTCCGGCCTCGATCTTCGCGGACCGGCCGCCTGCGGCGATATTTTCGATGCGGTTCGGCAGGGTAACCGCGTCATCGCATTGATCGATGGCCTTTATGGTGATTGCGCCGCCGTCTGGCACAAGGAAATCCTGCATGCGCTGACGAGTGGTGTCTCCGTCCTCGGCGCCGCCAGCATGGGGCGTTGAGGGCTGCGGAATGCGCGGCCTTCGGCATGACGGGCATCGGTGAAATCTTCGAAGCCTATCGCGACGGGCGACGTTTTTCCGATGCCGATGTGGCAGTGAGCCACGCACCCGGCGAACTCGACTATCGCCCTCTTACGATCGCGCTGGTCGATGTCGAAGCGACGCTGGAAGCATGCCGCCCTCTATGGAGCCAGAGCCACACGACGCCCTGTTCCGCGCTGCCCGCAAGCTGCATTTTACCCGCAGGACATGGCGTGCCATCGCAGCTGAGGCCGGCCTTGGCTCCGAGACCGCAAATTTTCTGGCCGCAAACGCAGTGTCGATCAAAAAAAATGACGCGACCAGACTTCTGGCAATACTGGGTGGCGAACCGCTGCCACCTCCGCTGCCGCTGTCCTGGAAATTCCAGAACACGATGTTTTTTCAGCAATTGGCCGCGCGGCAGACGGCACGGGAAACAGCGTCTTGAGCGCTACCGGATCCCTGTCGCTGGTGCCCGATTGCGGCGGGCTGATCCGCACCATCGCGATCGCGCTGCCCGCATCTTTTTTCGCGGATGACAGGCCTGACAACAGCGTGTCACCGCTCGTCCCAATCGGAAACCTGCTTTCGGCCCTGCCTTTCGATGTAACGGCCATTGTTATCGTCGATCGCATCAGTCTTCTGCCTGCGCAAAATTGGCTCGACCGGCTGGGAGCCACCTGGACCGTCACGATGATGCCGCTTGATGGAAACAGCGGTGTCACACATCCGTGGATACAGGATATGTTCCACGTCCGGGCGGGTAAGGAAGGCGCGGGCGAACTGGTCATGACGGCGGGAAATGCTCTCGCCGGTCGACTTGCCGATCGTCTTGGGTTTGCAGCAGAGTTTTCGGATGTGGCCCTGGCGGGCGGTAACCAGCTTGTTGGCCCTGACTTTCGGCTGGTGGGCCATTCCAGCCTGCAGGATGATGGCTGGGTCGGGCGGAGTGCTGCGAACGACCGTCACAAACGATGGCAGCGGGTTCAGGCGCTCGACGGCAGAACCGTACACAGTTTCGGATATCGGCCTGAAGACCTTGGCAATGCCTCGGCATCATCCGATCATTCATCAACAAGGGCCTCAGCACCGGCAATGGCCGGCGGAAAAATGCATCAATGCGGTTTCCACGTCGACCAGTTTGTTTCAGTTACCGGCCTGAGACGTGATGGCCATCCCCTGTTGCTTGTGGCCGAGCCGGTCGCGTTTGACGGCTGCGACGCCCGTGCCGCCACCGATTTGAAACGGAAACTGGACGCATCGGCTCTTTCATTGGCGCGGCAGGGTTTTGCGATCCTGCGAAATCCTATCCCGGTTTTACCCGCCATCGATACGAAGAAATGCCTGCCCCGGCTTTACAACAACGTCTTTCTTGAAAATGTCACACGTTCCAGTCAAAAACGACCATTCGTCTGGATCCCGCATTTTGGCGATACGGAAGCGCTTGGGATTTTCGACCGAGAAAACCGGCAAATATGGGAAAGCCTCGGGTTTAACGCCGTCGGCATCGCGGGATGGAGCCATCTTGCTAGTCGCAACGGGGCGCTGCGATGTGCAACCAAGGTGATAAACCGTGGCCCTGCATAGGGTTGGCAAAGGAAAAACGTCGTTATTTTCTCAATAATGGACTACAATACCCGTGGAAATTGTGTTGAATGTATACCTTCAACAATATTAATTGATATTTATCCGATTTAAGACCTCACAACTGGAGGAATTCAACATGCAGGCCAAACTACCCAGCCCGATCGACGTACATGTGGGCGCACAAATCAGAATGCGCCGCAAGTCGCTCGGCATGAGTCAGAGTGCGCTGGCAGGCCGGTTGGGAATTACTTTCCAGCAGGTCCAGAAGTACGAAAAAGGCGCCAATCGCGTCGGCGCGTCGCGTCTGCAGGCCATTGCGTCCGTTCTCGGCGTCGATGTCAGCTCCCTGTTCGCCAATGCAACGCCCGATGGCGGCGCCGGCAATCCGGCCCTTGGCACGATCAATGCCATGCAGACATTCGTCGCTTCGAACGAAGGCTTTTCGCTGAACCAGGCATTTGCCCGCATCAAGAGCACATCCGTGCGCAGAAGCATTGTTGCACTCGTCACATCGCTCGCTGCGACTGAAACAGCGGAAAATGCAGTGACGCCGGAAAACAAGAACGATGATTGACGCAGGTGTGACGCTCGCGTGACGCTCGATATGGTCGAAATTGAACAACGCGATATCCACGCGTTTTCATACTGTCGATTGTCGAGAGGGAAGCATGGCGGCGTCTACCACAGCAATACTTGAACAGGACAATGCAGACGAGATTCTGGCCCTTGGTAGGATGGTTTCCTATCTTTGCCAGCGTTCGAAATCCATGGAACTGGGCATGTCAACCTATTTCCTCGAAATGGCATTGTTGTCGCTGGCCCAGGATATCAACCAGCAAGGAATGCCGCTGGCAGGCGCAGAACTGAACGGCAGCGGCTTCGCATCGTCCGATCTGCATTGAGCGCTTCCGCGTCCGAAATGGCGTAATCCGCGAAATCGAGCGTTTATATCGACCTCTAGTCGCAAACGCTCGGGATCGCTTCCGTTTGCCGGTCCGGCCGGCTCCATCCTGCCGGACAAAAGCATCCTTACACCCCTTCCCAATTTTCTTCGCGCAAGCGATGAGCGAGGCCCGGTTTGCCGGGCCTCGCTTCATATCAGACCACGGCCCGGCGAAGCTCGGCGGCCGCAGCCACCATATTGACGAGCGCCGGCCTCACCTCTTCCCATTTGCGGGTTTTCAGGCCGCAATCCGGATTGATCCAGAGCTGCCGGTCGTCAAGCCGCTGCCGCGCCAGCGCCAGAAGATCGACCATCTCTCCCACTGCCGGCACACGCGGCGAATGGATGTCGTACACACCGGGGCCGATCTGGTTCGGATATTTGTAGGTTCGGAAGGCATCCAGCAATTCCATCTTCGAACGCGAGGTCTCGATGGAGATCACGTCCGCATCCATGGCCGCGATCGCATCGATGATCTGGTTGAATTCCGAATAGCACATATGGGTGTGAACCTGTGTCCGATCCTCCACGCCGCTTGAGCAAATGCGGAAGGATTCAACCGCCCAGCCGAGATAGTCCTGCCAGTCGCGATGCCGAAGCGGCAGGCCCTCACGCAACGCTGCCTCGTCAATCTGAATCATCTTCGCCCCGGCTGCCTCGAGATCGTTGACCTCGTCGCGGATGGCTAGCGCGATCTGGCGGCACGTCACGCTTCTGGCGATATCGTCGCGAACGAAGGACCAGTTGAGGATCGTCACCGGCCCGGTCAGCATGCCCTTGACAGGTTTTTCGGTTAGGGACTGGGAATATTCCCACCAGCGCACCGTCATCGGTTTCGGACGCGACACATCACCGAAAATGATCGGTGGGCGAACGTATCGCGAGCCGTAGCTCTGCACCCACGCGTGCTGCGTGAAGGCGAAGCCGGATAGTTGTTCCCCGAAATATTGCACCATGTCGTTGCGCTCGAACTCGCCATGAACGAGCACGTCGAGGCCGATTTCCTCCTGCCAGCGGATGGTCGCTTCCGTTTCCTTCTGCAGGAAGCTTTCATATTGCGCGTCGGTCAGGGCGCCCTTTGAATGCGCGGAGCGGGCCTTTCGCACCTCGGGCGTCTGCGGGAAGGAGCCGATGGTGGTTGTCGGGAAAAGCGGCAGCGCAATGGCCTGCGACTGCACCTTCTGCCGCTCGGCAAAAGCGCTCGTCCGCTTCCTGTCGGCTTCGCCAATCGTTGCGATACGGCTCCGCACGGCCACATCAGTCACCTTTGGCGATGATGCACGTTCGGCAATCACCTTGGTGGCGGCTTCCAGCTCCGCAGTCACAGTTGCCTTGCCCTCACCGAACGCCCTGCCGAGCGTGGCAAGCTCACCGAGCTTCTGGGTGGCGAAGGAAAGCCAGCTTTTCAGATCAGCATCAAGACCTGTTTCCAGTTCGAGGTCAACAGGGACATGCAAGAGCGAGCAGGAAGGCGCGATTTGAAACGACGCCGCGCCCCGCGTGGCAATTGCGGCTTCCAGCTTGCCGATGATCGCGGCGAGATCGGCACGCCAGATGTTGCGGCCGTCGATGACGCCGAGAGACAGGACGCTCTCTGCGGGCAATGCTTTCAGCACCGGCTCAAGTTCACCGGGCGCACGCACGAGATCAATATGAAGACCCGCGACCGGAAGTGCGGTGACAGCCTCCAGATTATCCTCAAGACCGCCGAAATAGGTCGCGACGAGGATTTTCAGATCCGGCGCGGCTTTCGACAAAGCCTGATAGGAAACAGTCAGCGCATGACGCTCACCCTCGGAAAGGTCCAGGGCGGCAACCGGTTCATCAACCTGCACCCAGTCCGCACCGGCCGCATGCAGGCGGCGCAGCAGTTCTTCATAGACCGGCAGCAGTCTGGCCAGCAGATCGAGCGGCTTGAAGGCCGCGCCACGCGCCTTGGCTAGCTTCAGGAAGGTGACCGGGCCGAGGATGACCGGACGCGTATGGATACCGAGCGCCTTTGCCTCAAGGAAATGATCGACCGGCTTTTGCGAGGTGAGCGCGAAATGCTGATCCTCGGAAACCTCCGGGACCATGTAATGATAATTGGTGTCGAACCATTTGGTCATTTCCAGCGCCGGAACGCCCTGACCGTGGTGCGCATGCCCTTCATGACCATGGCCGCAACCCGCATGGCCTTCGCTCTGGCTGCCGCGCGCCATGGCGAAATAGGTCGACAGCGATACTTCTCCGCCCGTCCATGCGTAAACGGAGGGAATGGCGCCCACCATCACGGCCGTATCGAGCACGTGATCATAGAGGGAAAAATCGTTGGACGGGATATGGGTAATCCCTTTTTGCTGCTGAAGCGCCCAGTTTTCGGCGCGCAGTTTAGCGGCGGTTTCAAGAAGTTCCGGCTCGGAAATCTTTCCCGACCAGAAGCCTTCAAGCGCGAACTTCAATTCGCGGTGGCGGCCGATCCTCGGGAAACCGAGCGATGCGACTGGAATGGTCTTGTTTGACATTGTCATACCCCATTTGGTTGTGGGGGCATGGGTAAAGCGGACGCGTGCGGGCCCAGCCGTTGCCGGGCCAACGAGCAACCACCGGGACACCCCGCCCGTGGACGTTATTTTGTCCTGGCAGGTCTCCTGGCTCGCGGGTCGTCGCCTTTGCCCGTCTTCCCGGGGCTTTCACCCCAGTGACGTTGATGGACAAAGGCTCGCCGCTTACAGTTGCGGGGCAGCTCCGGTCTTGCCAATTAATGGCGCACCGGATTCCCTCTTAGCTCCGGGATTGAAACAATCAGGCCCGGAGAACCATGACACCCGCATTTCTCACCACGGGCATCATGATGTCAATAGACATAAAGAAATCTTTATATCTTTATTTCATTGAGGACGACTACTCAGGAGACGACCGCACCCGGTCCCGGCACGGCACCTGGCGGCACCTTACCCAGAATGATCATGCCGAGAACCTCGTCCTTCGTCACATCCTCAGTGCGGGCATGGCCGACCACCTTGCCGTTTTTCATGACGAAGACCCGGTCCGCCAGATCGAAGACGTCGTGAATATCGTGGCTGATGAGGAAGATGCCGATGCCCTGCCGTTTCAGTTCCTTGACGAGATCGCCGACCTGCGCCGTTTCCTGCGGCCCGAGTGCTGCCGTCGGCTCGTCCATGATGAGGATGCGGGCATCGAACAGAATGGCGCGGGCAATGGCGACGGACTGTCGCTGGCCGCCGGACAACGCCTTCACCGGCTCCTTGAACCGCCGGAAATTCGGGTTGAGACGCCCCATCACCTCGCGGGCCGAGGCTTCCATGGCGACATCGTCAAGCGTGCCCCATTTCGTCTTCAGCTCGCGACCGAGGTAAAGATTGGCGGCCGCATCGACATTATCCGCCACAGCCAGCGTCTGATAGATGGTCTCGATGCCGTATTTCTTGGCGTCGCGGGGATTGCGGATATCCGCATCCTCACCGTTGATGAGGATATCGCCGCCGTCACGCCGATATGCACCGGAGAGGATTTTGATGAGCGTCGATTTTCCCGCGCCATTGTGGCCGAGAAGAGCGACCACCTCGCCGGGGAAAAGATCGACAGAGGCGTTTTCCACCGCGTGGATGCCGCCGAAGGAAATGGAAATATTGCGCATTTCCACGAGGGGCGTGACTTGGTCCGTCATTGGGGTTCTCCTCGGTTCTTACTTGGCGCGGGCGCGGTAAATGGTGTCGAGCCAGACGGCGACGACCAGAACCACACCGACGACGATGCGCTGGAAGGGCGTATCGATGCCCACGAGCACCATGCCGGATTGCAGCGATTGCATGACGAGCGCGCCGAGCATCGCGCCCGCAATGGTTCCCACACCACCGGCAAGCGACGTGCCGCCGATGACGGCCGCCGCAATCGTATAGAGCTCGTCCAGCTCGCCCTGCGCATTGGTGGCCGCGTTGAGGCGGGCAGTCGAGATGGCCGCGGCGATGGCGCACAGAACGCCCATCAGCGTGAATATCTTCACCGTGACCCAGCGGGTCTTGATACCGGCGAGTTCCGCCGCTTCAGGGTTGCCGCCGATGGCGAAAACATAACGTCCGAATCGCAGCCGTGTGGCAATGAAGGTCATCACCGCCCCGACGGCGAGTGCCATCAGAACTGGAATGGCGATGCCGTGCGAAATGAACAGCCCGCCTTCCGGCCAGGCGATGCCATTGGCGTCGGCATAGTTGCGGGCGATGTTGACCGGCCAGGGATAGCTGTTGACCACAGCCACAAAACCGACAACGACGAGGCAGCCGAGCGCCACCAGAAAATATTCCGCCCAGACCGGCCGCAGCGGAAAACCGAAACGGCGGCGCTGGTGGCGGGAATTCAGAATGGCGGCAACGATGGCGACGCAGGCGACAATGGCGGCGATCCAGCTCCATGTCGCGCCGATCGAGCCGCTGGTGCCGCCGCCCATCAGGCGGAAGGTGGAATCCATCGGCGCCACGGTACGGCCGCTGGTGATGAACCAGGTGCCGCCGCGCCAGACGAGCAGGCCGCCGAGCGTGACGATGAACGACGGCACGTTCAGGAAAGCGATAATCGAGCCCTGCAGCATGCCGATGGCGCCGCCGACGAGGATGCCGACCAAGAGCGTGACAATCCATGTCGCCCAATGTTCGAAGCCGAGGATCTGCGGCAGGATTTCCGCCTGCATGACACCCATGATCATACCGGAAAAACCGAGGATCGACCCGACCGAGAGATCAATATTGCGGGTGACGATGACAAGCACCATGCCGGTTGCCATCACCGCCACGGAAGCGGTCTGCACGGAGAGGTTCCAAAGGTTTCTCGGCGTCAGGAACAGCCCGCCCGAAAGAATGTGGAAACCGATCCAGATCAGAAGAAGCGCGCCGACCATGCCGAGCAGGCGGGTATCCAGCTCTGTGGCGCTGATGAAGCGCGTAATCGAGCCTGTCTTTTCCGTCTTGGGGACGCTGTGGAATTGGATTGTGTCATGTCGGCCATGGACTGCCGGTCCTCCTTACATCTGAAAGGCGCCGCACCACATGCCGTGGCGCGGCGCCCAAAACGTCAACCTATCGGTCTCAGTTGCAGGCCTTGACGGTTCCGGCCTTCACACCCTGGCAGGCCGTTTCCTTCTTGATCCAGCCGGCGTCGATGACGACGTTCAGATTGTCCTTGGTAATGGCGATGGGCTTGAGGAAGACCGACTGCATTGCCACTTTTTTCGGACCGCCATCAAAGCTGGTGACGCCCTTGATTTCCGTCATCTTCTTGCCACCGGCCAGTTCCAGCGCGATGCCGGCCGCTTCCTTGCCAAGTTCACGGCTGTCTTTCCAGACCGACACCGTCTGCGTGCCGAGCGCGACACGGTTGAGCGCGGCGAAATCGGCATCCTGACCGGAAACAGGAACCGAACCGGCAAGGCCCTGCGCGGCGAGAGCGGCGATTGCGCCACCGGCCGTGCCGTCATTCGAGGCGACGACCGCATCGACCTTGTTGTTGTTCTTGGTCAGGAACTGCTCCATGTTCTTCTGGGCATTTTCCGGCTTCCAGCCATCGGTATAGGCCTCGCCGACATTCTTGATCTTGCCGCCGTCGATGGCAGCCTTCAGCACTTCCTGCTGACCGGCGAACAGGAAGTCCGCATTCGGATCGGAAGAAGAGCCCTTGATGAAGACGTAATTGCCTTCCGGCTTGACCTTGAAGACTTCAGCTGCCTGAAGACGACCGACTTCCTTGTTGTCAAAGGTGATGTAGAAGGCGTTCTGGTTTTCGATCAGGCGGTCGTAACCAACGACCGGAATGCCTTCGGCAACGGCTTTTTCGACCGCCGGGCCAATCGCGTCGCTATCCTGCGCCAGAATGATCAGCGCGTTTGCGCCCTGGGAAATCAGCGATTCCACGTCGGTCAGCTGCTTTGCGGCAGACGACTGTGCGTCGGCGGAAATGTATTTCGCACCGGCCTTGTCGAGTGCTGCCTTGATCGCCGCCTCATCCGTCTTCCAGCGCTCCTCCTGGAAATTCGACCAGGAAACGCCGACAACGAGATCGGCCGCGATGGCGGCGGTGTGCAGGGAAACGAGTACGGCCGTACCCGCCAAAAGCTTGGCAAATGAATTCATGATGTCCTCCCGGTAAGGGCGAAGCCTGCACCTCCATGCAGGGAAAACGCCCGGAAAAAAGCTGCCGGTCTCTGTGGTTTCACAATTTTCTCGACAGTCGAGAAAATTAATGTCAGAGATTCCTAATGCTGTCAACAACGGCTGCGGGCAGCATCCGGGTGCCTTGATCTTGTGTGTGGCATGCGCCATCAGAAGGGGTGAGCACGCGACAGGAAAAAGCCGTTCAGGGAGCAGGCCGCAGCCCATGTCCGCCATTGCAAGTACGGAACTGGTGCGCCAGAAAAACAGCCTGTCTGTAATGGCGGCATTGCGCCTGCACGGCAGCCTTTCGCATACCGAAATGTCGTCCTTCACCGGGCTTGCCTCCGCCACGGTCTCCGCCATTACCATGGAGCTGGAGCGCGCAGGCCTCATCCTGCGCAAAGAGCAGCTTGCCACTACGGGCCGCGGGCGGCCGCGTATTCTCTTTGGGCCGCGCGGCGCCTTCTGCCACGTCGCCATCGTCATCATTTCATCCGACAGCGTGCAATATTCGCTCGTCGATTACGCCGGCAAGCTGGTGGACCGCTTCACCGAACAGAGGATCGCGGCTGAAAAAGGCATGTTCGGCCAATCGATCCTGGCCGGTCTGGCAAGGCTTGCGGACCGCTCGCGCATCGATCGGCACGATATTCTCCAGGTATCGATCAGCAGCAAGGGACTTGTGGATGCGGCAACGGCGGCACTCGTCTGGTCCCCGGTGCTGGGCAATGAAAAGATAGATTTCCAGCAACTCATTTCGCAGGACGGCCGCATCCGCGTGACGCTGAACAACGAAACCCTGCTGGCCGCAAAAGCCATCTGGATGCGGCAGCAGGCAAAGGAAAAGGAGAGCCCGGCACCGGAGGCGCTCGTTACCCTTTCGCTGGGGCACAGCATCGGCCTCGGCATTGCCCGGGCCACCCCGGATGGGGCGATCAAGGTGAGTGCCCCCAATTTCGGCCATATGCTGCATCTGGCGGATGGCGCGTTGTGCCGCTGCGGCACCAAAGGCTGTATCGAGGCCTATTCCGGATTTTATGCGATCCTGCGCTCGGCCTTCGAAGCGCCGCCGCAGGCGGAACCGGCGAAATTCGTGCCGATTGCCGAAGTGGACAAGATCGCCGCCTCTGCCCGCGCCGGCGCCCGCATGGCCCGTTTTGCCTTCCGGACTGCGGGACTTGCGCTCGGCAACGGTCTTTCACGCCTGTTCAGCCTGCATGGCCATATGCCGGTTTTCATCACCGGCCCCGGCACACGCTATTTCGACCTTCTGGAAAGTGGACTTCATGACGGCCTCGCGCAATCCCAAGCCGTGCGCTTCGGCGGAATGCCAAAAATCGGCATCGCACCCGACGAACCGGAACTGGTGTTCGAAGGGCATATGGAACACGCGCTTTCCGCCGCCGACGATTATATATTGAGCGCAGACGGCCCTGACAGAGTGGTGAGGAATTCCGGGGGCTGACAGGGCAACTCGTGGGTGCTCAGGCCTGT
This sequence comes from Rhizobium oryzihabitans, assembly GCF_010669145.1. Lineage (NCBI taxonomy): Bacteria > Pseudomonadati > Pseudomonadota > Alphaproteobacteria > Hyphomicrobiales > Rhizobiaceae > Rhizobium > Rhizobium oryzihabitans. The sequence continues at coordinate 654,165 of NZ_CP048635.1, forward strand.
TCAGCCAAAGCCTCAGCCTTTTCCCTGACGCCCGTCAACATGGAAACGAATTCGCCTAGAACGGCGGCTTCATCCCTGCTCAACCGCAGGCCCTGTTTCGTGCGTCGCCAGAGAATATCCTCGGCGGTGAAGGCCCATTCGCGCTCCACCAGCCAGCGCACTTCGCATTCGTAAAGCGTGCCGCCGAAATGCCGGCCGAGGCCGGAAACATCGGAGGCGGTTCCGAGCAGGTCCGCCGCCTTGGTGCCGTAGTTTCTGATGAGCCGCTCAGCATGGCGACGGTCAAGGAATGGGTAATTGCAAAGAAGCGACGTTACCTGGGCTTCGTATCTCTCAACGCCGAAATCGCCGCCCGGCAGGTGGGAACCCGCCGTCCAGGGCTTGCCCTTTTCGCCGATAGCCGCGCCGATCTTTTCCAGCGCATGTTCCGCCAGCCGCCGATAGGTGGTGAGCTTGCCGCCAAAAATGTTGAGAAGCGGCGCTTCGCCTTCTGCCTCTTCAACTTTCAGCACGTAATCGCGCGTGGCTTCCTGCGCTTTCGAAGCGCCATCGTCGAAAAGCGGCCGCACGCCGGAATAGGTCCAGACGATATCGTCGGAGTTCACCGGCTCGCTGAAATATTCGCTGGCGGCATTGCAGAGATAGGAAATCTCGTCCTCGGAGATGCGCACCTTGGCGGGATCGCCCTTGTAGTCGCGGTCAGTGGTGCCGATCAGCGTGAAATCCCGCTCATAGGGAATGGCGAAGATGATGCGGTTATCAGGGTTCTGGAAGAAATAGGCACGCGGATCGGAAAACTTTTTGCGCACGATGATATGGCTGCCCTGCACGAGGCGGACATTGTGCACATCGTTGCGGCCGAACACGCCAGACAGGACATTATCCACCCATGGGCCAGCGGCATTGACCAGCATGCGCGCTTTGTGCGTGACTGAGCGGCCGGTTTTTTCGTCCAGCGTTTCGATAAGCCACAGACCGCTTTCGCGATGGGCGGAGACGACCCGCGTGCGGTTCATGATCGTCGCGCCGCGATCCGCCGCATCGCGCGCGTTGAGGACAACGAAACGGGCGTCGTCCACCCAGCCATCGGAATATTCGAAAGCCTTGGCAAAAACCGGCTTCAGAGGCTTGCCCGCCGGATCCTGCCTCAGATCAAGCGTGCGGGTCGGCGGCAAGAGCTTGCGGCCGCCGAGATTGTCATAAAGAAACAGACCGAGCCGGACCATCCATGAAGGACGCACGCCGCCCTTCTGGATGGGCAGAACGAAGCGCATGGGCCAGATGACGTGCGGGGCCATGGCCCATAGAATTTCACGCTCCATCAGGGCTTCCCGCACCAGACGAAACTCGTAATGTTCGAGATAACGCAAGCCGCCATGGATGAGCTTGGTGGCAGCGGACGAAGTGCCGGAGGCAAAATCGCCCTTTTCGGCAAGCGCCACGGAATAGCCTCTGCCCACCGCATCGCGGGCAATGCCGCAACCGTTGATGCCACCACCGATGACAAAAAGATCGAATATGTTTTCGCCGGACATAAGGCCTCCACGACAGCGCCGGGGGATCATTTTCCCCATCGTTGAAAGACGACTGCCATAAAAGCGAAAATAAAACGAATGTCAAAAGAAAACAAACGAAACCGCATTCCAGGCATGGACGATCGACCGCCTGCCACCGCCGAACCGCATGGCCAGTGTGTTACGGGGTCTGTGTTTCAGCCATGTGTCGGGGAAACCTGCTCCAGCTCGTAGAGCACGCCGCCCATGTCCTTTGGATGCAGAAAGAGAACGGGATTGCCATGCGCGCCGATCTTCGGCTCGCCGTCGCCCAGAATGCGGATGCCTTTTTGGACGAGATCGTCTCGGACCGCCAAAATATCCGGCACCTCGAAGCAGAGATGGTGCGTGCCGCCGCCCGGATTTCTTTCGAGGAAGGCGGCAATCGGTGAATGTTCCCCGAGCGGATGAAGAAGTTCGATCTTGGTGTTTTCCGCCTGGATGAAAACCACCGTCACGCCGTGTTCCGGCAGGGATTGCGGCTCCGAGACCCTTGCACCAAGCGCCCTGTAGCGGGCAATGGCGGCCTCAAGATCGGGCACGGCGATGGCGACGTGGTTCAATTTTCCGAACATGGCCGTCTTCCCCTCACGCGTTGCGCCTGACACCTTCGAGCAGGTCGAGAACCCTGTTGGCCGCCTCCATGACATTGGTGCCGGGACCGAAAATCGCCGAAACGCCGTGATCGAGCAGGAACTGGTAATCCTGGCGCGGAATGACGCCGCCAACGACGACGATGATATCGTCTGCGCCCTTCTGCTTCAGCGCCTCGACCAGTTGTGGCGCAAGCGTCTTGTGACCGGCGGCAAGTGACGACATGCCGACCACATGCACCTTGTTCTTGACGGCAAGATCGGCCGCTTCCCCCGGCGTCTGGAACAACGGCCCGGCCAGCACATCGAAACCGATATCGCCAAAGGCAGACGCGATGACTTTCGCTCCACGATCATGCCCGTCCTGCCCGAGCTTGGCCACCATGATACGCGGTTTGGTGCCGATCCTTTCGCTCACGCCGGAAAGCCGGGCGGCGAGCGTGGCAAGCTCCGGTTCATCCCTGTAGGCCTCGCCGTAGATATCGCTCACCACTTCCGGCACGGCAGCATGATCGCCGAATACCACACGCAGCGCATCGGAGATCTCGCCAACCGTGGCACGGGCGCGGGCAGCGACAACGGCAGCTTCGAGAATATTGCCCTTGCCGCTGCGGGCGACCTCAGACAATGCCGCCAGCGCCCTGGAAACGTCCCCGCCGTCACGGCGGCGTTTGGTGTCCTCAAGGCGGCGGATCTGCGCGGCGCGCACTGCGGCATTGTCGATATCGAGAACGTCGATATCTTCTTCGGTTTCCAGACGGTAACGGTTGACGCCGACGATCACTTCCTCGCCCTTGTCCACCGCGGCCTGACGGCGCGTCGCCGCCTCCTCGATCAGTCGTTTCGGCAGGCCTTCCGCCACCGCCTTGGTCATGCCGCCAAGCGCCTCCACCTCCTCGATCAGCGCCCAGGCCTTCTGCGCCAGTTCATCCGTCAGGCTTTCGACGTAATAGGAACCGGCAAGCGGATCGACCACTTTCGTAACGCCTGTTTCATGCTGGAGGATAAGCTGGGTGTTGCGCGCGATGCGGGCGGAAAATTCCGTCGGCAGGGCAATGGCCTCATCAAAGGAATTGGTGTGCAGCGACTGCGTGCCGCCGAGCACGGCGGACATCGCCTCAAACGCGGTGCGGACAATGTTGTTATAGGGATCCTGTTCCTGAAGCGAGACACCGGATGTCTGGCAATGGGTGCGCAGCATCAGCGACGAAGCCTTTTGCGGCTGGAACTCTTCCATGATGCGTGACCAAAGGAAACGTGCGGCCCGCAGCTTTGCCGCCTCCATGAAGAAATTCATGCCGATGGCGAAGAAAAATGACAGGCGGCCGGCGAAATCATCGACATTCAGCCCCTTGGCTAGGGCGGCCCGCACATATTCGCGACCATCCGCCAGCGTGAAAGCCAGTTCCTGCACCAGCGTCGCGCCGGCTTCCTGCATGTGATAGCCGGAAATGGAGATGGAATTGAATTTCGGCATCTCTTTCGCGGTATATTCGATGATGTCGGCGATGATCCGCATCGAAGGTTCCGGCGGGTAGATATAGGTGTTGCGGACCATGAACTCCTTGAGGATATCGTTCTGGATGGTGCCGGAAAGGGCGGCGCGCGAAACGCCCTGCTCTTCCCCCGCCACGATGAAATTGGCGAGAACCGGAATGACGGCCCCATTCATGGTCATGGACACCGAGACCTTTTCGAGCGGTATGCCGTCGAACAGGATTTTCATGTCCTCTACACTGTCGATCGCCACGCCTGCCTTGCCGACATCGCCTTCCACCCGCGGGTGGTCGCTGTCATAACCGCGATGGGTGGCGAGATCGAAGGCCACGGAAACGCCCTGCTGGCCGGCGGCAAGCGCCTTGCGATAAAATGCATTGGAGGCTTCCGCCGTGGAAAAACCGGCATATTGGCGGATGGTCCACGGCCGCCCGGCATACATGGTGGCGCGCGGGCCGCGCGTGAAAGGTGCAAAGCCCGGCAGGTTTTCAAGATGGGAAACCTTTTGCAGATCATCGGCCGTGTAAACCGGTTTGACCTCTATGCCTTCGGGCGTGTGCCAGACCAGTGAATCCGGTGAACGCTTCAGCTCCTTTTCGGCAAGCTGCAGCCAGTCCCGCACCGTTTTTTCACCCGACATGCATCTCTCCCCTTCTGCATTTCATTTTTCCGCACTGTGGCGGGCAATCGTGACCGAAATCCAGCGATCCGCCTTGCCGGTCAAAACCAACCGACCCCGTAAACCGCTCCAGCCCTCATCCGTTCCTCAAAAAACAGGATCGAGCGTCACTCGAATTCGAGGATGACCTCATCCACGGCAAGGCTGTCGCCCGGTTTTGCCGATACTTTGGCGACGCGGCCGCGTTTTTCCGCACGCAGGATGTTTTCCATCTTCATGGCCTCCACCGTCGCAAGCGCCTGGCCGGCCTCCACCTCGTCGCCTTCGCCAACGGAGATACCGGTGATGACGCCGGGCATGGGGCAGAGCAGCAGTTTCGACGTATCCGGCGGCAACTTTTCCGGCATCAGTAATGCCAGTTCTGCCACACGCGGGCTTCGCACATGGGCAAGGATATCCATGCCGCGCCAGCGCAGGCGAACCGCCGCACCGGCAAGATCGACCTTGGCGGCGATCACCTCACCGGCCACCGTGAACAGACCAAGGCTGCGGCCCGGAAGCCAGCCGGTGTCGATGCTCAGCGCCGCACCGTCTTCAAAACGGATTGCCGTGCCATCCGTATCGGTTTCCAGGCTGACGCTCCGATGGGATTTTCCGAACGAAACGACCCAGTCCTGTCCGACGATGCGGCGATGATTGCCGATAGTGCCAGAAATTTCGACCGCGCGGTTTTGAAGTCGCTGGTGGATGACGGTGGCGATGGCCGCAAGTTTGCGTGCGGAGGCCTCATCCGGCTCGACCCCGGAAAAGCCCTCCGGGAATTCCTCGGCAATGAAACCCGTCGTCAGGCGACCGGCCCGGAAGCGCTCATGCTGCATGACGGCCGACAGGAACGGCAGGTTGTGGCCGATGCCCTCAACTTCGAAGCGATCCAGCGCCTGCCCCATGGCATCGATGGCGGTTTTACGATCATGACCCCAGCTACACAGCTTGGCGATCATCGGATCATAATACATCGAGATTTCGCCGCCTTCGAAGACGCCGGTATCATTGCGGATGACGGTGCCGTTTTCTTCCTCGCCCTCCTGCGGCGGGCGATAGCGCGTCAGCCTGCCGATCGACGGCAGGAAGTTGCGATAGGGGTCTTCGGCATATAACCGGCTCTCGATCGCCCAGCCGTTCAGCTTCACATCTGCCTGCCCGAAGGAAAGCTTTTCGCCGGCGGCGACGCGGATCATCTGCTCGACCAGATCGATGCCGGTAATGAGTTCCGTCACCGGATGCTCCACCTGCAGGCGGGTGTTCATTTCCAGAAAATAGAAATTGCACTCGCCATCGACGATGAATTCCACCGTTCCGGCCGAATGGTAGCCGACTGCCCTCGACAGAGCCACGGCCTGCTCGCCCATGGCCTTGCGCGTCGCCTCATCGAGAAAGGGCGACGGCGCTTCCTCGATGACTTTCTGGTTGCGGCGCTGGATCGAGCATTCACGCTCGCCGAGATAAAGGATGTTGCCGTGTTGATCGCCCAGCACCTGAATTTCAATATGGCGCGGCTGGGTGACGAATTTCTCGATGAAGATGCGGTCGTCACCGAAGGAGGATTTCGCCTCGTTTTTCGAGGACTGAAAACCCTCGCGCGCCTCGGCATCGTTGAAGGCAATGCGCATGCCTTTGCCGCCGCCGCCGGCCGAGGCCTTGATCATGACGGGATAACCGATCTGCGATGCGATCCTGACCGCCTCGTCGGCATCCCCGATCAGCCCCATGTGGCCGGGCACGGTGGAAACACCGGCTTCCGCCGCGAGCTTCTTAGACGTGATCTTGTCGCCCATCGCCTGGATCGCTCCGACCGGCGGGCCGATGAAGATGACGCCCGCCTTCTCCAGCGCCTCGGCAAAGGCGGCATTCTCCGACAGGAAACCGTAACCCGGATGCACCGCATCCGCCCCGGTCTTCTCGATCGCCGCAAGGATTTTGTCGATGACGATATAGGACTGCGACGAGGGTGCGGGGCCGATATGAACGGCCTCGTCCGCCATCTTTACATGCAGCGCATTGGCATCCGCATCCGAATAGACCGCAACCGTTGCGATGCCCATCTTCTTCGCCGTTTTGATGACCCGGCAGGCGATCTCGCCGCGATTGGCAATGAGGATTTTCTTGATCACGCGGTTATTCTCCCCCTCTTCCCCTCACGACAAATGTCGGATCCCGTCCTCAAATCTCGAAAAAATTCTCAAACGATTCCGGAAAATTCTGTCGGGCGACACGTTCGTCAATGACAAGCATCGCCTGATATGAAACGGGATCGAAGTTCTTTTCCGCCGGCACGACCTCGCGGCCGAACAGCAGGTTGAGACGGGCGGCATCGAGATTGCCGCGCTCGAAAGGCTCGGCACCGAAATGGTGCCAGAGCGAGTGCAGGAAGGCTGCATCGATGCGATGCTCCTTGGAATCGTCCCGCGCCCTGCGGGGTATCACCTTGATCGGCGTTACCCCTTTGGGATTGGCGCGGCGGATGGTGAACTGGACGCCCGTGCTTGGCATGCCGGAGGGAAATCCCTTGTGTTTGGTCATTTCGGGCAGGTTCGCCATCTCTAGTCCTTCCAAAGCATTTCCAGTAAGAGCGGGTCCGCTTTTACGTCAGGACAATGCATCAATTCAAATAGTTAGAGCGTTTTCAGCGCTCTGGTCTTCTCGTTATGCCTTGCCGATTTTATCCTGCGTCTTCGTCTCGAAGTCGGAGGCATCGTGGCGTTCATGCAATTGTTCGGACGGATCGCCCGAGGTTTTGTTGACGATCACGCCGCGTTTCACCGCAGGGCGTTCGCCGATTTCAAGCGTCCAGCGCATGAGGTTCTTATAACCATCCGCTTCGAGGAAAGCACCCGCATCGCCATAGGCCTGACCAAGCGCAATCTTGCCGTACCAGGGCCAAACGGCCATATCGGCGATCGTATATTCCGAACCGGCCAGATAGCGGTTATCGGCGAGATGACGATCCAGAACGTCAAGCTGGCGCTTCACTTCCATGGCGTAACGGTCGATGGCGTATTTGATCTTCACCGGCGCATAGGCGTAGAAATGGCCGAAACCGCCGCCGAGGAAGGGGGCGGAACCCATCTGCCAGAACAGCCAGTTCAGCGCCTGCGTGCGGGCATTGCCCTCTTTCGGCAGGAAGGCGCCGAATTTTTCCGCGAGGTAGACGAGGATCGAGCCGCTTTCGAAAACGCGGGTCGGCTCAGGGGTCGAATGGTCCATCAGCGCCGGGATCTTGGAATTCGGATTGACGCCGACAAAACCCGAGCCGAACTGGTCGCCTTCGCCGATCCTGATCAGCCATGCATCATATTCGGCGCCCTTGTGGCCGGCAGCCAGCAATTCCTCGAGCATGATCGAGACCTTCTGGCCGTTCGGCGTCGCCAGCGAATAAAGCTGCAACGGATGTTTGCCGACAGGCAGTTCCTTTTCATGGGTGGGACCGGCGATCGGGCGGTTGATATTGGCGAACTGGCCGCCATTGCCCTTGTCCCAGGTCCAGACCTTGGGCACTTCATATCCGGCGGGGAAATTATCTGCGGAGGAATTCTCGGCCATAAAAATCTGTCCTTGTGCGTTTCGGGAGGGCATCCGAACATCCGGGCGCCTGAACAAACATATAGTAAGGTGGCCGAAGCAATTTTCCAGCCCCGAAGCAGGTCAGAGCGGAATAGTGTCGTGTTTCTTCCAGCGGGTTTCCACGCTCTTGCCGCGCAGCGAGGCAAAGGCCCGGGCGATGCGGCGGCGCGAGGAATGCGGCATGATGACCTCATCAATGAAACCGCGCTCCGCCGCCACGAAGGGGTTGGCGAAACGCTCCTCATATTCCCTGGTGCGCGCGGCGATCTTCTCCGGATCGGAAAGCTCGGAACGATAGAGAATTTCCGCCGCACCCTTCGCACCCATGACAGCGATTTCCGCCGTCGGCCAGGCATAGTTCACATCCGCACCGATATGTTTCGAGGCCATCACGTCGTAGGCGCCGCCATAGGCCTTGCGGGTGATCAGCGTCACCATCGGCACCGTCGCCTCCGAATAGGCGAAGAGAAGTTTCGCGCCGTGCTTGATGACGCCGCCATATTCCTGCGCCGTTCCGGGCAGAAAACCCGGCACATCCACCAGCGTCAGCAGCGGAATGTTGAAGGCGTCGCAGAAACGCACGAAACGCGCCGCCTTGCGGGAGCTATCGATATCGAGGCATCCCGCCAGCACCATCGGCTGGTTGGCGACGACACCCACCGTTTGACCTTCGAGACGAATAAATCCGGTGATGATGTTGCGGGCAAAGGCTTCCTGCAACTCAAAGAAATCGCCCTCATCAGCCAGCGCGTGGATCAGTTCCTTCATGTCGTAGGGCTTGTTCGAACTGTCTGGGATCAGCGTATCGAGACGCGCTTCCAATCGTGCGGGGTCGTCATGAAACGGTCGGACGGGCGGTTTTTCGCGGTTATTCAGCGGCAGGAAGTCAAACAGCAGCCGCACATGCTCCAGCGTCTCGATGTCGTTTTCATAAGCGCCATCGGCAACGGAAGATTTTCTGGTGTGGGTTGAAGCGCCGCCCAACTCCTCGGCCGTGACGATCTCGTTGGTCACGGTCTTCACCACATCCGGGCCCGTCACGAACATGTAGGAGGTGTCGCGCACCATGAAGATGAAATCGGTCATGGCAGGCGAATAGACAGCGCCACCGGCACAGGGCCCCATGATGACGGAGATTTGCGGCACGACGCCGGAGGCGATGACATTCCTCTTGAAAACGTCGGCATAACCGCCGAGCGAGGCGACACCCTCCTGAATACGTGCGCCGCCTGAATCGTTGAGGCCGATCACCGGCGCGCCGTTACGAACCGCCATATCCATGATCTTGCATATCTTCTGGGCATGGGTTTCCGACAGCGAGCCGCCGAGAACGGTGAAATCCTGGGAAAACACATAGACCTGCCGGCCATTGATGGTGCCCCAGCCGGTAACGACGCCATCCCCCGCCACCTTCTGTTCCGCCATGCCGAAATCCACCGCCCGGTGGGTAACGTACATGTCGTATTCTTCGAAGGACCCTTCATCCAGAAGCACATCGATGCGCTCGCGCGCCGTCAGCTTGCCCTTGGCATGCTGCGCCTCGATGCGCTTGACGCCGCCGCCAAGCCGCGCTTCGTCGCGGCGCGTCTGCAATTGCTCCAGAATGCTGGGCATGTTTCCTCCATGCGTTTCCTCAAAATCAATAGCTTAGAAAACATTCTCCTAGAAGCCTTGATCGTGCGCGTATGCGTGCCATAAATATTTGCAATATTTAATTTTGCAAAGTTGCAACATGGCGACGGAAAAACTCTTCATCGGCCGCAAGGTCCGCGGCCTTCGCGAAAATGCCCGCGCCACGCAGGCGCAATTCGCCGAACGGCTGGGCATTTCCGCGAGCTACCTGAACCAGATCGAGAATAATCAGCGCCCGGTTTCGGCCAGCGTTCTGGTGACGCTGGTGGAAAAATTCCAGCTCGACATGGCGGAACTGGCAACGGGCGAAAGCGACCGGCTGGTTTCCGCCGTGCGCGAGGCCCTGAAAGACCCACTGTTCATGAATTACGAGCCGGGGCTGCAGGAGCTGAAGCTGATTGCCCAGAACGCACCGGGTTTTGCCCATGCGCTTTTGCGCGCTCATCAGGCTTACAGGCAAAACAGCGAGCAGCTGGTGCAGCTGGACGACAGGCTCGGCCGTGGAACCGCGCAGGTGGAGAGAACGCCCTATGAGGAGGTGCGCGACTTCTTCCACTTCGTCGACAATTACGTCGCCGAAATCGATCTTCTGGCGGAGGAGCTGGCGGACGAACTGGAGATAGAGGGCGGTGAGACCTATGGCATTCTGGCGGCCCACCTGCGCAGCCGTTACGGTGTCCACATCACCAGAATAGAGGCGGCTGGCGGGTTGATCCGGCATTTCGATCCGGCTGGGAAAACACTCGCGCTCAGTTCCTATCTGGCAGCACCAACCCGCTGTTTTCAGCTGGCGCTTCAGATTGCCCAGCTTCATGCGGGAGCGACGGTGGACAGAGTGCTGGCCGCCGCCGGTTTCCGCAGCGCGGAAGCCGCGGAAATCTGTCGCATCGGCCTTTACAATTATTTCGCCGCCGCCCTCATCCTGCCCTATGGCCAATTTCACCGGGCCGCGCAGGAGCTGCGCCACGATCTGGAACTTCTGGCCGTGCGCTTCGGCGCGAGCCTCGAACAGGTGGCCCACAGGCTCAGCACGCTGCAACGCCCCGGCCAAAAGGGTGTCCCGATCTTTTTCGCCAAGATCGATCGTGCCGGCAACATCACCAAACGCCACAGCGCCACAAGGCTGCAATTTGCCCGTTTCGGCGCGGCCTGTCCGCTCTGGAACATCCACCAGGCCTTCGAAAGCTCCGACAGGATCGTGCGCCAGCTTGCGGAAACGCCTGACGGCGTGCGTTATCTTTCCATCGCCACCCAGATCGAAAAAGCGGGCGCCGGTTTCAACACGGACAGGCCACGTTATGCCATCGCACTCGGCTGCGAAATTTCCCATGCGCAGAATTTCGTTTATGCCGATACGCTCGATCTCACCAATACCTCCTCCTTCAAGCCCATCGGCGTTTCCTGCAGGGTGTGCGAAAGGGTGGAATGCGTGCAGCGCGCCGTACCGCCGCTGAAACGCAGGCTGCATGTCGATCATCTCTCCCGCGGGGCCCTGCCCTACAGGATTGCGGACTTCTAGCGCCGCGCGGTCATATCAGGGCAGCGGCACCATCGCGCGCCGCATGACGGCGGCGTAATAGGCCCAGAACAGCCGGGCGGCGACGGAGCGCCAGGGCGTCCAGAGTTCCGCCCGCGCCGCCAGCCATTTCGCATCCGGCCGTGCCTCGAGCGAAAGCGCGTGGCCGACGGCCGCCCGCAACGCCACATCGCCGACCGGGAAAATATCCGGGTGGCCGCCGCAGAACATCAGATAGACTTCCGCCGTCCACGGACCGATGCCGCGAAGCGCCACCAGCTCCGAAAGAGCCACGTCCGCTTCCTTGCGGCTGACGGCATCAAGATCGATGCGCCCATCCGCAACCGTGCGCGCCAAGCCTTCAAGCGTCGTCGCCTTGGCCCGGGAGAGGCCGAAAGTGGCGCGCAATTCTTCCGGCACGGCCAGATAGTTTTCCGCCGTCACCGCCCCGCCCGTGCCCGCAAGAATACGCGCCCATATGGCATTGGCGCTGGCGCGCGAGACCATCTGCGAAACGACGATATGGGCAAGACCCGCAAAACCGGGCTCATGAATGCGCAATTCCAGCGGACCGGCTTTTTCGGCAATCACACCAAGCGCCGGATCGAGGCGGGCAAGCTGCTCCAGACCTTCGCTGATATCGTCGAGGCCCCTGATGATTTTCATGTCTGCACAGCCCATATTCACGTTGGCCCGGCACCGGGTGGCGAGGCGCTTCAAAACATGGCAGAAGAAACCATGCCTTCGCCTCTGCGTCAAAAACCGGTTTACCGTTTTGCACCAAGTCCCAATGGATTACTCCATCTGGGCCACGCGCTTTCCGCTTTTTTGAACAACGATATGGCGCGGGAAAATGGCGGACGCTTTCTGCTGCGCATTGAGGATATTGACCAGACGCGCTGCACGCCGGAACTTGAGCAGGCAATCTATGACGATCTCGGCTGGCTTGAACTGGACTTTGAAAAACCGGTTCGGCGCCAGTCCGAACACTTCGACGAATACCGTGCGGCGCTTGAAAAGCTTATCGAAGCGGGCCTTGCCTATCCCGCCTTCTTGAGCCGTGGCGAGACGAAAGCCATCGTCAGGACCTTCGAGGCGGAGGGCGGGCTCTGGCCACGCGATCCGGACGGCCCACCGCTTTACCCGGACATCGACCGGCAAAGACCGCAGGCGGAACGCGCAGCGCTGCTTGCCTCCGGCCGGCAGCATGCCTGGCGGCTCGACATGGACAAGGCGATCCGCGCCGTTGGCGCCCCCCTGTTCTGGCAGGAGAGCGGCGATGGCGAGACGGGACAAATCGAGGCTCTTCCGGCGTTCTGGGGCGATGTGGTGCTGTCGCGCTCCGACGCGCCCTCGAGTTATCATCTTTCCGTTGTGCTGGACGATGCGTTGCAGGGCATCACCCATGTGGTGCGCGGCATGGATCTGTTCCACGCGACCGCGATCCACCGGCTGTTGCAGCAATTGCTGGACCTGCCGCAGCCCGCCTATCACCATCACCGGCTGATTTTGGGCGCGGATGGGCGCAAGCTCTCGAAAAGCGAAGGCAGCACCGGCCTTTCGGCCCTTCGCGCCGAAGGTGCGTCGCCCTCAGATATCCGCCGGCTTGTCGGGCTCGTCTAGCACCTGCTCGCGGCGCGCGCTGCTGCTGCTGCTGATATTGCGGCGGATGATCTGCCGGACCTTGTATTTCATGAGCGCGGCATTCACCTCCGCTCCCAGCATGAAGATGACGCCCACCATGTAAAGAAACACCAGCACCACCATGACCGAGGCGAGACCGGCATAGGTGGCGGCGTAATTTGCGAAGGTGGAAAGGTAATAGGCAAAAATCGCCGCGCCGATGACCCAGAATATCATCGTCAGCAGAATGCCGGGCCAGACATCCCAGATGCGGCGCTTGCCGGCCGGAAGCCACAGATGCGCCGCAACAAGCCCGCCGTCAGCACCACGATGGTGCCGTAAAGACCGAGGCTGGAGACCGTGTTCAGCACATCCGTCAGCCAGGGAAAACGCTGCTCGGCAAAAGACATGGCAACCGGCACGGCAACGAGCACGATGCTGATGCCGGTAAAAACCACCACCGCAATCAGCACGTAAAGCAGGCTGAGCAGGCGGGTGACATACCACCAGCGCGTTTCGGTGACGCGATAGGCGCGGTTCAGCGAAATTCTCAGCGCCTCGACACCGTTGGACGCAAAATAGGCGGCTGCCAGCACCGAGATTGTCAGCAGCCCGCCGCGCGGAATGGTCAGAACCTGCTGCACCTGCGCCGCGAGCGGACCGGCAATGGCTTCCGGCCAGGTATCGAAAATAAGATGCACTGCCGTTTCGGAAAACTGGTCCGCGCCCAGAAAACCGGCAAGCGCCGTGCCAAAGATCAGGAAGGGGAACAGCGCCAGCAGAATGGAAAGCGCCATATGGCTCGCCATCGCCCAGCCGTCATCCTCGGCGAAATGGGAATAGGCATCGAAGGCAACCTTGCCTGCCAGGCGCACTGCGGCAACCATGTCACCTCCATTCATCGGCATTTCATTTGTAACTTCGTCGCGAATATGGGAAATCAGCTCCGCTTTGTACAGCGCACAGACCTGCCTTTCGGTTCCCGATGGAACAGGATTTTGCGCAATTCAATTTTCACGGGCCGGACCATCGGGCCAGAGCAACATTCGGCTTACCGGAGCGGCAAAGATGTCTGAAAAACCCGTCATCATCATCACAGGCTGCTCCTCGGGCATCGGCGCCCATTGCGCCCGCGCGCTCCACCGCGACGGCTGGCGGGTCTTTGCCACCGTGCGGCGTATCACCGACATGGCAGGACTGGAAAATCAGGGCATCGAAACCCTGATCATGGACTACACCAAACCGGAAACCATCGCCGCGCTTGTGGAAACGGTGGCGGCCAGAACCGGCGGCCGCATCGACGCGCTCTTCAACAACGGCGCCTATGGCCAGCCGGGCGCGGTGGAGGATCTGCCTGTCGAGGCGCTGCGCCAGCAATTCGAAACCAACGTCTTCGGCTGGCACGATCTGACGCGGCGGGTCATTCCGTTCATGCGCAAGCGCGGTTCAGGGCGCATCGTGCATTGCTCCTCCATTCTCGGCCTCGTTCCCTATCGCTATCGCGGTGCCTATACCGCATCGAAATTCGCCATCGAGGGACTGGGCGTAACCCTGCGCATGGAGCTTCAGGGCAGCGGCATTCATGTCAGCCTGATCGAACCTGGTCCCATCGCCTCGAAATTCACCGCGACCGCGCTTGCCCACATCAAGGGCAATATCGATCTGGAAAACTCGGCCCATGCGGCGGAATACAAGCGGCAGCTGGCGCGGATGGACGGTTCCGGCCCGGTCAGCCGCCACAAGCTCGGCCCCGATGCCGTTTATGCCGTGCTGAAACATGCCTTGACCGCCGCAAGGCCCAAGCCGCATTATCCCGTCACCGTTCCAGCCAAACAGGGGCTCTTGCTGAAACGGCTCTTGCCTGCCGGACTGTTCTATCGTCTGTTGCGCAGGTTCGATTGAGGAGGAATCACCCCGCATGTCCGGCTTCACCACCGTTCTCGCCCTTATTGTCATGGGCCTTGTCGTCATCGTGCTGATACGCGGCCTGTTCAACATGCTGAAGGGGCAGGACGCCAACCGTTCCAACAAGCTGATGCAGCTTCGCCTTCTCCTGCAGGCCATCGCCATCGTGCTCATCATGCTCACCCTGTGGCTCACCGGCGGCGGCCGCTGATATGGTGAAACTGAACAAGATCTACACCCGCACCGGCGACAAGGGCACTACGGCGCTGGTTTCCGGCCCGCGCCGCCTGAAACACGATCTTCGCGTCGAGGCCTATGGCACCGTGGACGAGGCGAATTCGGCGATCGGCGTGGCGCGGCTTCATACCGGCGGAATGGAAAAGCTGGATGCCATGCTGTTCCGTATCCAGAACGACCTCTTCGATCTGGGCGCCGATCTCGCCACCCCGGAAACCGACGAGCCGCCAGCTTACGAGCCGCTGCGCATCGTCGATAGCCAGGTCACGCGGCTGGAAAACGAGATCGACGACCTTAACGCCACACTTGAACCGCTGACCTCCTTCGTGCTGCCGGGCGGCAATGCGGCGGCGGCCAATCTGCACCTGGCGCGCACCATCTGCCGCCGGGCGGAACGGCTGATGGTGGAGCTTTCGGTCACCGAGGCCGAAATCGTCAGCCCGGCGGCCATCAAATATGCCAACCGCCTGTCCGACTTCCTGTTCGTTGCCGCCCGTTTCGCCAATGACGCGGGCAAGGCCGACATATTGTGGGTTCCCGGCAAGAACCGCTGAAGCGCCTCGATTGCGCAACCGAAGGGCATTCGATGTTCATACCGCTGCACGATGCGAATTCCCTCAAACACATCCGGCTGCAATATGTCACGATCGGCCTGATCGTGGTCAATGTGCTCGTCTGGATGTTTACCGGTGTGCTTGCCAGCGACACGCAGGCCAATGCGGCCGCACTCGGCCTCGGCTTTATTCCTGCTGTGGTTTTCGATTACGCCTACCTGGAACCTGCCCTGCAGGTGGTGCCGGATGATCTGACCGTCATAACCTATGCGTTTCTGCATCTGGATTTCTGGCATCTGGCCGGAAACATGCTGTTCCTGTGGGTCTTCGGCGATAATGTCGAGGATGCGCTCGGCCACTTCCGTTTCCTGATCTTTTACATCGCCTGCGCCATCGCGGGTGCACTGTTACACGGCTTTGTCGCCCCCACCTCCGAAGGTCCGCTGATTGGCGCGTCCGGCGCGGTTTCCGGAGTCGTCGCGGCTTATTTTCTGCTGCATCCCAGGGTGCGCGTCTGGGTGCTGGTCTTCATGCGTATTCCACTTCCCCTGCCCGCCTTCATTCCGCTGGCGCTGTGGATCGGCCAGCAGTTCCTGATGCTCGCACTCGGGCTGGAAGAAAACGTATCCTGGGGCGCGCATGTGGGCGGCATATTGGCAGGTGCGATCATGGTGATCTTCATGCGCAGGCCGGACGTTCCCCTGTTCGACCGCACCATTGTTCCGCCAAGGGCGGCGCAGTTCAAGAATCCGTCGCAAACGACAGGGTTGTCGCAAACCGAACGGGGCTATGACGGGAGCGGATGAGCCCTTGACGGAGAGATAACGTATTTACGTTAACGTCAACGTAAGGTATGCCTTGCGTGCATGTGATAATGAACATTGCTCCGTTGTAATTGCGGGAAAAATGCTTATCCATGTCGCCAACCTGTT
The DNA here is from genome assembly GCF_010669145.1 of Rhizobium oryzihabitans. Lineage (NCBI taxonomy): Bacteria > Pseudomonadati > Pseudomonadota > Alphaproteobacteria > Hyphomicrobiales > Rhizobiaceae > Rhizobium > Rhizobium oryzihabitans. The sequence goes on from NZ_CP048635.1 coordinate 670,447, forward strand.
TTTGGAGGTCCGCGCGGTTCATCGCCTCGCGGACAGGAGTTTGAGGAAAGCCACCGATGAAGATCCTTGTCCCCGTCAAACGAGTTGTTGATTACAACGTCAAGATCCGCGTGAAGGCGGATGGTTCTGGCGTTGAGCTTGCCAATGTGAAGATGTCGATGAATCCGTTCGACGAAATCTCGGTGGAAGAGGCGCTTCGCCTGAAGGAAGCCGGCAAGGCTGAAGAGGTTGTGGTCGTGTCGATCGGCCCGGCCAAGGCGGAAGAGACGCTGCGCACGGCGCTTGCCATGGGCGCCGATCGCGCCATCCTGATCGAGACCGACGAGACGGTCGAGCCGCTGGCCGTCGCCAAGCTTTTGAAGGGTGTGGCGGAGGCCGAACAGCCCGGCCTCGTCATCGTCGGCAAGCAGGCGATCGACGACGATTCGAACCAGACCGGCCAGATGCTGGCAGCGCTGCTGGGCTGGGGCCAGGGCACCTTCGCCTCCAAGGTCGAGCCGTCCGACGGCAAGGTTGCGGTGACGCGTGAAGTCGATGGCGGTTTGCAGACGGTGGAGCTGAAGCTTCCCGCCGTCGTCACCACCGATCTTCGTCTGAACGAGCCGCGTTATGCCTCTTTGCCGAACATCATGAAGGCGAAGAAGAAGCCGCTCGACAAGAAGTCGCCGGCCGATTTCGGCGTCGATGTTTCGCCGCGCCTGAAGGTGTTGAAGACCGAGGAGCCGGCAGGCCGCAAGGCGGGCATCAAGGTCGGCTCGGTTGCCGAACTGGTCGAAAAGCTCAAAGCCGACGGCGTCCTCTAAGGTTTCGGAAAAGGGAGATATTCTCATGGCCATTCTTCTTCTGGCAGAACACGACAACGCAACCCTTTCCGACCTGACGGGCAAGACGCTGACAGCGGCAACCCAGATCGGCGGCGACGTCCACATTCTGGTTGCCGGTTCCGGTGCCAAGGGTGCCGCCGACGCGGCCGCGAAACTCTCCGGCGTTTCCAAGGTGCTGCTGGCCGATGACGCGTCCTATGCCAATGCGCTCGCCGAGCCGCTGGCGGCGCTGATCGTTTCGCTCAGCCCCTCCTACGACGTCATCATCGCGCCGGCGACCGCGTCGGCCAAGAACGTTGCCCCGCGTGTGGCGGCCCTTCTCGATGTGGCGCAGGTCTCGGAAATCATCGAGGTCGTCAGCCCTGATACCTTCAAGCGCCCGATCTATGCCGGCAACGCCATCCAGACGGTACAGGCGACCGATGCGAAGAAGGTGATCACCGTGCGCCCGACCGCCTTTGCGGCGGCGGCTGAAGGCGGCTCGGCTCCGGTCGAAACCATTGGCGCTGCCGAGAACCCCGGCCTGTCCAGCTTCGTGTCCGACGCGCTCGCCTCTTCCGACCGTCCGGAACTGACATCGGCCAAGATCATCATCTCGGGCGGTCGCGCGCTCGGTTCGTCGGAAAAGTTCAAGGAAGTCATCCTTCCGGTCGCCGACAAGCTCGGTGCAGCCGTTGGCGCATCGCGCGCGGCGGTCGATGCGGGTTATGCGCCGAACGACTGGCAGGTTGGCCAGACCGGCAAGGTGGTCGCGCCGCAGCTTTACATCGCCGCCGGCATCTCCGGCGCCATCCAGCATCTGGCCGGCATGAAGGACTCAAAGGTCATCGTCGCCATCAACAAGGACGAGGAAGCGCCGATCTTCCAGGTCGCCGATTACGGCCTCGTCGCAGATCTGTTCGTGGCGCTGCCGGAACTCGAAAAGGCGCTGTGATTTTCAGCAGCTATCGGGGGCGGTGCGTTTTTTAAACGCACCGCCTTCTCTTTTGCGGCGATATGCGTAACATCGCCGACCAACACGCAGATGAAATCCCCAAGAGGAGACCAGCATATGACCGCCCCCTTTAAGAATATCGGTGTCATCGGAGCCGGTCAGATGGGTTGCGGCATCGCGCATGTTTCCGCCTTGGCGGGTTACAAGGTTCATATTTACGACCTTTCCAAGGACGGTATTGAAGCCGGCCTTGCCACGATCAATGGCAACCTCGCCCGCCAGGTTACCAACGGCAAACTTTCGGACGATGCCCGAAAAGAGGCGCTGGCGCTCATCAGCGGCTCGACGGATATCAACGACCTCGCACCGATGGATCTCGTCATCGAGGCGGCAACCGAAAACGAAGAGATCAAACGCAAGATTTATGCGCAGGTCTGCCCCGTGCTGAAGCCCGAAGCGCTTTTGGCCACCAACACCTCGTCCCTCTCCATTACCCGCCTGGCATCCGCGACCGATCGCCCCGAACAATTCATGGGCATCCACTTCATGAATCCCGTGCCGGTGATGAAGCTGGTGGAACTGGTGCGCGGCATCGCCACCAACGAAAAGACCTTCGATGCGGCCAAGGATTATGTACGGACGCTGGAAAAGGCGATCACCGTTGCCGAAGATTTCCCGGCCTTCATCGTCAACCGTATCCTGCTGCCGATGATCAACGAGGCGATCTACACGCTTTACGAAGGTGTCGGTTCGGTTGAAGCCATCGACACCGCCATGAGGCTCGGCGCCAACCACCCGATGGGTCCGCTGCAGCTTGCCGATTTCATCGGTCTCGACACCTGTTTGTCGATCATGCAGGTGCTGCATGACGGTCTGGCCGACAGCAAATACCGCCCCTGCCCGCTGCTGGTGAAATATGTCGAGGCCGGCTGGCTCGGCCGCAAATCCGGCCGCGGTTTTTACGACTATCGCGGCGAGACGCCGGTTCCGACCCGCTAAAGCTCAGGAAATATACCTCAAGGTCCGAATGCGGGAAGGGAACCCCTCCCGCACGTATCAGGAAACTTATTTAGCCTTCATTGCCGATATCAACGCCTTGGCATCCTCGCTATCCCAAGCTGCCGGGCCGTTCATGGCTGCAAGCAGGCAGCCTTTTTCGTCCAGAAGCAGCGTGGCGGGAAGGCCGAAGGCCAAGCCTTCCTTCTTCAGCACGTTGAAGACGCCCATGGAACTGTCGCGATAGTGCTTCAGAGCATCGATCTTGTATTCTTCCATGAAGGCTTTCGGTTTTTCATCCGCGCCGACATCGATATTGACGGCAACGACCTCGAAATTCTCGCCGCCCTTTTCCTTCTCCAGCGCGTTCAGCGCGGGCATTTCCTCCCGGCACGGCACGCACCAGGTGGCCCAGAGATTGAGAAGAACCGCCTTGCCCTTGAGATCGGCAAGCGTCATGTCCCTGGCTTCCGGACCCTTGAAGGAAAGCGGAATGACGCGCGGCTTGTCCGTGGCCGACATGGCCGCTACCTGGCCTTTCAGAAAGGGTTCCAGCGAGGCGATGCGGTTTGCAGCACCGTCACATAAACCGGCCTCGGCAACCGCTGCCCCTTGAACCGGGCTCTCAGACCCAATATGCCTGAACCAGACCGCGCCCGCGCCGCACACGACACCGGCTACGGCAGCAATTGCAACCAATCTGGCGGAAGGAAGCCTGAACGGCCTTTTTTCTGTCATCGAATACTCCAGGGCACTGCGAACATGGCTGACGGCACAGATCAGAAATCCTCCAACCAGATGTGGGGCGGACGTTTCGCTTCCGGGCCATCAGCCATCATGGAAGAGATAAATGCCTCCATCGGCTTCGACAAGAAGCTTTACGCCCAGGACATCCGCGGCTCTATGGCGCATGCCACCATGCTGGCGGAAAAAGGCATTATTTCGCAGGAAGATAAAGAGAAGATCGTTCACGGCCTGAACACGATCCTGTCAGAAATCGAAGCCGGCACCTTCGAATTCTCACGCAAGCTCGAAGATATTCACATGAACATCGAGGCGCGGCTTGCCACCCTCATCGGCACGGCGGCCGGCCGGCTGCACACCGCCCGCTCGCGCAACGACCAGGTGGCGCTCGATTTCCGTCTCTGGGTCAAGGAAGAATTGCAGAAGACGGAGGGCATGCTGACCGCGCTCATCGCCGCCTTCCTCGACCGCGCCGAAGAAAATGCCGATACCGTCATGCCCGGCTTCACCCATCTGCAGACGGCCCAGCCTGTCACTTTCGGCCATCATTGCATGGCCTATGTGGAAATGTTCGGCCGTGACCGCGCCCGCGTGCGCCACGCCATCGAGCATCTGGATGAAAGCCCGATCGGCGCCGCTGCCCTTGCCGGCACCGGCTATCCCATCGACCGCCACATGACGGCCAAGGCGCTCGGTTTCCGCGAGCCGACCCGCAACTCCATCGACACCGTGTCCGACCGCGATTTCGCGCTGGAATTCCTGTCTATCGCTTCCATCTGCGCCACGCATCTGTCGCGTCTCGCCGAAGAAATCGTCATCTGGTCGACGCCGCAATTCGGTTTCATCCGCCTCTCGGATGCCTTTTCCACCGGCTCCTCGATCATGCCGCAGAAGAAGAACCCGGATGCCGCCGAACTGGTGCGCGCCAAGACCGGCCGCATCAACGGCTCGCTAGTCGCACTTCTGACGGTCATGAAGGGCCTGCCGCTCGCCTATTCCAAGGACATGCAGGAAGACAAGGAGCAGGTTTTCGATGCTGCCGAAAGCCTGGAACTGGCCATTGCCGCCATGACCGGCATGATCCGCGACCTTGAAGTGCGCAAGGACCGCATGCGTGCGGCGGCGGGATCTGGTTATTCCACCGCAACCGATCTTGCCGACTGGCTGGTGCGCGAGGCGGGCCTGCCCTTCCGCGATGCCCACCATGTGACCGGCAATGCCGTGGCGCTGGCGGAAAAGAAGGGCTGCGATCTGGCCGATCTTTCGCTGGAAGACCTGCAGGCGATCCACCCGGCCATCACGAGCGGCGTTTTCGACGTTCTTTCGGTCGAGGCATCGGTTGCCAGCCGTACCAGTTTCGGCGGCACGGCTCCTTCCGAAGTGAAGAAGCAGATCGCCTGGTGGCGTGGACGCAACTGATAAAATCGCGTTACGCTGCGATCACAAGAAACAGGGTGCACAAGCGCCCTGTTTTTCGTTATCAGAGAGGCACATATTTCCTTTGGACAGGCTCATGCTTTCAAAAACCGCGCGCAAACTCATCGTTCCCATCGGCATGACGCTTGCCGTCAGCCTTGCTCTCAGCGCCTGCGGGCGAAAGGGCGACATCGACCCGCCGAGCACGCCGGTCGAAATGCGCAACAAGCGCAATGCCGACGGAACGGAGACGAAGCCGGCAACGGCGGAGCGGCCGTTCATCCTCGACAAGCTTCTCTGACGGGAAAAAGCCTGTGAACCATTTTGGCTATATCGACGGCGTGCTTCACGCCGAAAACGTGCCCGTGCCTGAGATCGCCAAGGCGGTCGGCACGCCGTTCTACGTCTATTCGACCGCGACGCTGGAGCGCCACTACAAGGTTTTCTCAGGCGCTTTCGCGGATGTGGACGCCATGGTCTGTTACGCCATGAAGGCCAATTCCAATCAGGCGGTTTTGAAGACGCTGGCAAAGCTCGGCGCGGGCATCGACGTCGTGTCGGGCGGCGAATTGCGCCGTGCGCTTGCAGCCGGGGTTCCGGCAAGTCGCATCATGTTTTCCGGCGTCGGAAAAACGGTTGCGGAAATGGATTATGCGCTGGAAGCCGGAATCTACTGTTTCAACATCGAATCCGAGCCGGAGCTGGAAGTTCTCAACCTGCGCGCCGTGAAAGTGGGCAAGCGGGCACATGTCTCCTTCCGCATCAATCCGAATGTGGATGCGCGCACCCACGCCAAGATTTCCACCGGCAAGAAAGAGAACAAGTTCGGTATTTCCTATGAGCGCGCCCGCGCGGTCTATGCCTATGCCGCCACCCTGCCCGGCATCGAAGTCACCGGCATCGACATGCATATCGGTAGCCAGATCACCGAATTGCAGCCTTTCGAGGATGCTTTCCGGTTGCTGCGCGAACTGGTCGAAGCGCTGCGCACCGACGGACATGCGATCAGCCACGTCGATATCGGCGGCGGCCTTGGTATCCCTTACCGCGAGGACAACAATCCGCCGCCGCTGCCGGATGCCTATGCCCATATCGTCAAGAACGAGCTGAAGAGCCTCAACTGCAAGATCGTCACCGAGCCGGGCCGCCTGATCGTCGGCAATGCCGGCATTCTGGTGACGGAAGTGATTTATGTGAAGGATGGCGGCGAGAAGACATTCGTGATCGTCGACGGTGCGATGAACGACCTCATCCGCCCGACGCTTTACGAGGCCTATCACGGCATCCGTCCCGTGGTGCAGCCGACTGAGGACGCACCGCGCATCAAGGCGGATATCGTCGGCCCCGTCTGCGAAACCGGCGACTATCTGGCGCTGGACCGCGAAATGGCGGCCCCTGAGCCGGGCGATCTGATCGCCGTCAGTTCCGCCGGCGCTTATGGCGCGGTGCAGGCAGGCACCTATAATTCGCGCCTGCTGGTGCCGGAAGTGCTGGTGAAGGGGGACAAGTTCCACGTCATCCGCCCGCGCGGCACCTATGAAGAGTTGATCGCTCTCGATTCCGTGCCAGCCTGGCTCGATTGATCCGCCATTCATCCGGCTTGGTCGATCACAATTGAGCGAAGCTGCCTAAAAAATGGGGGTGAGCACCCGGCTGCCCTCGTCTTCGCCACAAAGAATGTTATCCTGCCGTCTCGAGACATAGAGTATTTCGCCGTTCCGGGAATGGCGTTTGACGTGGCCAGAACCGGGAGAACGGATTGATGACCACAGCTGGAGAGGACAGGACAGGCAGAAAGCGCCCGAATGGCGCATTCGCGCAGCGGCCAGACCTTGCCCGCCGGGTTGCGGCCAAACGCTTCTTCGCAAAAATCGTGCTGTTTTCGGAAAAAATGGCGCCGAAGACGCTGTGGCCACTTTCCATAGCCGCCCTGTTTCTGGCGCTCGCCTGGTTTGGTCTTTTCCGGCAGATGCCGGATTTCCTGCGGCTTGGCGTTGTTTTCCTGCTGGTTTTCAGTTTCATCACCACCCTGCTGCCGATCCTGCGGCTGAAATGGCCGACGGACAATGACGCCTCGCGCCTTCTGGAAGAACGCAACGGTCTCGCGCACCAGCCGGTCGGCGTGCAGGAAGACGAACCTGCTTTCGACACCCCCTTTTCCCGCACGCTCTGGAAAGAACACCAGATCCGCATGGCGGAACGCATAGCCGCGCTCAATGCCGGCCTGCCGAAACCCGATATCGCCCGTTATGACCGTCTTGCGTTGCGCGCCGTTCCCGCCCTTCTTCTGGTAACCGCCTTTGGTTTTTCCTATTCCAACGGCGCGGGCACGGTGGCCGATGCCTTCCGCAGCCAGCCGGCCGTTGGTCCGCTCAATCCTGATATCCGTCTCGATGCCTGGGTGACGCCACCCGCCTATACCGGCCGCGCACCGATTTTCCTGACGGGCCGCGACGCAACCAACCGTGACGCGGTTTCGGTGCCGCAATCCTCCAAGCTGACGATCCGCATGACCGGCGGTGATGGCGGCGAAGAAGTGACCTTCGAACCCGAGACGGCAGGCGCCCTGCAGAAGCTTGCGCCTGAGGCCAAGCGTGCGGACAGTGCGAGCGGCGACGTGGCTGTTCAGCCGGAAACCCGCACGCCGGACCAGTCTATTGCGCCGCGCACCTTTGCCATGGATGTCACCGAAAGCGGCATGATCACCGCGAACGGTGAACAATGGATGTTCAATGTCATCCCCGACCAGCCGCCCACCATCGCCTTCGACAACATGCCGCGCCGCGCCGTCAATGGCGCGCTTGAAGTGGGCTTCACCGCCAAGGACGATTACGGCCTGAAGGAAGCGCATGCCATCATTGAGCCGCTTGGCATTGCGGAAGGTGCGACAGCACTTTACCCGCCGCCGGAGTTCAAGCTCGACCTGCCGCGGCAGAACAACCGCGAAATCAAGGGGCTGACAAGCCGCAACCTGACCGAACATCCGATGGCAGGCAAACGCGTTCGTATCACGCTGGTGGCGACCGACGGTGCCGGCCAGACCGGCCGCAGCCCGGCGCATGAGATGGTGCTGCCCGGACGCAACTTCTCCGAACCGCTGGCGGCCTCCATTGCCGAACAGCGTCAGATCTTTTCGCTCGACACGCGCCAGATGCCGAAGGCGATTGCCTATAACGAGGCGGTTGGTCTGCGTCCGGAAGAAACCATTCCCAACACCACGCACTATCTCCTGCTGCAATCGGCGCAGACCCGCATGCGGCTCGCCTATAATGAGGAGATGCTGAAAAATACCGCCGATTACCTCTGGGAGATCGCGCTCGGCATCGAGGATGGCGATCTGTCTCAGGCGGAGAAACGCCTGCGTGATGCGCAGAACGCACTCTCCGAAGCGCTTCAGCGCAATGCCTCCGATGAGGAGGTTGCCAAGCTGATGCAGGAACTGCGCGAGGCGATGCAGCAATTCATGAGCGAACTTGCGCAGCGCATGCAAAACGCGCCGCAAGCCAACATGAACCAGCAGGCGCAAAACGTTCTGCGCCAGCGCGATCTGGAAAACATGATGAACCAGATCGAGAACCTCGCCCGCTCCGGCAACCGTGACGCGGCACAGGAAATGCTCTCGCAGTTGCAACGCATGATGAACAATCTGCAGGCGGGCCGGCCGCAGCGTCAGGGCCAGCAGGGGCAACAGCAGAGCAGCAAGATGCGCCAGCAGATCGACAAGCTCGGCGAAATTCTGCAGCAGCAGCAAAAGCTGATGGACGAGACCTTCAAGCTCGATCAGGCGCTGCGTGACCGCATGCAGCGCGGCGATCCGCAGCAGGATGGCGAGGGCGAAGGTGACCCGCAGATGGGTGAAAACGGTCAGCAGCCGCAACAGGGCCAGCAGGGTGAGAATGGCCAGCAGGGCGGACAGCCGAGCGACCAGATGACCGCCGAGCAATTGCGCGAGGCGCTGAAAAACCTGCGGGCGCAGCAGGATGCGCTCGGCAAGCAGCTCGGCGAATTGCAGCAGGGCCTTCGCGATCTCGGCATGGAGCCGGGGGAAAACTTCGGCAAGGCACAGCAGGAAATGGAAGGCGCCGGCGAAGCACTCGGCAAAAGCCAGGGCGAACAGGCAGTCGAAGGCCAGGGCAATGCACTGAACGCGTTGCGACAGGGCGCACAGGACATGATGGGCCAGATCATGCAGGCCATGCGCCAGCAGGGCCAGCAGCCGGGGCAAGGTCAGGAAGGCATGGCGGGCCAGGGTGGCCAGAACGGCCGCGACCCGCTCGGCCGTCCGCGCAGCACCACCGGCCCGGATTTCGGCGATCAGGTGAAGGTGCCGGACGAAATCGACGTCCAGCGCGCCCGTGAAATTCTCGAGGCGATCCGTGAAAAGCTCGGCAACAATCCGCCGGGTGAAATTGAACGGCGGTATCTGGAGCGGTTGCTGGATATACAGTGAGGGTTACGCACAGGTAATGCTGCGGCTCGTTACGTCCTCACCGCCTGAACTTTTCCGTCATGCCGGACTTGATCCGGCATCCAGTTGACGCGCGTCTGCGCGGCGGAAAGAGTTCTTTCAGCCCAAGGACTTGGGCTGGCTAGATTCCGGCTCAAGGCCGGAATGACGGAGGGTGGGTATAGCGCAACAACGACTGCGGTGATGTCCGGCCAACAAAAAAGGCGGCACGAAGGCCGCCCTTCAAATCTCCTTAGTCTCGCCGTTCAAGCCGCAAGCGCGCGCGCCACAGCCTTGCGGATATCCGGAAGCGCAAAGGGCTTCGAGACGACGTCAACAATCTTTTCAGCCAGATCGTCCGCCCGTTCGCGCTGCTCGGCATAACCGGTCATCAGCAGGATGCGCATGGCCGGGAAGCGTTCGGCGGCGCGGTGCGCCAGCTCGATGCCATCCATGACCGGCATGCGGATATCCGAAAGAAGAAGATCGAAACTGGTCTCCTGGAGCTTTTCCAGCCCCTGCTCGCCGTCTGCCGCCTCATGGGTCTCATGACCGTCGAGACGCAGCGCGCGGGCGACGAAAGCCCGCAATGCATCCTCATCTTCGGTAATCAAAATCTTCGCCATCAATCATTGCTCCTGGGCATCATTTCCAGCCGTGAGCAACATCGCAGGCTCCTCTTTTCAAGAGGTAAACACCCAGGGTTTCGCTGGGTGAATGGTTAATGAGGCGTCTCCGGCATGTATCAAACCGGCACGGCAGAATGGGTCAGGCGTCGCCGGTCACGACGCCGACGAAAGGCAGTTCACGGAAGGCGTAGGCGACATCCATGCCATAACCGACAACGAAATAATCCGGACATTCAAAGCCGACATAATCGGCCTCCAGATCTTCCTTGCGCTTGACCTTCTTGTCGAGCAGCACGGCGATGGTGACGTTACGGGCGCCGCGCTCGTAAAGCAGTTCCTTGGCAAAACGCAGCGTGCGCCCGGATTCGAGAATATCGTCGATCAAGAGGACATCGCGGTCCTTCACGTCGCTGTCAATATCCTTGACGATCCGCACCCCTTGCGAAACCGTGCCGGCACCGTAGCTCGACAGCGTGATGAATTCGACTTCGGGAGCAAGGCCGCTGTCATGCAGCGCGCGGATAAGATCGGCCGCGAAAATGAACGATCCCTTGAGCACGGCGATGACCAGCAAATCCTTGGTCGGGCCGCCGGCTATATGCTTGGCCATATCGCGATTGCGCTCGGCGATCTGCTCGGCCGTGTACAGCGGCTCGATGTTTTTTCCACGGACGACGGGCATTCTTTCTCCTGTGCTGCGCCTTGCCGATTTTACCTTTCAGTAAAAATACGAGGATCACGCGTTAGCACAATCAGCGTTCAGACGCACCCGCCTCGACGAAGGAAAGCTTGATCTCCGGTGTTTTTCCACCGGGATGGCGCAACTTTGCCGAAAATCCGTGGCTGAAACCGGGCTGCATCTGCTTGACCGGCGGCTCGATGACCATGCTGGCCACCAGCTGCCCCTTGGCGACGAAGAGATCGGCGCGAAGTGCCGGCACGTCTTCAAGCGCGGTGCCGTTGTTTTCCACGATGCCGTTGATGAGAAGGACATCCATGCCACCCGCCTCCTGCGGCGTGATGGTGACATGGGAAATGGCAAGCGGATTCACCGGCGCGGCAACAGCCGATTTTTCCGGCACGACGACCGACAGGCCCCCGGAGCAGACGAAAACGAAAATGGCCAGCCCCGCGACCAGCGCGGAATAGGCATCCGCTGACAGGCGCGACAATTTCCGATCCACCCAGCCGACGAACGCCAAACCGAGCACGCCGGCGGTGACGGGTGGTTTTTCCTTCCGCCGGCGCACCGCACCACGGTTGTCGTTTCCGGGCTGACGCGCACGGTTTTCCTTGATGGTGACAAATTCCGCGTCTACCACGTCGGGGCCTGGACCCGCGGCCCGCGCCGCCCGGCGCACCGGCGCTTCCGGCATCAGGAGGTCGAAATCGAATGCCGCTTGCCGGCGAGATGAACGGAACATAGCCATAGAATTCCCCGGTCAGGTTTTCCGGCCCGCAAAACTGGGCATTGCAACGAATCCTGCCAAGTTTTAAATTTAATTGGTTAATGCTTCGCAAAAACGCCTCGCGCAGGCCACCGGAACCGGGTTAAACGGCGGCATCCGGGCCTCACGCGCCAGCGGCTTGCGAACCACCACGAAACGAAGAGACTGGAAGTCCGTTGATCCATTTCGAAAATGTCGGGTTGCGTTACGGCATGGGACCCGAGATCCTGAGGGACATGACCTTCGATATTCCCAAGGGTTCGTTCCAGTTTCTGACCGGGCCTTCGGGCGCCGGAAAGACGACGCTTCTGCGTCTGCTCTTGATGTCGCTGCAGCCGACACGCGGCAATATCCGCATGTTCAACCGCGATGTGTCGCGCATTCCGCGAAGCGAGCTGCCGATGCTGCGCCGCCGCGTCGGTATCGTCTTTCAGGATTTCCGGCTGCTGGATCATCTGACGACCTATGAGAATGTGGCCCTGCCACTGCGCGTGCGCGGCAAGGAAGAAAGCGCCTATCGCAACGACGTGATCGAGCTTCTGAAATGGGTGGGCCTTGGCGAGCGCATCAATGTGCTGCCGGCCATCCTTTCGGGCGGGGAAAAGCAGCGCGCCGCCATTGCCCGCGCGCTGATGGACCAGCCGGAAATATTGCTGGCCGACGAGCCGACCGGCAATGTCGACCCGCCGATGGCCAAGCGCCTTCTCAACCTCTTTCTGGAACTCAACCGGCTGGGCACGGCCGTCGTCATCGCCACCCATGATTTTGGCCTGATGGACCAGATCGATGCGCGCCGGATGATCCTGACCGAAGGGCGGCTCGACATCTATGAATGAGATTAACCGCAAACAGTTGAGACCCGAGGCAACGACGCCGAAGCGCCCGCCGATGCGCATCCGCCCGATGGCGCCCATTCTGCCGCCATCCAACATTCAGGGCAACGCACTGATGGTGGTCATCGCCATCATGGCCTTTCTCGCCTGCCTGACGCTCGGCGCCGTCTCCATGGTGCGCGCCACCGCCGCCACATGGCAGAGCCAGATTTCCCGCGAGATCACCATCCAGATCAAGCCCGAAGACGGGCTGGACATGAATGCGGCGCTCTCCAAGGCGCGCAATCTGGCGCTGACTTTCGTCGGCACGCGCGACGGAACCATCCTTGACGATGCCGCCACCTCGCGCCTTCTGGAACCATGGCTCGGCAGCGGTCTCGACCTTTCCGAACTGCCGATCCCGCGCCTCGTCGTCATCACCATCGACGAAAACAACCCGCCGGATTTTCAGGCGATGCGGGATATGCTGAAGGCTGAACTTCCGCAGGCCTTTCTGGATGACCACCGCACATGGGTGGACAGGCTGGTCTCGATGGCGAGAACCACTGTCATGATCGGTGTGGGGGTTTTGATCCTCGTCTTCACCGCCATGGTGCTGACGGTGGTGTTCGCCACGCGCGGCGCGCTTTCCGGCAATCGTCACATCGTTGAGGTCCTGCATTTTGTCGGTGCGGAAAGCAGCTTCGTGGCGCGGGAATTCCAGAAGCACTTCCTGAAAATCAGCCTCAAGGGGGCAGCGGCCGGCAGCGCCCTTGCAGCGACGGTTTTTCTTGCCGCCGGCTTCTGGCAATCGAGCACGGTCGCCACACCGCAGAGCGATCAGGCAAGTGCGCTTTTCGGCTCCTTTTCGGTCGGTCTCGGCGGTTACATCGGCATCGCCACAACGATGATCATCATCGCGCTTCTCACCACCATCACGGCGCGCGTAACCGTCATCCGCACGATCGACGATATCGATCGCGTGCGCTCCGATCCGTCGAAAAGTGACGGCCTTGCATCGTGACCCCGGCTTTGAAATTTTGCCGGAAAACTGAAACCTTCACGAGCCGGATGTAACCTGCGGACGGTGGACAAAAATGCCTGTTCCTTGCCTTAATCGGCGAGTATTCAGGAGGAATGTTTGTGAGTCGGACGGACCAGGATCAGGATCAGACGACCACGCGACCGGCAAAAAAGAGCCTCTGGTCGCGGCGTGGCCGCCTGCGCCGTTTTATTCGCGGTCTCATCCTGCTTTGCGTCATCACTCTCGGTGCTTTTTCGGGCGGCTTCCTGTGGTTTGCCGATTCCGTCGCCTCCATGCGCCCGCCGGAGGGCGCGAAGGGCGATGCGATCATCGTTCTGACCGGCGGCTACCAGCGCATTGAACAGGCGGTCGGCCTGCTGCGTGACGGTGTGGGCAAACGTCTGCTGATTTCCGGCGTCAACCCCGCCACCACCCGTTCGCAGATCCGCAAGATGACGCAGGGCTCTTCGGACATGTTTTCCTGCTGCGTGGACATGGGTTACAAGGCCATTGATACGATCGGCAACGCCAATGAGGCGGCAAGCTGGATACGCGATCACGGTTATTCGGCCATCGTCGTTGTCACCAACAATTACCATATGCATCGCAGCCTGCATGAATTGCGCAACGCCAGCCCGCAGACCGAATTCATCGCCTACCCCGTCATCAGCGCGGACCTCGCCCGCACCAACTGGTTCGCGGAGCCGGATGTGGTGAGAACAATGCTCTACGAATATCTGAAGTTCGTTGCGGCGGCCGGACGTGATCTGACCGGCTTTGGCAAGGGTGACGGCCTGCGCAAGGCCGCCGCCGATCACGCTCCACCGAAAGTAACGGCGGCTTCCTCGTAAGCTGCCAGAAACACGCTTGCTGCCGCCCCTTGTTTTCGTGTAGGCGTCTGGCATCGGCATCCGGCATCGAGGCGCTCAAAGTTTCGGAACGGCTGCATCCCGGGAAGGCTGTTGATGCTCAAGCTGCGCTCTTTTCTTTTCAATACGCTGTTTTATCTCAACCTGATTGTCCGCATGATCGTGCTGACGCCGATCTATTTCATCCTGCCGCGCAAGATCGCCTACGAAATCCCCAAGAACTGGGCGCGCTCCAACCATTGGCTGATGAAAACCATCGTTGGAACGACCTTCGAGATTGAGGGCCTGGAAAACATTCCGGAGACCGGCTGCATCTTCGCGCCCAAGCACCAGTCCTTCTGGGATACCTATGCGCTTTTGCCCAACCTTCCCGACCCGGTCTATATTCTGAAGCGCGAACTTTTGTGGATCCCGCTATTTGGCTGGTATGCGATGAAGCAGCGCATGATCCCCGTCAACCGCGCCGCGCGCGGCAAGGTCATGCTGAAGGTGATGGAGCGGGCGAAAGAGGAAATGGCCGCCGGCCGCGAGCTCATCATCTATCCCGAAGGCACGCGTCGCCCGCCGGGTGCCGAGCCTGAATATCGTTACGGCATTGCAAGGCTTTATCGCGACCTGCAGGTTCCGGTCATTCCAGTCGCTATGCACCCCGGCCTCTTCTGGCCACGCCGTTCGACCATGCGTTATCCCGGCCATTTCAAGGTGCGGATATTGCCGGCCATCGAGCCGGGGCTAGACCCCGACGTGTTTTTCAAGCGATTGATCGATGTGACGGAGAAGGCGAGCGACGAGCTGCTGCTGGAAACCGCGCGCAACAACCCGCACCTGCCGCTGCCGCCGACCGCCATCAAGCGTATCGCCGAACTTCAGGGCAAGGACACAGCCGCCGGCTGAGCCGCGAGCGTGCCGACATTGGCGGCGATGCTTTCCAGCAGCGAGTCGCGAATGCCCATATCCTGCAGATGCTGCACGGTATTGAAGACGTAATCCGTGTTGGGCCCGGACCGGCCCGAGGCAGTCGCGACGATGACCGCCGCCTCTGCCACACCCAGGCCGCCAATATATTGCTCATGCGCGGGATCGGCCACATAGGTCACCGCGCTACCGCGCCGGCCATCGGCAAAGGCAATTGCAACAACACGTTCCTTGTAGACATTCGTTATCAGTTCACGTTCACGCAGATAGGCCATGACGGGATCGTGGTCTCTTCCCCGCACCCGAAAGGCAACGCCAAGGCAGGAACCGCCGCGCTCCAGCCCCAGCACGAGGCCCGGCTTTTCCTCCGTACCGCGATAGACGCTGGAACTGATGCAGAGCGAGCGACGATAGCCATGCAGCCGCGCCTGTTGCCTCTCCTCAAAGGCGAAGCCGGGGTTCCACATCAACGAACCGTAGCCAAAGACCCAAAAATCGTCCATATCGCAAGCCAAATCAAAATTATCTGAAGTCTGTTCATCGGAGATCAATATGGCAGCGTCAAGCCAATCCGGCACGGCCAAAAAATTCCTCTGGCTTGGTATCGCCATTGTGCTGGTCATCGGATTTTACACGGCCGGGTGGTTTTATGCCGCCGACAGGCTGAAGCAGACGGTCCTGAACGTGATATCTCCCTCTCAGGCCAGAAATGTCAGCGGTGAATGCGGCGATATCGCCTTCAAGGGTTATCCCTTCCGCATCGGCCTCTTCTGCTCCAAGGTGATGGTGGACGACAAGCAGAACGGCGTTTCCGCTTCCTTTGGCGAATTGCGCTCGGCAGCGCAGGTCTACAATCCCGGCCACATCGTCTGGGAACTGGATTCGCCCGCGGAAATCCGCACCGCCCATGGCCTGACGGTTTCTGCCGCCTGGCAGAACATGCAATCGAGCATTGTCACCAAGCTGAAGGGCATCGACCGCACATCGCTCGTCATCGACGGACTGAAGGCGCAGGCCATTTCTTCCGTCACCGGCCAGACCATCGACTTCGATGCCGTAAAGACGGAAATGCACCTGCGCCAAAACGGCGCCGATCTCGACGGTGCAATCACGCTTACCGACTCGGCGACCGTCATCAAGGACTGGCCGCAGGTTCTTCCCCGCCTCGACGCCATCGTTGATGTCACACTCGCGGGCAAGGCGGGCATGGTCGACGGCAGCGACAGTTCCGGCCTGTACGGCGCAAGCGGCGAGCTTCGCCGGCTGGTGGCCGATATCGGCGAGGGCCGCACCATGCGCATCAGCGGCCCCTTCTCCTTCGACAATGAGGGTTATCTCTCCGGTCAGTTCAAGCTGGAGATTGAAAAACTCGGCGCCTGGTCGGACAATGCCAAGCAGGCGTTCCCACAGCTGCAATCCACCATCGACACAGCCCGCAAGCTGCTCGGCGCGCTTGCCGGCGGCGGCGACAGGGCGTCCGTCGATCTCGTGGTCGATCGCGGTCGCGCCACCGTCAGCGGCTTCATTCCGCTTGGCAAGATTCCGCCGATCTGAGGGATTGCTTTATACTCAACGTCATCCTCGGGCTTGACCCGAGGATCCATGCGCGTCGGATCGTGGATCCTCGGGTCAAGCCCGAGGATGACGCCGAGGAGGCTTTGCACTTTGCCGGCGGGCGTGATGGGCCGGATCAAATCTCAAAACGACAATAAGCTGGATACGCCCTACTTCTTCTGATCCAGAGCGTGCCGTCCAAAGTCCGGCGCGTCGACGTCCTGACCGGCCTGCACGATGGAGCGGCGGATGGCGCGGGTGCGGGAAAACAGCTCGAACAGCTTGTCACCCTCGCCCCAGCGGATCGCCCTTTGCAGGGAGGCGAGGTCCTCGGAAAAGCGCGCCAGCATTTCCAGGATGGCGTCCTTGTTATGCAGGCAGACATCGCGCCACATAGTCGGATCGGAGGCCGCCAGACGGGTGAAATCGCGAAAACCGGAGGCCGAATATTTGATGACTTCCGATTCGGTCACCGTCTCCAGATCATCCGCCGTGCCGACGATGTTGTAGGCGATGATATGCGGCAGATGCGAGACGATCGCCAGAACCTTGTCGTGATGTTCGGCATCCATTTCGTCCACGCGCGAACCGAGCGCCCGCCAGAAATCCTTCAGCTTCTCCAGCGCCTCGGCGTCCGTGCCAGGCAGCGGCGTGAAGATGCACCAGCGCTCGCGGAAGAGGCCGGCAAAACCGGCATCCGGGCCGGATTTTTCCGTACCCGCCAGCGGGTGCCCGGGAATGAAATGCACATTGTCAGGCATATGCGGCGCCATCTGCGCGATGACGGACGCCTTGGTGGAGCCGACATCGGTAACGATGGCGCCGGGCTTCAGGTGCGGCGCGATCTGCTGCGCGACGCTTTCCGAAGCCCCGACCGGCACCGAGACGATGACGAGATCGGCATCCTTCACCGCCTCCGCCGCCGAGACCGTGTAATCCGTGCCGAGCGCCAGCTCCTCCGCCCGTTTCAGCGTGTCTTCGCTGCGGGTGGAAATCGTGACATGCCGGGCAAGTCCCAATTCCCTGACATCGCGGGCAATCGACGAGCCAATCAGGCCGATGCCGATCAGCGCGATGCGGTCGAACATGATTTCACCCATCACGCCTGCCCCATGAACTCGCCAAGCGCCGCGATGACGCCGAGATTGGCTTCTTCCGAACCGACGGTCATACGCAAGGCATTGGGGAACCCGTAACCGCGTACCGCGCGCAGAATGTAACCGCGACGGCTCAGGAACTCATCCGCATCAGCCGCGCGCCTGCCGTCCTGATCCGGAAAATGGATGAGGATGAAATTGGTGACAGAGGGTGTGACGCTAAGGCCGAGACCGGTGAAGGCGGTCACCAGCTTTTCCATCCACAGGGCATTATGTGCCACGGCCTTTTCCACGAATGCCTGATCACGAATGGCAGCGGTGCCCGCCGCTATTGCCGGCGCACTCATGTTGAACGGTCCGCGAACACGGTTCAGCGCATCGATGATGGCGGCTGGAGCATACATCCAGCCGACGCGCAGTGCCGCAAGACCATAGACCTTCGAGAAGGTGCGGGTCATCACCACGTTGCGGTTACCGGAAACCAGTTCGAGACCAGCCTCGTAATCGTTCTTGCGCACATATTCGGCATAGGCCGCATCCAGCACCAGCACGACATGTTTCGGCAGACCGGCCTGAAGGCGACGGATTTCCGCGACAGGAACGTAGGTGCCGGTGGGGTTGCCGGGATTGGCAACAAAAACCATCTTCGTCTTCGGCGTGACGGCGGCGAGGATCGCATCCACATCGACCGCGCAGTCCTTTTCCTTCACCGTCACCGGGGTTGCGCCTGCGCCCATGATCTGGATCTTGTAGACGAGGAATCCGTGTTCGGTGATGATCGCCTCATCGCCTGCACCGAGATAGACATGGCAAAGCAGGCCCAGAAGCTCATCCGAACCGTTGCCGCACATGATGTTTGCGATGTTGAGACCATGCACATCGGCAATAGCCTGACGCAGCGCGATGGCCTGACCGTCCGGATAGATTTCCAGATGGCTGGCAGCCGTGCCGAAGGCTTCAATCGCCTTCGGGCTTGGCCCGAGCGGCGTTTCATTGGAGGAGAGCTTATAGACCTTCGCAACGCCGTCCACATGTTCCTTGCCGGGAACATAAGCGGCGATATCCAGAATACCCGGACGCGGAACAGGTTGGCTAAGCTCTGCACTCATTTGATCGACCTTTGGAAAAACGCCGGAGAACCCGGCAACAGCAATGCCGGAGGCATTAGACCGGAATGGGCGTTTTGTCGAGGGTCAGCGCGGGTTTCCGTGCTTTGCGGCGGTGCGGGTGGTGGGAACACCCTGCGGCGCGAGCACGGGTACAAAAACCCGGCGCGAGGCGCGCTGGGTGACGGGCAATCCCTGATAGAGACGTTTCTGCGCCTCCACCACGATGACGCCCGAGAACAGGGGCCACAGCCTGCGGCCGGTGAGTTCGAGGTAACGGCGGAATTTCAATACCGGGCGGCTGGTGGTCGGCGGAAAGAACAGCGCCTCGGCGGAAGCCCCCGGCGTGAAGTTGGTTTCACGCAGCAGCGCCGTCAGCTGGCCGCGCGAATAGGGCCGCCCCGAGCCGAAGGGCGTATGTTCCATGCGCGCCCAGACGCCGCGCCGGTTCGGCACCACGATCACCAGACGGCCGCCGGGCGCCAGTACCCGCCACAATTCTTTCAGAGTTTCGCGCGGATTTTCGGCAAATTCGAGCGCATGCACCATCAGCACCCGGTCTATGGACGAATCGGGCAACGGCAGTTCCTCGTCAAACACCAGCGCCGTGGAAGACAGCTCGCCAGCCGGCCAGTTCACCGCCCCCTGCCCCGCCGGCATGAAGGCGAAGGTGCGTTCGGTGTCGTGGCGGAACCGGTCCAGAAACGGCACCGCATAACCGAGGCCGACCAGTCGCTCTTCCGGCAAAGGCGGCCAGAGCGTCGAAAGCGCCATGGTGATCGCCTGCTCGGCCGAGCGGCCAAGCGGGGAATGATAGAATTCGCGCAGATCGACGATATCAGTGTTCATGGGCGAGAATGTAGCATCAGGCGGTTGGACTTCAAGGCGTCTGCCCCTACATTGAAACCCAGGCGGATAAATGCGTCGGCTCCGGCCGGCAAATGGAGAGGATGAGATGAAACCTTTGGAAATAGACGTCTTTCTTTGCCGCAGCGACAATTTCGGGGTTCTGCTGCACGATCCCGAAAGCGGGGCGACCGCCGCCATCGACGCACCCGAGGAAGCCCCAATCCTGCAGGCTCTCGATGGTCATGGCTGGAAACTCACTCATATCTTTACCACCCACCATCATCAGGACCACGTAGAAGCCAATCTGGCGCTGAAGGACAAGTTCGGCTGCGAAGTGCACGGGCCTTACGACGAGGCTATCGCGATCCCCGGTCTCGACCGCTCGCAGGCCGATGGTGACGAATTCGAATTCGCCGGCCGCCGCGTCCAGATCATTTCCACGCCCGGCCACACAGCCGGACACATCTGTTATTATCTTCCCGATGACGGGTTACTGTTTGCCGCCGATACGCTGTTTGCCATGGGCTGCGGCCGGCTGTTCGAACGCCCGGCGGCGGATATGTGGCATTCCTTCCAGAAATTGATGGCGCTGCCCGATGACACAAAAGTCTATTTTGGCCACGAATATACACTCGCGAATGCCCGCTTTGCGGTCACCGTCGATCCCGACAATGCGGTTCTGAGCGAGCGTGCGGCACGTGTTGAAAAGGCGCGGCAGGCGAATGAATTCACCATTCCCACCACCATCGGGCTCGAAAAGCAGACCAATCCCTATATGCGGGTCGCCGATGCCGGTATCCGCCGGCATCTTGGCCTGGAGACCGCCGCTGACGCGGACGTTTTTGCGGAAATCCGCACGCGCAAGGACAATTTCTGATGGGCGCCGTTCTGTCTGCGGAAGCGATCATTCGCGAACTGGGTCTCGAGCCGCATCCCGAGGGCGGTTTTTATCACCAGACTTTTCGCGACAAGGCGGGCGGCGAACGCGGCCATTCGACGGCGATCTATTATCTTCTCGAAAAGGGCGTTCGCTCGCACTGGCATCGGGTCACCGATGCCGTTGAGGTCTGGCATTATTATGCCGGCGCACCCATCGCGCTGCATCTTTCGGACGACGGCCGGGAGGTGCAGACCTTCACGCTCGGTCCCGCCATTCTCGACGGCGAGCGCCCGCAGGTGATCGTGCCGGCCAATTGCTGGCAATCGGCGGAAAGCCTCGGCGATTTCACCCTCGTCGGCTGCACCGTCTCGCCGGGATTTGCCTTTTCGAGCTTCGTCATGGCCGAACCCGGCTGGTCGCCGGGGGATGCGCCCTGAACCTAGAGCAGTCGCCTGCGGAGTGAGTGAGTGCCCCTTGTTTCTTCTCCCCGAGGGGGAGAAGTCCGCGGCAGCGGGATGAGGGGGCAAGGGTAGAGATATCCGGCAACGTCGCCCCCTCATCCGACCCTTCGGGCCACCTTCTCCCCGGCGGGGAGAAGAAATACGCCGCAACGTCTGCTTTTCTTATGCCACCGTCAGCTTTGGTCAGCCGCCGTATTTCGTCGCCGTGATGTAGACCTGCCCCACCCGCGTCGGAATGATGGCGTAGACCGGCGCATAAACATCCATATTGTTCGACTTGGCGAACCAGATCTCCATTGAGATGGATTTCAGATATTCGATATCCTTGCGCCCCTGCCGGTAGCCCGACTTTGGCACGTAACGCGCCTTGCAGACGATGGCATCACCACTAAAACCGTTGGTCTTGAAGGGCTTGGTGCCGCTGGAACTCAAAACCAGATCCAGCCGCGATTCGCCGTCATAGATCGGCAGGCGGGTCGGGCAGATACGGCCGCCGGAGGGAATGATCAAACCGGAGATCGGATCGAGAACCGAGCGCAGGTCGCGGTCCTTCACATCCACCCAATTATCCGGCCGGGCCTTCGGCTCGGGTTTCACCGTTGTCGACGTGACGTTGCCGTTGCGATAGACCACGTCATAGGTCCGCACCCGCTTGCCGTCCTTGTAGACCAGCGAATATTCGTTGGCCTGCAGCCGATGGCCGCGCTTGGCGCCGGAAACCGTCGTCTTGCCGGAAATGTCCTTTAAAATGCTGGCAAGGCCGGCGGCACTGAAGGAACCGGAGATCGAATAGTTCGGTCCATCCATGCGAGTCGAAAAACTTGCCCGGGCAATCGGCAAAATACCGAGATTGATGCTGTATTCGCTTGTGTGGCGCGCTTCGGCGGCGAGCGAGGGGGAAACGCCCGTTAACGCCATTGTCGCGGCCACGAAAATGCTTTTTCCTCTGGCAATCATTCTGATATCACCTTAAAAGAGGCGCGGAAGCGGCCTTATCTGGCGATGATATACGCCGACTTGTGGCAATAAAAAAGCGGATGCCGGTTGAAAACGCCGGAATTTCCTTTCATTTGCTCGCGAGCGGCTTGACTGTTAAGTCTCGTCTGACTATAGAACCGCAACTTTCCAATCATGGCCAGTTGGATTGCCACCCCGGTTTTGCCGGTGGCGAGCCAGTGGTGAAACAGACGAAACGAAATAGGTGTACCCATGTCCCGTGTATGCGAATTGACCGGCAAGGGCGTCCAGACGGGCAACAACGTCAGCCACGCCAACAACAAGACCAAGCGCCGGTTCCTTCCGAACCTCTGCCAGGTCACGTTGATCTCCGATGCTCTCGGCCAGCGCTTCCGCCTGCGTGTTTCCGCAGCAGCTCTGCGCTCCGTTGAACACCGTGGCGGCCTCGATGCCTTCCTTCTGAAGTCCGGCGAAAACGAACTGAGCATGCGCGCTCGTCTCCTGCGCCGCCAGATCGCCAAGAAGACGGCTGAAGCTGCTTAATAGCGGTTTCGACATCATCGATATTCAGAGGGCTTGAATGGCTTTTGCCGCTCAAGCCTTTTGTTTGTTTTAGTTGGCTCTAACTGGTGGCATCACCCAGGATAAAAAAATGCCCTATCTGCGCTATACGCTGATCTACGTTCTCTTGATGACACTGGTGGTCGTCGCCTCCAATATTCTGGTGCAGTATCCGCTTTCCGGATCGCTGTTCGGTGTCAATCTCGGCGATCTTCTGACCTGGGGCGCCTTCACCTATCCGGTCGCCTTCCTCGTCACGGACCTGACCAACCGCCAGTTCGGCCCGTCCATAGCGCGCCGCGTCGTGCTTGCCGGCTTCGTCGTCGGTGTCACGCTGTCCTTCTGGACCTCCATTCCGCGCATCGCCGTCGCATCGGGCACCGCCTATCTGATCGGCCAGCTGCTCGATATTTCCGTCTTCAACCGCCTGCGCCGCCAGCGCTGGTGGCACGCGCCGCTTGCCGGCTCCATGCTGGGTTCGGTGCTGGATACGGCGCTGTTCTTCTCCATCGCCTTTGCAGCGAGTTTCTCTTTCGTTGGCCCCAACGATGCCTTCGCCATCGAAAACGCGCCCATCCTTGGTGTCTTCGCCGTGGAAGCGCCTCGGTGGATTTCCTGGGCGATGGGTGATCTTTCGGTGAAGGTTCTCGTCGGCCTCATCATGCTCCTGCCTTACGGCGCGCTGATGAACACATTGAAGCCGATGCCAGGCGCCGCAAAGCAGGGCTGACATTTTCTGTCAGCTGAATTTGAGGTCGGGCAGGCGTGGATCAAATCACGCTTGCAAACCCGCTGGTGGCGTTGCAGTCTGCCGTCCGTTGCACAGCTAGGGGGCAAATCGGCATGCAGATCAAGGACGTCATCGACATTATAGATGCGACGAGCGCCACGCTTTCGGGCTCCAGCTTCGACGACGTCAATTTGTCGGGAACGGTCTTCAACAATGTCAATCTGGCCGGCACACGCTTCAACGACATCAACTTTTCCGGTGCGTCGTTTACGGACAGCAACATGTCCGGCTGGTCGATCTATGACGTCAATTTCACCGGGTTGAAGCTGAGCAACACAAACCTGTCCG
This sequence comes from Rhizobium oryzihabitans, assembly GCF_010669145.1. Classification (NCBI taxonomy): domain Bacteria; kingdom Pseudomonadati; phylum Pseudomonadota; class Alphaproteobacteria; order Hyphomicrobiales; family Rhizobiaceae; genus Rhizobium; species Rhizobium oryzihabitans. The sequence continues at coordinate 694,048 of NZ_CP048635.1, forward strand.
GCGTGCAGATAACGGGGTGCCGAATGACCGGCATGAAGATCGACGGCATTCCCGTCGAGGATATGATGGCGGCCTACAAGGCGGCGCAGACGGTCTGAAATTCACTCCACCAGCTTGAATTCCAGCATCAGGTTGCGCTGGAGGAACGAGTGATTATCGTCGGAAACGATGATGAGGCGCGTGGAACCATCAGGCCCTTTCACGACATCCATGCCTTCCATATTGTCGATCTGGTAGGCCATGCCCGCTTCCATGAGGATTTCGCCATCCACCACCGCGCCCGGCCTGATATCGGCACCACGGATGCGGCGGATGCGCATGCCCACACCTTCCGCGAAGTTGAAGCGGCGCTCCAGCAGCAGCAGATCGCCATTGGGCAAGAAAGCGCCATCCGTCACATCAAATGAGGGGTGATGGGTGACGGCGAATGTGCCCTTCAGCGGGCCTTCCAATATGGCGGCGAGAAGATTGCCGTCGGCATCGATGCTTTTTTCAGCCACCACGACCAGGGCGCCGGCTAGCGGCGAATCGGCCGGCGATACTGCCAGGGCCTCCATGCCGCCATTATGGCGCAACTCGTTATTGGGGATGAGATGCGGCAGGCGACCGAGCGGTTTCGATGTCTCGAAGCCCGGATCGGAATAGATATCGATCCTGTGCCGCTGCTCGTAGCTGACGATAACTTTGCCGTCACGCAGTGCCAGACCTTCCGCATCCATTTCCATCTTGCGCGGCGGTTCGCGCCCGCCCATGTCCAGCATGGGGGTAATGCGAACATCAGCAAGCCCGGACAGCGCGCCGGCTGCATCGCGCATGACTCTGCCCGTCAGCCAGTGGCCGGTATCCAACACCGCTACAAAGTCCTCCCCATTGGGGCGGAAGCGGATGGAAGATATGGCTCCGAACAGTTTTTCCGGCGCGCTCATCACCATGCCGCCGATAAATTCCAGCTTGCCGAAACGTTTTGCGCTGGTGCCGACCTCGAAGCCGGACAGCTGGCGAACGCTCACCGGCACGTCGATGGTGGACGCACCAATCGGAACCGGAACAAGCGAGCCGACCGCCAGGGTAGCGGCAACGACCAGAGACTTGCGGGAGAGGGAAGCCCGGCTCCGCTTATCCCGCACGGCGAACCCTGCGGGACGAACCGGAAGCATTGCTCGTGTCCTCGAAGAGCGCCGCGAGCTGCTCGGTCATCGCGCCGGCCAGCTCGTCCGCATCCACGATGGTTACGGCACGGCGATAATAACGCGTCACGTCGTGGCCGATACCGATCGCCAGCAGTTCCACCGGCGACCGTGTCTCGATCTGCTCGATCACGGCGCGCAGATGCCGCTCTAGATAGTTGCCCGGATTGACCGACAGCGTCGAATCGTCGACGGGCGCACCGTCCGAAATCATCATCATGATCTTGCGCTGCTCGGGCCGGCCGATCAGGCGGTTATGCGCCCACATCAGCGCTTCGCCGTCGATATTTTCCTTCAGCAGGCCTTCGCGCATCATCAGGCCGAGATTGCGCCGCGAACGCCGCCACGGGGCATCCGCCGACTTGTAGATGATGTGGCGCAAATCATTGAGGCGGCCCGGCGAAGCCGGCTTGCCGCTGGCCAGCCATTGCTCACGCGATTGCCCGCCCTTCCAAGCCTTGGTGGTGAAGCCCAGAATTTCCACCTTCACGCCCGAGCGCTCCAGCGTGCGCGCCAGAATATCCGCGCAGGTGGCCGCAACAGTGATGGGCCGGCCGCGCATCGAGCCGGAATTGTCGATGACGAGCGAAACGACGGTATCGCGGAACTGGGTGTCGCGCTCCTTCTTGAAGGAAAGCGGCTGCATGGGATCGATGATGAGCCTGACGAGGCGGGCCGGATCGAGATAACCCTCTTCAAGGTCGAAATCCCACGAACGGTTCTGCTGCGCCATCAGGCGACGCTGCAGCCGGTTCGCCAGACGCCCGACGGCGCCCTGAAGGTGGGCGAGCTGCTTGTCGAGAAAAGCGCGCAGGCGGTCAAGCTCGGCTTCGTCACATAGTTCCTCGGCGTGGATCTCCTCGTCGAATTCCTGGGTGAAGATGCGGTAATCGACCTTTTCGTTGAAATCGTCGAAGGGGCTGTTGGGACGGCGGGTCTCGCCGGGCGTCTCGGAATCCTCGTCGAGATCATCGGACATCTCCTCGTCCGACATCTCGGCGCCGTCCATCTCGCCTTCTTCCATTTCCTCCTGCGAGGCCTCGTTTTCATCGGCCGGCGTCGCATCGGAACCGGCCTCTTCCTCGGCCTGCTCTTCCTCTGTCTCGTTGGTACGCGGCTGATCCTCGTTGGACTCCGCCTCCTGACTGTCAGGCTCGTTATCCTCGTCGCCGAAATCCTCCGCCATCTGCATGGAGGTCAGCATCTTGCGCACCAGCCGCGAAAACGCCTTCTGATCGGTGATGACGCTGGAGAGATCCTTGAGATCGCCAGCGGCCTTGTCTTCAATGAAGTCGCGCCACAGATCGAGAACCTGACCGGCGCTTGCCGGTGGCTTTTCGCCTGTCAGTTTTTCGCGCACCAGCAGGGCCACGGCTTCGGCAAGCGGTGCGTCATCCTTGTTGTTGATGCCCGAAAAATTCGCCTTGGCGTATTTTTCGGTGTTCATGGCCTGGATGTTGGAAGCCATGCCCGGCATGCGCAGCGCGCCGATGGATTCCACCCGCGCCTGCTCAACCGCATCGAAAATCAGCCGCGCTTCTGCCCCTTGCGGCGACATCACCGCATGGGTGTCGGCGTCATGGCAGGCAAGGCGCAGCGCCATGGAATCGCCCAGACCGCGCGTGACGGCGATTTCCTGCGCGGTGGGTTTCTTGGATATTTCCGGCAGGCGCATGCGCTCGCCGGCAAGACCGGGCCGCTCATTGGCGAACACGACCTCGACCTCGGCATCGCCGGCAACGGATCGCACGCATCCGGCAATCGCCTGACGCAACGGCTCCGTATCGACCGCCGTACCCGGTTTTGCTCTGGAATTGTCGCCGCGCGCTGCCATTGTCTTTCCTGTCATTTGTCGACGCGTGGGAGCCGCTCATCAATGGATGCGCGGCCCGCCAGCATCTTCAAGTCATCGGTGATCTTCTCCGGAAAAGCCGGGGACTATCAGGCGCTGAGAACAATGTTCGCAGCACTTTCCTTCAGCTCGACGCCGAAAGCCCGCTGATATTGCTCGGCCACCAGCGTGCGCTCCAGTTCGTCGCACTTGTTGAGGAAGGTCACGCGGAAGGCAAAGGCGAGATCGCCGAAGATTTCCGCATTTTCCGCCCAGGTGATGACGGTACGCGGGCTCATGACCGTGGAAAGGTCGCCGTTGACGAAGGCAGAACGGGTCAGATCGGCAACACGCACCATCTTGGAGACGGTTTCGCGGCCCTTCGGATTATCGAGGCTCTTCACCTTGGCGGCAATGATGTTCACTTCCTGCTCATGCGGCAGGTAGTTCAGCGTGGTGACGATAGACCAGCGGTCCATCTGCGCCTGGTTGATCTGCTGCGTGCCGTGGTAAAGGCCGGTCGTATCACCGAGGCCGACCGTGTTGGCGGTCGCAAAAATGCGGAAGGCCGGGTGAGGACGGATGACGCGGCTCTGGTCGAGCAGCGTCAGGCGGCCGGAGGATTCCAGCACGCGCTGGATAACGAACATCACGTCCGGGCGGCCGGCATCATATTCATCGAAGACGAGCGCGACATTGTGCTGGTAGGCCCAGGGCAGAATGCCGTCCTTGAATTCGGTAACCTGCTTGCCGTCCTTCAGAACGATGGCATCCTTGCCGACGAGGTCGATACGGCTGACATGGCTGTCGAGGTTGACGCGCACGCAAGGCCAGTTCAGGCGGGCAGCCACCTGCTCGATATGGGTGGATTTACCCGTGCCGTGGAAACCGGAGACCATGACACGTCGGTTGTGAGCAAAACCGGCAAGGATCGCAAGCGTCGTGTCGCGATCGAAAAGATAGTCGGGATCAAGGTCAGGCACATAGGCGTCGCCCTGGGAATAGGCGGGAACCCGCAGATCCGTATCAATGCCGAAAACCTCCCGTACAGACACCGTCGTGTCGGGCAGGTTGGAAATATCAAGGTCGATTTTGCTCATCACGTCTCCAAGGCGGGCGGCAGCCACCCGGCCACATCATCAATCAGGCGGTAAACACGTAAGTTGGCTTAGCAGAAACCTGACTGCTTTAACAATTGATATGCTTGAACAACAGCCCGAAAACGTTCTTCCGAACCACGATCGCCACCATTAGCATCAGGATGGTGCTTTTTGACAAGCTCCTTATAGCGCCTTTTTATCTCTTCCTGCTTCGCACTGGCGGCAAGACCGAGCGTATCGAAGGCTTTCGCCTCCAGCGTCTTCAATTTGCGGTCCTGCTGCATGCGCTGTCCGCCTGCCCTTGCGCCACCCGCAAAGCCGCCGGCGAAGCCGAAGGGATCGCGAATGCGGGCATTGCCGCTCGCAGTGCCGGATCGAAGTGTGGAGTGCAAAGGGCTGTCGCGCGCCGTCTTGTTGACGCCCACCGTCCAGGTGGGGCGATGGCCGGTGATCGCCTCTTTCTGGTAACGGGCGATCTCGCCGTCGGACAGGCCCGAGAAATAATTATAGCCCTTGTTGTATTCCTTCACATGCTCAAAACAGAACAGGAAGAATTGCCCCTCGGCATTGCGGCCGACGGGTGCGCGGTGAACGCCCGGCTTGTCGCATCCGTCCCACTGGCAGGTGGGGGCCTGAACCTCAGGTTCCCTCTCCCTTTTCCGGCGCGTGCGGATGCGGTCGAAATATTTCGAATCCAGTTTCATGATGCCCTGATTATGGGGTGCGAAAAGCCGCACAACAAGAATTGACAAAACGGAATGTTACAGGCTTTTAGGTAGCCCCCTTCAAGACCAGCCAACGAGAATGGAGCCCGTCGCATGTCCCTGCGAGAACGCATAGAAACCAAGCTTCGGGAGAGCTTTTCACCGGAGCGCCTGAGGGTCGTCGATGAAAGCCAGATGCATGCGGGCCACCAGCCTGATATAACCGGCACAGGCGAGACGCATATGCGTGTTCAGATAGTGTCGGAAAGCTTTTCCGGCAAGTCTCGCGTCGAGCGCCACCGGGCGATCAACGCGCTTTTGAAGCCGGAACTCGATGCCGGCCTGCATGCGCTGGCGATAGAGGCGGCGGCGCCGGGGGAAGCGGTGCGGTTTTAAACCTCGAGCAAGCCCCCTCATCCGGCCCTACGGGCCACCTTCTCCCCGGCGGGGAGAAGAAAACCTGCGGCAGCGCCGTGCTCAAAGCTCAGACATCAATGCAGCTGCAGCAATGCTGTTTCGTATGGCATTGCCAAAGCGGCTTGTTCTTCTCCCCGGTCGGGGAGAAGTGCCGGAGCGAAGCGAGGCGATGAGGGGGCGCCCTCACCGTATCGCTCAAAATCTTACCCCGGATGCTTTTCCGACAGGAAGGACTGCACCTCGGACGCCGCAACATCATCGGCCACGAAGGACTGGCCGATGCCGTGGGTGAGGATGAAGGTGAGCTTGCCGCCCTTGACCTTCTTGTCCTGCGCGATTGCCGTCATCAGCGTTTCGACCGGCGGCAACTCGCCCGGAATATCCTTCATCGTCGTCGGCAGGCCGACAGCCTTCAGATGCGCTTCAACGCGAGCGGCATCGTCCGGGCTTGCAAGGTTGAGCCGCGCGGAGAACTGGTGCGCCAGCACCATGCCGATGGCGACGCCTTCGCCATGCACCAGCCGCTTGCTATCGTAATTGGTCGCCGCCTCCAGCGCATGGCCGAATGTATGGCCGAGATTAAGGAGGGCGCGCACGCCGTTTTCCTTCTCATCCGCCACCACCACATCGGCTTTCGCCTGGCAGCTCGTTGCAATCGCCTGAATGCGGGCGGGTCCGCCGGTGCGGATGTCATCCCAGTTCTTTTCCAGCCAGAAGAAGAAATCCGGCTTGTCGATCAATCCGTATTTGACCACTTCGGCATAACCGGCGCGGAATTCACGCGGGCTCAGCGTATCGAGCACGGCCGTATCCGCCAGCACCAGATCGGGCTGGTGGAATACGCCGATGAGGTTCTTGCCATGGCGGCTGTTGATGCCGGTCTTGCCGCCGACGGAGGAATCGACCTGCGCCAGAAGCGAGGTCGGTATCTGCACGAAGCGCACGCCGCGGCGCACGATGCCCGCTGCAAAACCGGCGAGATCGCCGATCACGCCGCCGCCGAGCGCGATCACCGCATCGTTACGCTCCACCCTTGCTGCCAGAACCGCATCGCAGACGGTGACCAGATGTTCGAAGCTCTTGGTCTTTTCGCCGGCCGGCAGGGTCAGCGAGACGGCCTCGATGCCATCCGTCTGCAGGCCATCCATCAGGCCTTCGAGGTAAAGCGGCGCGACATGTTCATCGGTGATGATGGCCGCGCGCCGGCCCTTCAGCCGCGCCGAAATCTCGCCGCCCGCCCGGCCGATCAGGCCCGGCCCGATCAGAATGTCATAGGCGCGCTCGCCGAGCGGCACATGGACGAGACGTTCATCGGCGTGGATTTCGGAAGGCGTCATGGGGATCAGTCTTTCTGTTCGATGCCGGCTATGGCGGCCAGCACTTCTGTCACGATGATTTCCTTGCGGACATCGCGGGATTCGATGGTCAGATCCGCCTCGGCATAGATCGGGTAACGTTTTTCCATCAGGGCCGCGAGCGTCGCCTTGGGGTTTTCGGTCTTGAGAAGCGGGCGGTGGTCACGCTTGTTGACCCTTTCCCAGAGCACCTCGAGATCGGCCTTCAGCCACAGCGAAATACCGCCGCGCGTGATGTGCCGGCGGGTATTGTCGTTGATGAAGGCGCCGCCGCCGGTGGAAATGACCTTGGGGCCGCCGCGCAGCAGCCGCTTGATGACCCGTGTTTCCAGCGCCCGGAATTCCTCCTCGCCATAGGTGGCGAAAAGCTCGGCTATCGTCATGCGCGAAACCCGCTCGATTTCGACATCCGTATCGATGAAGGAGACCTTGAGTTGCTGGGCGACCATGCGGCCTATCGCGGATTTTCCAGCCCCCATCAGCCCGACAAAGACGATGTTGCGCCGTCCGAGCTTTGCCCGCGCTTGTTCCCCGAGTGTGGCCGGGACGGATAAATTCGTTTCATTCATAAATTTGAAAGCCCGTTTGGCATGGATATCTGCAAATGTTTACGAAGCGTCAAGCCAAATTGCTGACTGAATTGCGTTGAATCACAATCAACGCCGCATGCGGCGCGGAGTAGACGTCGGCTTTTTGATCTTGCTGCCGCTATCGCCGCACCGCATATAAGTTTCGACCGCCACCTTCACGGAGCCGCCATGCCCACCCTCTTCCGCTTCACGATGATACTGGCGACCATTGCGGGGTTGATCTATGGCGGCATGGTGCTGCTTGTCATGTTCGTTCAGCCACGCGACCGCGAAGTGACCGTGCGCATTCCTTCCGAGCGGCTGAACCCACCGGCGGCTGAGCCGGCCAGGCGCACCCCATGAACGCTCAGGCGGCAGGAGGGCGCGATGGCGCGCGGCTGGAAAGCTTTCTGGAAATGATGAGCGCCGAGCGCGGCGCCGCCACAAACACACTCTCTTCCTATGAGCACGATCTTTCCGATCTGCGCGAATTTCTCGGCCAGCGCGGCCAGTCTTTGACGGAAGCGGGCACCCCGGACCTCTCCGCCTATCTGACCCATCTTTCCGCTCAGGGCTTTGCCGCCACTTCACAGGCAAGACGCCTGTCCTCCATGCGGCAATTCTATCGTTTCCTCTATTCGGAAGGGCTGCGCAGCGACGATCCAACCGGCATCATCGACGCCCCGAAAAAAGGCCTCACCCTGCCGAAAACAATGAGCGTCGACGATGTGAACAGGCTTCTTGCCCTTGCCGCGCAGGAAGCCGCCACATCCGGTCCCGGCCAGCTTGCCCGCATCCGCATGCATCTGCTGCTCGAGCTTCTTTATGCCACCGGCATGCGTGTGAGCGAACTTGTCTCGCTGCCGGTTAAGGTGCTGCGTCAGGAAGGCCGCTTCCTGATGATCCGCGGTAAAGGCAACAAGGACCGCATGGTTCTTCTTTCCCGCGCCGCCATCGAGGCGATGGAAAAATACGAGGCTGCCAGAAAGGCGCTCGCGCCGGAGAAAAGCAGGGCGGCCGCTACGCAGAAAAAACCGGAGACACAGGAGAGCCCGTGGCTGTTTCCTTCGAATAGCAAGGAAGGTCACCTGCCCCGCCAGGTCTTTGCCCGCGACCTCAAGGATATTGCCATTCGTGCGGGTCTGACCCCATCCGCGGTATCACCGCATGTCCTGCGTCATGCCTTTGCCAGCCACCTTTTGCAGAACGGCGCTGACTTGCGCGCCGTGCAGGAACTGCTGGGCCATTCCGACATTTCCACGACACAAATCTATACACATGTGCTGGAAGAACGCCTGCAAGAGCTGGTACAAACACATCACCCCCTTGCCAAACAGGGCAAAAACCTTGATTAGAGCGACCGGAACCGCCGGATAATCCGGTCAAACCTTGCGCAAAACGATCGGAAACGGATCTCATGCACAATTATCTCGACTTCGAAAAACCTATCTCGGACCTTGAAGGCAAGATCATCGAGCTGAAGAAGCTTGCCGATGAAGACGAGAGCATAGACACCTCGGAGGAGATCAACCGTCTGGAATCGCGCGTCAACGATGCGATGCAGGACATCTATTCCAAGCTGAACGCCTGGCAGAAAACGCAGGTCGCGCGCCATCCGCAGCGCCCGCATTTCGTCGATTACGCCAAGGCGTTGTTCACCGATTTCACGCCGCTTGCCGGCGACCGCAAATTTTCCGAGGACGCGGCTATTCAGGCGGGCCTTGCCCGCTTCAACGGTCAGCCCGTCGCCATCATCGGCCAGGAAAAGGGCAACGACACCAAAAGCCGCCTGAAGCACAATTTCGGCAGCCCGCGCCCGGAAGGTTACCGCAAGGCGATCCGCGTGCTGGAGCTGGCTGACCGTTTCTCGCTGCCGGTCATAACCCTCATCGATACGGCAGGCGCCTATCCTGGCGTCGGCGCGGAAGAGCGCGGCCAGGCCGAAGCCATCGCCCGTTCAACGGAAATGTGCCTCAACGTCAAGGTGCCTATCGTCTCCGTCGTCATCGGCGAAGGTGGTTCGGGCGGCGCCATCGCGATTGCCACCGGCAACCGCGTCTACATGCTCGAACATGCGATCTATTCGGTGATCTCGCCGGAAGGTGCAGCCTCCATTCTCTGGCGCGATTCGACCCGCGCCAAGGAAGCTGCAACCAATATGAAGATCACCTCGGAAGATCTGAAATCGCTTGGCGTTATCGACGGGATCATTCCCGAACCGATCGGCGGCGCACACCGTGCACCGGAAACCGTGATCGGTGCGACCGGCGATGTCATCGCCAAGGCGCTGGCCGATCTCTCCCAGCGTTCCGGCACACAGCTGCGCGCTGAACGCCGCCAGAAGTTCCTGGATATTGGCCGGAATCTCTAACGCCGGCCTTATTTTCCTTGAATATCGCCCCAACTCGGCCATAGTCCGGTCACATCAAAAGATGTATCGGCGGCCGCGGGGCGGGTCCGATTTGAGTTAAGAAGATGTAAACGGTTAATACCGTATTTAAAATACACGCGTGCTGGTGTAGAACTTGCGCCGCTTCGTGCCATCGTCTTTCGGATCAGATCATGCGTTTGACACATTTTGCCCTTCTCGCCTGCACCGCGCTCATTCTTACCGGCTGCAACGATACGCTCGAAACCGTGGAACGCGACGTTTCCCACGTCAAGAACAAGGTCGATTACCCGCTGTCTCCGTCCATTCTGGCCGAGATCGACAAAAGGGGCATGGACCGCACCTCGCCGATCATGATCCGCATCTTCAAGGAAGAAGGTGCCTTGGAAATCTGGAAGGCCAGACGCGACAACCGCTTCGAGAAGATCGCCGGTTACGAGATTTGCGCATGGTCCGGCAAACTCGGACCGAAGGTGAAGGAAGGCGACCGGCAGGCGCCGGAAGGTTTCTACAACCTGACGCCCGCGCACCTTAATCCAAACTCGAAATATTATCTCGCCATCAATACCGGCTTCCCGAACCGCTACGATGCCGCCAATGGCCGCAACGGCACCAATCTGATGATCCATGGCGCCTGCTCATCGTCAGGCTGTTATTCGATGACGGATGCGCAGATTCTTGAAATCTATGGTTTTGCCCGTGACGCCTTCAAGGGCGGCCAGAAGACCGTGCAGCTGCAGGCCTTCCCGTTCCGCATGACGGCGGAGAACATGGCCCGCCATCGCCAGAGTGAGCATCTCGAATTCTGGAAGATGCTGAAGGTCGGTTACGACAACTTCGAAGTGACCAAGCGCCCGCCGGAAGTGAATGTCTGCGAGAAGAAATACGTCTTCAACCAGCAGACGGAAGGCGGCAGCTTCAACGCCTCCGCCCAATGCCCGGCCATGAGCACGCCGCCGGCGCTTGTCAGCGCGCTTTCGAGCTACGAGAAGACCTACGATCTCGCCTATGAAAAGGCGATGTCGAAATATGACGGCATGGCCTGGTACGACCCGAGCGAGGCGGAGCGCAAGGCGCTGGTCGCCGAAAAGCGCAAGGGCCGCGAACCTGCCTATGCGCCAACCGGCTCGGCGCTAAAGGCCGGCAAGCTGATGAAAGAAACGGAATATGCCGCGCTGATGGAGAAGAAGGCGCAGCAGGTCACGTCGTCCTCACCGGCGACCACCGCAACAGCCTCGTCCCTGCGCGGTCCGCGTCCTTCCGCTGTTCAGCCCGCCGCTCCGCAATCGAACCCTGCCCCGGCAGCACCGACAATGGTTGCCGCTGCCACTCCGGCGCCTGCAGCTGCCGGTCAGGGCGGAACTGCCGCCCAGGGCATCCCGGTTCCGGCTTTGAACCCGCTCGCCTATTCCGCCGCTCCACAACCGGAAGCGCCGGAAAAGAAGCCGTTCTGGAAGTTCTGGGCCAAGGAATGAGCGGCACAGCCGAGATCGTTTATGATTTGAGGGGGCTTAAATGCCCCCTTCCGGTTTTGAGAAGCCGCAAGAAGCTTGCGGCGCTGAAGGCGGGCGATGTCTTGACTGTCGAGACGACCGATCCGCTGGCCGTGATCGATATTGCCCATATGTGCAATGAGGACGGGCATAGGCTGGTGGAGACGGTTGCGCTGGATAAGGGGCATCGGTTTCGGATCGTAAAAGGGGCGTAATTCGCTGCGTTTTAACCTTCGAGCCTGCGGTTTACCCCCTCTGTCCTGCCGGACATCTCCCCCTCAAGGGGGAGATCGGATGGGGCAGCCGCTCGTTTTCTCACAACGTCTGCAATTGCAGTTAAGATGCCCATAAAGATATTCGGAGCAGGCCTCTTGCCAATCTCCCCCCTTGAGGGGAGATGCTCGGCAGGGCAGAGGGGGTAACCACGGCTGTGAATGTTGAAAAGCGCCGCGTGCCCTAAAACCGCAACCCGGAAACCGCCAGCGGATTATCCGTCATCGCCTGCCTGTCCGGCCGGTCGATGCCCGGCGCGCCGGTGAAGGCGGCAAACAGGTCCTGCACGAAAGCCTCCGGCAAATCCTTGGTGATCAACACCATGCGCGTGCGCTGATCGGATGGATCCGGCCAGGCTGCGAGGCGTTCGGGCGTGTGGAAAATACTCTGGACCCCATGCAGCACCAGCGGCCGGTCCGGATTATCCGACAGCTTGACGACGGCCTTCATGCGCAACAGCTTTTCCCCATGCGCCGAGCGCAGCAAATCCACGAACATATCGATCGCCATCGGGTTGATCGGCTTGTCATGAACAATCGAGAAAGAGCGGATCGATGCATCGTGACGGTTCACATCGTGATGGTGACGGTGATGGTCATCATCATCGCCATGATGATGGTGATGGCCGTGCCCGAGGTGGTCATGGTCGTGATGGTGGTGATCATGTGCCGCCTCCTCACCCAGCCAGCGGCCGACATCGGCATTTTTGCTGCCGGGATCGTAAAGGCCGTTGTCCAGAAGTCCCGCAGCACTCCAGTCGGCCTTGTCGCCATCCTCGATTGTCGCGCGCGGATTGAGGGCCTGAAGACGCGCCGTCAGCGCCGAAATCGCGGAAGCGTCGGCAAGCTTGCGCTTCGTCATCACCAGCCGGTCTGCCACGGCCGCCTGTTTCACTGCCTCCTCATGATTGTCGAGGGTGGAAAGGCCATTCACGGCATCCACCACCGTGACCATGCCATTCAGGACGAAATTCTGCGCGATCACCGGGTTGCCCATGACCGATTGCATGACAGGAGCGGGATCAGCCAGGCCGGTCGTCTCGATCACGACACGCTTCACCGGCTTCAGCTTGCCGGTCTGGATGCCGTCCATCAGTTCCGCCAGCGTATCCACCAATTCGCCGCGAACGGTGCAGCACAGGCAACCTTCCGCGAGTTCGATGATCCCCTCGCCTGCGCTTTCAACCAGCATGTGATCGATGCTGACATCACCGAATTCATTGATGATGATCGCGGCATCGCTCATCTCAGGGTCTTTGAGAAGCCGGTTGAGAAGCGTCGATTTTCCGGCGCCGAGAAATCCGGTGATGATGGAAACCGGTATACGATCGCGAGACATGCCTTGCCTGTATGTTGAGGGCCGCTCCGGCACAACCGGAACCGCGCGATAAAAACAGAAATCGCCCGGGCCCTGAGACCGCGAGCGACACTGTAATATCATAACAGATCAGGCCTGCGAATACCCAATCCGCAAAGCGCGTCCGCCCTCGTCCATTGAAGAGAGCGGTGCCGACAATCAAAATGTCGGGCGCGGGATCGGGATAGGCACGTTGGCCAGCTCACCCTTGCCGGCAGCTCCCTTAACGGTGTTGACCGCCACTGTCTCGCTGCCTGGAATGAGGCCGGCGAAGGAATATTCCGGCGGGCGGGTCATTTCCGTGACGTAGGGCGAGTGGATGACCATCCGGCCCGCCTCATCGCGGCTTTCGCTGCGCACCTTGGCGGCCTTCGGATTGCAAATCTCGGCACTCACGTCATTTACTTCGCCGGTGTCGCCATAGGGCGCCAGCGAGGCGAGCGAAACACCCTGGCCCGACGGCGCGGTGAGACCCATCTGCAGAAGATCGGCCGACTGATCGGTTCGACCGGCAAGGCTATCTGCGCCCAGAACGACGGTGATGACCGAACGGCCGTTGCGCACGGCGGATGACACCTGGTTGAAACCGGACGCACAGATGAAGCCGGTCTTCATGCCGTCCGCACCGTCGAAGCGGCCGACCAGCATGTTGAAATTCGCATAGTTCTTTTTGCCGGTGGTAACGCCCTCAAGAGAGAAATAACCGGCATATTCCGGGAATTCCCGCTTGATGATCAGGGCCAGAAGGGCAAGGTCGCGCGCGGTCGTATATTGCCCTTTGCCGGGCAATCCGTTGGCATTGACGTAACGGGTGGAGCTCATGCCCAGCCGTTGCGCCTGCGCGTTCATCTGCGCCACGAAATTCTCGCTGGTGCCGCCGATGGTTTCGGCGATGGCGACCGCGATGTCATTGGCGGATTTGATGAGCAGCAGCTTCAGCGCGCTGTCCATCGTCAGCTTCTGGCCCGGCTTGAAATACATTTTCGAGGCCGGCTGGTCGGCGGCCTTCTTGCTCATCACCACCTCGGTCTGCGGGCTGAGCTTGCCGGCCTTCATCTGCGAAAAGGCGATATAGGCGGTCATCAGCTTGGTCAGCGAGGCCGGATACCACTTGCGGAACGCTTCCTGATGGGAAATCACCTTGCCGGTTTTGACATCGACCACCATTTTCGGATTGGCATTCGCCACGGGTGCTGCGGCAACAAGGCCTGCGGTCATGATGGCAACGACTGCGGAGAGCCGCCGGGCGGCGTTTGGCGATTTGAATATCTGTGGCAAGGCTTGTCCTCGAATTCCCGTCTTCGGTCGGGGAATGGCAATATTCACCATATATGTCCTAGCAATGGCAAAGTACATTGATTACGTCAATTATGCGGCGCACTATCCACCGCGGAGGATAGGCTTTTGCGACATACCGCACCGATAAACCCAGGAATGAACGAATGCCGATTTTGAACAGAGCCGCCGAACTTCAGCAGGAAGTCAGCGAATGGCGGCGTCACCTGCACGAAAACCCCGAGATTTTGTATGATGTCGACAACACCGCGGCCTTCGTTGCGGAGAAGCTGAAATCTTTCGGCGTTGACGAAATCGTGACCGGCCTTGGCCGCACGGGCGTGGTCGGCATCATCAGGGGCAATGTTGCGGGTGAGCGCACAATCGGCTTTCGCGCGGATATGGATGCTCTTCCCATTCTCGAGGAAACCGGCAAGCCATGGGCTTCCAAAACGACAGGCGCAATGCATGCCTGCGGTCATGACGGTCACACCGCAATGCTGCTCGGCGCCGCAAAATATCTTGCCGAAACACGCAATTTCGCCGGCTCGATCGCCGTCATTTTCCAGCCCGCCGAAGAAGGTGGCGCGGGCGCGCTCGCCATGGTCGAAGACGGCCTGATGGAGCGCTTCGGCATTAACGAGGTCTACGGCATGCACAATATGCCGGGCATCCCGCTCGGCTCCTTCGCCATCCGCAAGGGCGGCATCATGGCGGCCCCGGACAAGTTTTCAATCACGGTCAAGGGCCGCGGCGGCCATGCGGCGCAGCCGCACCGCACCATCGATCCGATCACCATTGGCGCACAGATCGTCGGCAACCTGCAGATGATAGCCTCACGCAACGCCGATCCGATCCGCTCGGTGGTCGTCTCCGTCACCCGCTTTCACGCCGGTTCCAGCCACAACATCATCCCCAATGATGCGCTGATCGCCGGCACCGTGCGCAGTCTGGACGAGACGGTGCGTGATCTCGCGCAAGATCGCATCAAGCAGATGGCGGAAGGTGTGGCACTTGCAAACGGCGCGGAAGCCGAGGTCGTCTATGAGCGTTATTGCCCGGTAACCTTCAACCATGCGGACGAGACCGACCACGCCATTCGCGTCGCCCGCGATGTCGCGGGTGAGAGACATGTCGATCCCGATGTCGACCCTTCCATGGCGGGCGAGGATTTTTCCTTCATGCTGAAGGAAAGGCCGGGTGCCTTCATCTTCATCGGCAACGGCGATTCGGCTGGCCTTCACAATCCCGGCTACGATTTCAACGACGACGCCATCGCCTACGGCATTTCCTACTGGGTGAAACTGGCCGAACAGCGCCTGACGGCCTGATTGCCGGCTGATACGAAGAAAGCGGAGGAACAGATCAACCGTGGCAAAGAACGCGGTTGATCCGCCGGCGACGGCAGGTTAAAGAGCAATTCAGTGTCCACGTAGCTCAGCAGGATAGAGCACAGGATTCCTAAGGCAAATTGGGGGTTGCGCCCGGAAACGACGCAATCGATCTGCTCAAAGTCGGGGAAAGCTTCGCTGGTCTTCCAGCATGCCAATCCCGAGCCAAGCTCCGGAGAAATCCGGTGAAGGTGTAGAGACTGGATGGGCAGCACCTAAAGGCCTGATGGCTCATGGTGAAGGGACAGTCCAGACCACGAACGTTCTGTCCGATGACGACGGGACGGCGGCTAAAGCCGAAGTGGTATGAATCCTGGGGTCGGAGGTTCGAATCCTCTCGTGGACACCATTTTCCTGAATATTATCCCGTGAAAACAATAGATTAGGCGTCTTTCGCGAGGACTGATCCACCTCAGTGGCGTCGGCAGGATGCAATCAAATTCCCGTGATATGGCTATTTTGCACGTCTCGTTTCCCTCGATAACCTCGCGCCTTCACAACACACGCCTATCTAAGTCACTGAAGAACGTCGAAGGAGGCATAATGATCGACCAATATGGCCCGCACGTGCAGATGGGCACGCTTGCTGAGCAAATGGCCGCCCGGTATCAGAAGGACACAAACCTTGAATTGGAATCGCACCTGGCGCACTACATGGAAGAGGTCGAGGTGAACATCAAAGCCGACAGCTTCGACCATATTGGTTTTATGAACAAGATCAGCGGTCGGCTGACGACGACGCTTGCGGGAACCATCGACCCGAGGCGACGGGATTTTCTCCAGGCTGTGGTGATCGCGCTTCAAGACCGGGTTGATCGTCACCCATTCGATGTTGCTGTCGGCAACACCTAGACGCGCCGGTCGCGCTGAAAATCTGATCGACTTGGCTGCATCGTCGAAAAGCAAGGGCTGACGAAGGCCCCGGACGCGACAGATGCGGCTCCGCCGCCAGTGGGCGGTGATCCTGGGCGGCGTTCCATGTATTGTCGACAGACGATTCTCCGTCAGAGTGCATCCATGGAAACTTCTCTCTATCAACCTGTGAAAGCCTTTCTCGAAAAGGCTGGCTATGTGGTCAAGGGAGAGGTCGGCAATTGTGATCTCGTTGGTTTAAGTGACGGTGACCCACCCGTCGTCGTGATTTGCGAACTGAAACTGGCTTTCAATCTCGAGCTGATCCTTCAGGCGGTTGATCGCGGATCGATCTCTGACGAAGTCTGGATCGCAGCGAAAATGTCCGCCCGAGGGAAAGGACGGGAGACCGATAAACGTTATCGAGACCTTTGTCGTCGTCTGGGGATTGGAATGCTTGGGGTATCGGAAGACGGTCACGTCAATATCATCGTGAGCTCTGTTTCTCCCATGCCTCGAACAAATCCCAAACGACGGTCGCGGCTTATACGCGAACACCAGAAGCGCAGGGGTGATCCGGCGCTTGGTGGCAGCACGCGTACGCCGCTCATGACGGCATATCGCCAGCAGGCGCTTGGATGTGCGAAAGCCTTGGCTCAGGGGCCACTGCGCGTGCGTGATGTGAGGCTGGACGTCCCTGATGCGGGCAAAATACTGCTCTCAAATGTATATGGCTGGTTTGAGAGGCTTGACCGTGGGGTCTATGGTCTGACCGATGCTGGCCGCGAAGCGGTGGTGCGTTGGCCGACATAAGCGCCGCACCTCAAAGAGCACACCACCTTGGCTATTCAAACCTGAGCCACGAGACACCTTGAACAAGCTTGCCCCCGCGGGAGCAAGCCTTTCACTGCCAGCCAATCTTTTTCCGCCTGCCTACACCGCCACCGGCGTAATCCAGCGCGGATCGGCACTTCCTGCGCTATCCACCACCGCTTCGACGAAAGCCACGCCCTTCAGCCCGTCATGGGCAAGCGGGATGTTGCGGCCGATGGCATCAGGCTCGCGTCCTGCCTTGCGGGCGCGGATAGCTTCCGCGAAACCGGCATAGAGATTGGCAAAGGCTTCCAGATATCCTTCCGGGTGTCCGGGCGGGGTGCGGGTGCGGGCTTTGGCATCTTCGGAAAGGTCATCCGCGCCGCGTTTGATGGTCTGCAAACGTCCTTCTTGCCGACACCGGACGATTTCAACGCCTGGATCGCGCCGAGCGCCATCTCGTCGTTATTTCCGAGTACGATGGTCGGCTTGGCGGCCGGCGTTTTCCGGGCGCAGTTTCAACACAACGGGATGAAACGGGATTCGCAACAAAAATTGCAGAATTTCGGCTTGGACCAACTTACGGATGAGGTTGCTGGACCAATGAACCAGAGAAGAACAAAGGCCCAGCCTCCGCAGCTTCGCAGGCCGCGCCATCCGGTGGTTTTAAATTGGGAAGAATGGCGAGCACGAAACCGCTTATTGCGGCAGGCGCACCCTAAAAACTCACTCGATGAAAACCCGCACGCTCGAAGCGCGGCCATCGGCGTCGATCACCGTCAGCGTCGAAAATCCCTGCCCCTCCGGCCGCCATTCGCTGTTGCGGCGAAGGGAGACATCCGGCAGGGGCATGCCGTTGGCGAGCCAGCGGAAAGGCGCACGCCCGCCCTGCAGCTTCAACACCAGCGGCGAAATGCCCGACTGGCTGGAAAGCTCGACCCTTGCCCCTTCCGGCGGATAAACGATGCGCGGGGCGCTTTCCCGTTTCGAGGCGGAAAGCAGGCCACTTGCGGTCAGGGTGAAACGTCGCTGGTTGGCGGGAAGGTCGCTCACGGCAACCCGCGCAACACCGGAAGGTGCGGCCGGCATCGGCGTGATCGCCACGCCGGACTTCTCGAAGGCCTCGAACAGGATCGGGGCGGCCGTCGCATAACCGGCGATGCCCGGAACCGCACCATTGTCGGCACGCCCGACCCAGATGCCGACCACATGCCGCCCGTCATAACCCACCGACCATGCATCGCGGTAACCGTAGCTGGTGCCGGTCTTGTAGGCGATGCCGCGCTGCTTCATGCCGAGCGGCGGCAGCACGCCGGACAGGATGTCGGAGACGTTCCAGATCGCGGCATCGGAAAACAGCCGGTCACCGCCGAGCCGTTCCGGGGTGGAGCGGACGCCATCCCCGAGCCGCACGGGCTCACTGCCGCCAGCAAGTCCCGCATAAAGCTGCACCAGATCCACCAGCGAAATACCCGCGCCACCAAGCGCGATGGCGAGCCCCGGCGCCTCGTTTGCGGGAAGCACGAGCCTCACGCCCGCCCGCCGGAAACGCACCATCAGCGCAGACGGGCTGACCGCATCCAGAAGTTTGACGGCGGGCACGTTGAGCGACAGTTGCAGCGCCTGCCTGATGCTGACATCGCCCTGATAATGCATGTCGAAATTGCGCGGGCGATAACCGGAAAAATCAGCCGGGCGATCCTCGATGATGGTTTCCTGCCCGACAAGACCGTCTTCGAAGGCGAGGCCATAAATGAAAGGCTTGAGGGTGGACCCCGGCGAGCGCACGGCCCGGCTCATCTCCACGAAACCGCGCCTTGCCGTATCGAGATAATCCGCCGAGCCCACCTCCGCCAGAATGTCGCCGGTCTGCGCGTCGGCCATGACGATGGCGACGGAGACCCTGTCTCCCAGCTTTTCCGCCGCATGGCGGGCCACATCTTCCAGTTCCCGCTGGATTGGCAGTTTCAGCGTGGAATGCACCTCAGTAACATTTGGAAATTTCGCCCGCGCGGCAACGGCCATATGCGGCGCATAGGATGGCAGATCCCGCCGGCTGGCGGGCACGCCCGCAAGACCCGACCTTTCCGCCTCCCCTTCCCCCACCACACGCTCGACGGCAAGGCGTTGCAACACGCGCTCCCGCGCCTGCCTTGCCGCATCCGGGAAACGGTCCGGACGGCGCTTTTCCGGCAATTGCGGCAGCGCCACGAGCAGGGCGGCCTCGGCCGTATCGAGCCGCGCAGGTTCCTTGCCGAACCAGGCGAGGCCTGCGGCGCGAATGCCTTCGAGATTGCCGCCATAGGGCGCGATATTCAGATAAAGATCGAGAATCTCCGCCTTGCTGAGCCGTCTTTCGATCTGGAGCGCACGTGCGGCCTGCAAAAATTTCGCCGAAAACGACCGGTCGGCACGCGGTTCGATCAACCGCGCCACCTGCATGGAGAGCGTCGATGCGCCGGAGACAATCCGGCCGTTGCTCGCCAGTTGCCAGGCGGAGCGCAGCAGTGCCCACGGGTCGACGCCGTGATGCTCATAGAAACGCTGATCCTCATAAGCGACCAGCATGCGCAGAAATTGCGGATCGACCTCGGCGGCGGTGGTTTTCAGCCGCCAGCGGCCATCCGGTGTCGCGAAGGCGCGCAGCAGCCGGCCGTCGCGGTCCAGCACCTCGAAGGACCGCTGCCGAGCGGCGTCCAGCGGTGGCGGATAGGCCTTGTCCAGCGCATCGAGGCCGAAGGCCGCGCCGCCTAAAAGCAGCGCGGCCGACACGATGCCGAAGATGATCGCCTTTTTCCGCCTCATGGGGTTGCCGAACGCACCTCCATGCGGCCCGTTGCCGTGCGGGCGGCAAATTGCGGCCGGTACATATCTTCCACCGACGCTGCCGGATGATCATAGGTGCCGGGGGTAACCGCGCGCACCACATAGGCGAGCGTAATTTCCGAACTGTCACCGGCTGAGCGGTCGAAGGCCGCAACGAACCGGTCATAGCGGAATTCGGTATGCGCGGCTTCCGTTTCCGGCAACCAGTCGAAATTCGAAAGGGCTGCAGAATTGACGAGGCTCGGATTGTCGATCTCGAAACCGGAAGGCAGAAGGTCGGTTACCAGAATACGCGACTGCCAGTTATTTTGCGGCACGACATTCAGCACGACCACATAACGCTCGTTCTGCGCCACCTCGCTCGGGTTCACTTCCTCGCCATCCATCGAATAGTAGGTGCGGGTGATGGTGAAGCCCTCGCCACCGGCGGCAAGCGGCTGCGCCGGCGGTGCGACCGTGGTGACGACAGCCGTGACGGGATCGGCCGAAGCATTGGCGATTTTTAAAGGAGCGGCCAGCAATTCGTCGCCGCTCATCCGCTTGCCGAAGCCGCCGGTCTGCAAATCGCCGTTCACATCGAGGCGGATATCCTTGTCCTCACCTTTGACGGCGCGGGCAGCAAGCAGCATCCATGCCTGTTCCTGGGTGCTGGTATAGGGTTTCTTTTCCCATTCCTTCGCCACCGCACCGGCAAGCTGCGGCACAACGGCCGGAACCGGGCGGCTTTCCGCCGCAAGCGCCAGAGTCGCCGCGCCATCACGCAGGGCGGAACCATAATCCGCCCTTGCGAAGCTCACATTGGTGGCACGGCTCGCCATATCGAGCGACGCGCCAAACACAGCCTTCGAGCGGGCCTGATCGCCATAAAGCGAGAGTGCTGCGGCAACCTGCGCCTTGGCAAGCGGCGTCGGGAAATCGCCAAGCGCCGTATCCGCGTAATAACGAAGATCGTTGATCGCCGCCTTGCGGTTACGCGCCAGCACATAGAGCGAATAGGCGATCTCGTTGCCGCGGTCCTTGACGTTGCTGTCATAGGAAAGGCCGTTCTGCAGGTTGTTCAGCGCCTGCACCATGGCCTGTTCGGGAACGTCGTAATTCTGCTCGCGCGCCCTTGTCAGGAAGTCGCTGATATAGGCATCGAGCCACAGATCACCATAACCGGGCGACCAGAGGCCGAAACTGCCGGAACTCGACTGGAAGGAGAGCACCCGGTAGATCGCCTCCTGCACGCGCCGGTGGGTATCGGGGTCTTCGGCCATGCCGCTATCCTTCGTCATTTCCGAAAGATAAAGCAGCGGCAGGGCGCGGCTCGTCGTCTGCTCGGCGCAGCCGTAGGGATATTTATCGAGCATCATCACCAGCGCCGGAACATCGAAGGCTGGCGAGCGCGTGACGTTGACGGCGACGGACGAGCCGAGAAGCATGCTATCGGCCAGAAGGTCGCCATTGATCGTCAGACTGCTATTGGGCGCAATCTTGATCTCACGCCGCGTCGTGACCGGCAGAACGGCCGGGCGCACCGGAACGTTCAGAACCTGTTCCAGCGAAATACCGGCAGCATTGGAAACCTTGATGGTGATTGCGCCATTGCCGGGCTGTTCGCCCGTCAAGGGAACGGTCAGCGAAGACTTGCCCCCTTTTGAAGCGCCAAGGTCTGCGACATCTCGCCCTGATCGACCGTCAGGGCCGTGTTGCTCGTCACATCCAGCCGGTAGTCGCCGGCCTCGCCATCGGTATTGGCGATATCGAGCCGCAATTGCGAGACATCGCCGGGCGCAAGGAACTTCGGAGCACTGGCGGTGACCACAACGGGATCGCGGATGACCGCATCGGAGACAGCGTGTCCCACGCCCGTCTTTGTCCAGGCGACAGCCATGATGCGCGCCGTGCCGTTGAACTGCGGAATGTCGAAGCTCACGGTCGCCTTGCCATCCGCATCCAGTTCGACAGGTCCCGAGAAGAAGGCCACGAGCTTTTCGGTGGGCGGGCTGCCCTGCAATGCTGCGCCCCCGCCATCGCCGCCCGTGCGCAGGCGGCCGGTAGCGCCAAGCGAACCGTCGATCAGGCGGCCATAGAGGTCGCGGATCTCCAGACCAAGCCGGCGCTGGCCGAAATACCATTCATCCGGCTTCGGCGGCTCATAGCGGGTAAGGTTCAATATGCCGACATCCACCGCCGCGACGATGGCATAGGCCTTTTCGCCCACGCCCGCACCGGCGACGCTGATGGGGATTTCAAGCGGCTGGCGCGGCAGCGTCTTCTGCGGCGCGCCAAGTGTCACGGCAAGCTTGCGCTCGGCCGGATCGACGGCAAGCCACTTGATGCCGATGGCGCGCATCGGCATACGGCTTTCCTGCGCATCGCCCGGGCGGAACAGCGTGGCCGTGACATAGGCACCCGCGCCCCATTCCTCGGTGACCGGAATGTCGATTTCGCCGCCATCCTCGCCGATCTCAGCATTCTGCACTGAAATCAGCTTCTCGGAACCGGAGGTGACCATCAGCTGACCGGCAAAACGCGA
This sequence comes from Rhizobium oryzihabitans, assembly GCF_010669145.1. Lineage (NCBI taxonomy): Bacteria > Pseudomonadati > Pseudomonadota > Alphaproteobacteria > Hyphomicrobiales > Rhizobiaceae > Rhizobium > Rhizobium oryzihabitans. The sequence continues at coordinate 716,400 of NZ_CP048635.1, forward strand.
CGACACCTTGAGTTTCGCGGTATCACCGATCTTGTAGCTATGTTTGTCCAGCGCGATTTCCAGCGCATCCGGCGTTTCTGTCGAGCTTGCCTCGACGTAGAAACCGGCATCGAATTCGACGCTGGAAACCGGGGCGCCATTGCCGGCACCTTCCACTTCCAGCCGGTAACGGCCCCAGGTGACGGGCACGGAAATCTCTGCGCCATTGGCATCGACGGAAAGCGTGCCTGTTTCGGTCTGTTTGGTATATTCCACCGGCTCGTAACGCCAGGAATTGCCCTGACGATACCATTGATAGTTTCGCTCGACCTTGATGAGTTTCCAGTTGAGACCGCTCATCGCCTGTTTCGTGCCATCGGCTGAGACGCCGACGATGTGGAAACGACCGACGGAATTCTGCGCGAGATCACCCGAAAATTGCGGCTTGATGCCGATCATCGACGCCTGCGCCTTCACCGGCAGCGTCAGCGAGCGTTCCACGGCGCGGCCGCCGGCCTCACGCATGCGCACGGTGATATTGGCCGAAAGCAGCTGCGTCGTGGACGGAAGATCGGTCAGATCGACATTGAAGCTCACCTTGCCTTCTTCGTCCAGCGCTGGCAGGTCGGCAAGCGTGGTGCGGTTTTCCTCTTCGCTTTCCTCATCGGCCAGACCGAAGAAATACCCCTCGAAATCGGCGCTCGTGCGGGTCGGCTTGACGGCAACCTCGCCTTCCAGCGTCAGGCCTGCGGCGGGCGCGCCGTAGAGATAACGGCCATCGACATCGATTGCCGTTTCGGCACCCGGCTCGATCTGTTTCACCTTGCTGGACAGATCAAATTCCGTGCGATCAGGCACGAAATCATCGACCAGAAAGCTCTTTTCACTGATCGCAGCCGTTTTTGGGTCGGTGTGGATGCGCAGCGTCCAGGTGCCGCGCATGGCATTTGCCTGCAATGGCAGATCAACCGCATGGCCGCCCAGCGCCTTGCCATCACTGACGAAACGCCGGTCCTCGACGCCATCCGGGCGCGAGAAGATGAAGGTCAGCGGCAAATCCTCGATCGCCTTGCCGTCGACATCGCGCGCAAGAGCGGCCGCATGCACGGTCTCGCCGGCGCGGTAGATGCCACGCTCGGTCCAGCTGAACACGTCGATGGCGCCGGGGGCAGCGCGCCCCGTCACGCCACGATCGGAGAGATCGAAGCCGGCACGCGTCATGTCCAGGAAGACATAATCCTTGTCGCCGTTGCGCGCCGTGAGGATGGCGGGCGCCTGTGCCGCCGTGCCGCGCATGAGGCCCGCCGAAAACACTGCCCTGCCATCCGCATCCGTCTTTGCGGTTCCGAGCACTTCGTTATTCTTGGCAAGCAGCTGCAAATCCACATCTGCCAGTGGTTCGGCACTGCCAAGCGCGCGGACGAAGACGTTCAGACCATCGGTCCCGGCATAGGTGGTGATGCCGGTATCGGACACGAGGAACCATTGCGTGGCGCGGGAATCCCAAGTCTCCGGTGCGGTGCCGGGCGGAACCGCGGTCAGCACATAGATGCCGGGTTTACGCTCCGGCAGGGCCTCATCCACCGGAAAGCTCGTCACCACATCCTTGTTGAGGTCGGGCTGGATGTCTATCGCGCCCTGCCAGACCAGTTCGCCGATTTCGTTTTCAATGCGGTCGGCATTATAACCGTCCATCTGCGTCAGAAACTGCGAATTGGTGAGAAGCGCTGTGATGTTGCGGTCACCGACGCGGTAAAGCTTCAGGTTGGCCTGGTCGGCATTGACCGAAACGATGGGAATGCCGCGACGCGCCGTGCCTGGCAGGACGAAGTTCTCGCCGGTAAAGCGCACACTCGCTGCGCGGTCGCGCACGTAAATATCGAGATTGACCTGCTTTTCCAGCGGCTCTTCCACCGAGGACGGCAGGCCGGCGCGAAACGCGATCTTGTAGCGTTGGCCATGCGTCAACCCCTCGACGCAAATCTCGCTGCCCTTCGCCTCGATGGCCTTGGGTGCGGTTCCGTCCAGCGTGACGAAGGAGGAATAATCGACGCCATTCTTTACCAGCGGTTCGGAGAACTGCACGCAGGCGCGCGGGCTGACGCTATCCGTATCGATCGTATTGTTGATGACGCGAAAACCCTGGCGCGTGCGCAGATCGGCATAGGCCGCCTTTGTCTGGGGATTATCGGAAAGCGTGAGGCTTTCCTTGTAAGCGCTGAGTGCCGCGCGATAATTCTGGGTCTTTTCGAAAGCCTGCGCCAGCCGGTTCAGCGCCTCGGTGCGGGCGCTGACCGTGCGGCTTAGCTGATAGGCGTTGATGGCAGCGGAAGCGGCCTGGCCAGCGATCGCATAATTATCGCTGACCTGCGCCGCCTTCTGCGAAAGCTCCGCCCACAGCGCGCCGTCATCGGGCGAGATCGCGAGAGCCGCCTTATAGGTTTCGACCGCATCCGGAATATTGCCCGCCGCTGCCTGTTGTCTTGCCGTTTGAAGCAGGCTTTCCAGCCCGCCTTCGCCCTGTCCCGCGTTTGCCGCAAGGCCCGTTTTCAACCGGCGCGCTTCCTGCTGCAGGCTATCCGTGACGAAGGACAGGCGTTGCGGCGCGCCGATATCGGCCTCAGCCGCCACTTCCACGATCTTGCCGGCAACCGCGCCGGGAAAGGCATTCAGCTGATTGAAATCCGACTTGAGAAAACACCATTTCACCTTGGGATTGTAGGTGAAGGCCTTGCAGGCGGTATCGCCAACGCAAATATCGCCGCATTGCTCCAGCGAGACATTCTGTTCTGTTCTGAGATCGAAGCCGAAATAATCACCGTTTTGGGTGGTGACGACCTTGCGGGAAGGCTCCGCCGCCGCGGCTGGAAGAAAAGCAATGGCGGTTGAGACCGCAACCAACGAGATCCGGACGAGCGCGCGCAACGACATCAGTTTTCTCCCCGCAACAGACATGTCGGGCGGGACTCTGGTCAAATCCACGCACGGTTGTCAACGCATCATCGTCAATTTGCGACGCGACAATGTGGAGAGACCGGAGGGTCAGGGAAAGGTTAGTCTTCGATTTTCCGCGCTTCGGAAATCAGCATGATCGGCACGCCGTCCCGGATCGGGTAGGCAAGTCTGGCGCTCTCGGAAATGAGTTCGTTGCGGGCCCGGTCGTAGGAAAGCCGTCCCTTCGTCAAAGGGCAGACCAGTAGCTCCAGGAGCTTGGGATCGACATTGCTCATCCTGTCGTCCATGGCGGCGACCCTACTGCAGCACGTTGCCGCCCTCGCCCGATCCCTGGGCAAGAACGATTTCGGTGATGGCGATCAATGTTTCGGCCCGCGTTTTCAGATCGGGTGCTTCCAGCAGCGCCTGCTTTTCGGCCGGCCCGAACGGAGACATCATGGAGAGCGAGTTGACAAGAACACGGTTGCCCGCCCTCTCCACACTTTCCCAATCCGCCTCCAGCTGGTTGGCATCAAGAAACGCGCGGAACACCCGCAGCAGGTTTTCGCGGTCCACCGCATCCTCATCATATTCACCGGAAAGATCGGCGATGAAAGGCGCATGGCGGAAACTGCGATAGGGCTTGCCCGCATCCACCTCTTCCAGCAGGCGGAAACGGCACACACCGGTGAGCGAGATGATGTAACGGCCATCCCCCGTTTCGGAAAAGGAGGTAATGCGACCAAGGCATCCAACAGCGCTGAGAGGACCACCCTCAAGCCCCGCCTCCATGACATTGAGGGCAGGCTGCACCATGCCGATGACACGGTGGCCAGCCAGCGCCATATCGATCATGGCGAGATATCTGGGCTCGAAGACATTGAGCGGAAGATGGCCTTCCGGCAGAAGCAGGGCGCCAGGCAATGGAAAGACCGGCACGGTTTCCGGCAGGTCGTCGTTCTTCACATATCTCGCATTTCCGACATGCATGGGATCAAGCCCCCTGTTCACTGCTGCCCGGCGGGCGGATCAACCGCTATTGCCGGGATATGCCCGCATTACGAAAAGAGTAGTGCCGAAAGCTTCCTGCGACCGGCGACACTTGCCGGGTCCTTGAAGCCCCAGGCTTCGAAAAACTCCAGAAGCTGGCGGCGCGCGCCGTCATCATCGAAGGTTCTGTCCTTGCGCATGACATAAAGCAGATGATCCGCCGCCTCGTCACGCCGCCCTTGAGCGTTCAGGACCTTGGCAAGCTTTATCCGCGCCTCGAAATGATCGGGATTGATTTCAATATCGCGTTCCAGCGCCACCGGGTCGCCGATCTTGCGGGCTTCCTCATATTGCGCGATCTTTTTCGACACGAGCTGGATGCCCGCATCCTCGGCGACCTCTGCCGGCAGGGAAGACAGGAGTTCGCTTGCCCGCTCATATTGACCCACAGCGATCATGCATTCGGCAATACCGGCAATGGCGGCGGGGTTTTCAGGATCGGCCTGCATGACGGCGCCGAACAATTGCGCCGCGCCGTTAAAATCACCATCCGCCAGAAGCTGCTTCGCTTCGGTAAGAACCGCCTCGATCTCGGCCTTCGGATCACCCGCATCGGGTCCAGCGATCTTGTCGATGAACTGCTTGATCTGGCTTTCCGGCACAGCACCCATGAAGCCGTCGACAGGCCTGCCATCCAGGAACGCGACGATGGCGGGAATGGACTGGATGCCGAGCTGGCCCGGAATGGACGGGTGATCGTCGATATTCAGCTTCACGAGCTTCACGCGGCCGTTGGCCTCGTTGACGGCCTTTTCAAGCACCGGAGTCAGTTGCTTGCACGGGCCGCACCACGGGGCCCAGAAATCCACAAGAACCGGCTGGTGGCGCGATTCTTCCAGAACATCCCTGGAGAAAGCGGCTGTCGTCGTGTCCTTGATGTGACCGGAGGATGCACCGTTCAGCTCGCCGCTATATTGCGCGTTGCCGGACATCTGCCCGCCATAGGAACTGCCGTAAGGATTGTTCGTGCCGCTCATGCCGGTCTCCCGTAATCTCTGTCATATTGTATAGATTGAAGCAAAGATCGTATCTCACTCGCTGACTTTCAAGACAAGCGGCGTATGACCGGTCGCCTCCAGAAAACGAATGAGATCCCTGTTTCCTATCGTCGTCGTCTGGTCATTGGAAAGCGGATGACCATTGATCAGCTCGTTTTCCAGAAGATCGCTGTCGAGCACGAAGGTAACCTCGCCGCCACTATCGTTGATGGCGCCGAAAACCGTCACGGAACCCGGAACGACGCCCAGATATTCCAGCATTTTTTCCGGTCTGCCGAAGGATACGCGACTTGCGGCGCCAATCGTCTTGTGAACGCTCTTCAGGTCAACGACCGCATTTTCCTCAACGGTCAGAACGAAATACTGATCCTTCTTGTCCTTCACAAAAAGGTTCTTCGTATGACCGCCCGGGATGAGATCCCGCAGGGACCGGGATTCGGCGACGGTATAGACCGGCTCATGCTCCTTCGTCGTATGCGCGATGCCGAGCCCGTCCAGAAAAGCGAACAAATCCGCTGCCGTCTTCGGAGAATTTTCCGCCATATCCTGCCGCCTGCCTTTGCCGATTCCGATATCTTCACCGCCATGATTAAGGGGGCGATCCGGGCTTGGCAACGCGTGAAGACGGAACGGCTCGAAAATTCTCAATCATTTCCGCCGCTTGTCGCATTTCTCAAAGAAATTTTCGCGTTTTTGTCATTTCCCTGTTGCATTCCAAAATCGATTGAGCGATATAGCGCCCGTCGCCGCAACTGTGGCGACCCACGGTTCAGCGTACTACCCCGGACCGATGGATTTGAGCGGGTGTAGCTCAGGGGTAGAGCACAACCTTGCCAAGGTTGGGGTCGAGGGTTCGAATCCCTTCGCCCGCTCCAGTTTTCTTCATGAAAATCAAAAGCTTAAGAAGCGCCCTACGGGGCGCTTTTTGCTGACACAGCTTCGATGACGGCGCGTTGTCAGCAGTTTGTAAGCGCGAGAAATAGCATTCTCGGATATTGTAGCGTGACGCTTCTGCCCCACGATCTGGATGGGGACATAATCCAATGTCGCCAAGACGCAATTTTTTGCTGACGTCTATCAAATTGGCGTTGCGACCTCCGGACAAACCGAAGGTCAGAATTTGGACCGACTGCAAGGCCAATAGAGCGTACTGGAAAGATGAAATGGAAGCTGACAATGAAGCCCAATTGAATTCTTACCGACAGCCGGGCATCAAACATCGCGCTTCTCTTTCCATCGAAGGACGCGCGGATGCCGGGCAAGCAGTGGACTTCCAATATCTCATCATAAGGCCCTCTGTCTGCTCAGGGCTCGAGATCAGATCGGAATGCCAAGATCCTGGACGTTATCGTTCGTTCCCGAACTGCTGCGAACGGACGGCCATACCACCGTCAGGCGATCGCTATTTATCTGTTTATCAAATTGTGTAATTGTGTAATCGTATTGCGTCAACCCGACGGGCGTGTGACAAACTCGGTCATGACGCTTTCGAGACCATGACTTCAATGAACGACGTATCGACCAGTATTTCCTCTCCCGCTTTGCGAATGGGCGACGCCGCCCCTGATTTTGAAGCCCGATCCACCCAGGGCCCGGTTCGGCTTTCCGACTTCAAGGGCCGGTGGCTGGTATTCTTCTCGCACCCGGCCGACTTCACACCCGTCTGCACGACGGAGTTCGTTGCACTCGCTAAGGCCCATGACCGGTTCGCGGCTCTCGACTGTGCGCTGTTGGGACTATCGGTCGACAGTCTCTATGCGCATCTCGCCTGGAGCCGCGCCATCCGCGAGCTGTTCTCGGTCGACATTCCCTTCCCAGTCATCGAAGATCCCTCGATGCTCGTAGGCCGAGCCTACGGCATGATCGACGAAGCGTCTGAAGACAGCGCTGGCGTTCGGGCGAGCTATTTCATCGACCCGGAAGGCGTGATCCGGGCGATCACCCATTACCCTCTGACGATCGGGCGTTCGGTCGACGAGATGGTGCGGATGGTGGCGGCCTTGCAAGCCACCTATTCGGGCGAGAAGCTGGCGCCGGCCGACTGGCAGCCGGGCCAGCCACTGCTTCATCCCGCCGACGAAAAGGCTCAGGATGAAGCCGACTGGTTCTGTCGGAGGGATGGATGATGACGCTCTGGCAATCGCGGGCGCAAGCGGATATCGCGGCCGACAAGCTTCGCAGGTTCGCTCAGCCGCAAAGATTGATGATCTTGTCCCTTCTGCTCGAAGGTGAAAAATCGGTCACCGAAATCGACATGGCGAGCGAGATCGGCCAGCCGGCACTCAGCCAGCAGCTCGCCGAACTCCGCAAGGCAGAACTCGTGACAACGCGCCGGCAGGCGAAGCAGGTTTATTACAGCCTCGCCGATGACACCGTCGTCTTGTGTGTGCGCAGCATCGAGGCGGTGTTCGGCGCCGGCGATCCTGAACAGGCGCTCTTGAGCATGGTCAAACCGGACGTCCGGCCGGAGCGAAGCGGGATCGTGCGGGGCGCGGCCAACTTCGTGCGAATACGTTGACCGGAAGGCATGCCTTGAACCACTCTTAAGTGTGCAGGCGGGGCACTCTCTCCGAGCATTGAATTGCCGCAGGAGCGCGTCACAACGGCAGAAAGGATACGCTACGATATCGCGCTTCTACAGGTCAATGAGATGCACAGCTACCCCGCGAGTTGATCGCAGGCTTCAAGCGCCTGGGCCGCGTACATGACCGACGGCCCCGCGCCCATATAGACGGCCATGGCCAAGGTCTCGCTGATCTGCTCACGGCTCGCGCCGGCTTTGACGGCACCTTCGGCATGATAGGCTATACAAGGCTGACACCGCGTCGCGACGCCAATGGCAAGTGCAATCAACTCCTTCGTCGTCTGGTCGAGCGCTTCGCCGCTATGTGCGGCCCGTGACATGTCGCTGAAGGCTTTCATAACATTGGGCGCATCCTGCCGGAGGGACTTTACGCCACCATTCATATTCTCGATGAGTTTTTTCCAGTCTTCGATCATGGTCATCTCCTGTGTTCAAGCATATTGCTGCGCGGCTCCAAACCGTTGGAAGCCGCGAAAGTACGAAATGGAATCAAGTCATGAAGGCGCCAGCGCTGCGATAGAGCACGTAGGCCGCGACGACAAAGATCAGGCCCGCAAAGATACGATTCAGCGTGTTCTTGCCCGTCGACAGGCGATTGGCGAGCATCATGCCAGCAACGCCGCCGGCGAGCCCTCCTGCGATGAACTCGAAGGCAACGGGCCAATCGACGAGGCCGGAAGCGGCATAGTTGAGCGCCGTGGCGAGCCCGAAGCTACCGACCGCCAAAAGTGAAGAGCCGATCGCATTGATTATCGGCATGCCGGTTGCCAGAATGAGCGCGGGTACGATCAAGAAACCGCCGCCGATCCCGAAGAAGCCAGATGCCGATCCGGCGACAAATGCGACGGCGGCCGTGACGAGGCAGGTGCGCAGATCCGCAGGACGTTCCGGAGCGCTTCCGGGCTTACGCGGACGCAGCATGAGGATGCCGACGAGGACCATCAGCAGGCCAAACAAGAAAAGCAGCCGCTGACCGTCGACGAGTTTGCCGAGGGTCGAGCCGGCGAACGCGCCGAGTGTGCCGATGCCTGCGAAGATGATCGCACAGCGCCAGCGGACATTGCCGCTCTTCGCATGGCCGATGAGATTGGCGAAGGCGTTGACGGATACGGCGAGCGCGCTGGTTCCTATGGCAATATGCGGTTGGGTTACTCCGACCACGTAGAGCAGCAAAGGCGTCGCCAGGATCGAGCCACCACCCCCGACGAGACCCAGGGAGAAGCCGACGAGGCCGCCCGAAGCGAATGCCGGGCCGAGATTGGCAAGCATGGCTCACACCTTCCCGGCCAGAAATCGATCATGGGTGACCATTCCGATGAACATGGCGACCGCGAAGATCACTGCGGGCAGCAGACCAAGCGAGAGGGATGCGATTGCAGGACCGGGGCAGAAGCCGGCCAACCCCCAGCCGACGCCGAAGATCGATGAACCGATGATGAGTGGGCGGTCGATGCGGGTCTTGGTCGGCAGCTGAAGCTTATCGTCGAACAGAGGCTTGTTGATCGCGGAGGCGATCCTGTAGCCGATGAAGGCGACGACGACGCCGGCGCCGAGAACGAAGATCAGACTCGGGTCCCATGCACCTGTGATGTCGAGGAAAGCTTTCACCTTTGCGGGATTGAGGAGGCCGGAGATCGCAAGGCCGAGCCCGAAGAGCAGGCCGGCGGCAAGGCTCGTCAGGATGCGCATGGCCGCCGTCATAGCCAGCCTCCGAGCCGCATCACGAGCACTGTCAAGATCGCGGTGATCAGAAAGGTCAGCACCGCCGCGAAGGACCGGGGAGACAGTCGTGCCAGTCCCGAGATGCCATGTCCGGAGGTGCAGCCGGAACCCATGCGCGTGCCGAAGCCGACGAGCAGACCAGCGACGATCAGCAACGGCCAGGACGCCGCAACGACCACCTGTGGGGCTGTTCCGAAGATGACGAGATAGGTCAGCGGACCGAGAAGAAGGCCGGCGACGAAGGCGATGTCATGACCCAAGCGCTGGCCGCGATGGCAAAGCAACCCGCCGACGATACCGCTGATCCCGGCGATGTGACCGTTGAGCAGCATGAGAAGACTGGCCGACAAGCCGATCAGCGCGCCGCCGCCCAGGGGAGCGAAATAGGTGTCCGTCACCAGACAGCCCCCTCGAGCACGTCCAGCGGGATCTTCAGGTAGCGCTTGCCGTTACCCTCCGGCTCGGGAAGCCGGCCGCCGTTGATGTTCACCTGCAGCGCATGCAGGATGAGCTTGGGCATCGGCAGGGTCGCGTCGCGCTCCTCGCGTAATTTGACGAAGCTTTCCTCCGTCTGGCCGACGATATGCGGATTGGAGCGCTTCTCCTCGCCAATGGTGCTTTCCCACAACGGCTCGCGCCCACCGGGCTGATAGTCGTGGCCGGTGAAGACGCGGGTTTCGTCAGGAAGGGCGAGTATGTCCTGGATCGACTTCCAGAGAACTTTTGCGCTGCCGCCCGGGAAATCGGCGCGTGCAGTTCCGGAGTCCGGCATGAACAGCGTGTCATGGACGAAAGCGGCGTCGCCGATGACATAGGTGACCGAAGCAAGCGTGTGCCCTGGCGAGAACATCACCCTCGCTTCGATCGTGCCGACCTTGAATGTGTCGCCTTCGGTGAAGAGCCGATCCCATTGGCTGCCGTCAGCCGGGAAGTCAGGCCAGTTGTAGAACGCCTTCCAGAGCTTCTGCACATCGACGACGTGCGCGCCGATCGCTGTCGGAGCTCCGGTCTTGTCCTTGAGGTAGCGGGCCGCGGAAAAGTGGTCGGCGTGCGGATGGGTGTCGAGGACCCACTCGACGGTAAGGCCCTTCTCCGCAATGTAGGCGAGAATCGTATCTGCCTGCTCGGTGCTGGTCGATCCTGACTTCTCGTCATAGTCGAGCACCGGGTCGATGATGACGCATTTCTTCGTCGCGGGATCGTTGACGACATATTGAATGCTGCCGGTGCGCTTCTCGTAGAAGCCCTTGACCTCCGTCTTGCCGGTGTGTCGATGCGCGGCCAGCCAGTCGCGGGCGTTGTCGGGCGCAATGCCGATCTCGCCGGCGACGGCAATCAGTTCGTCGTCGCGGAGGCCCACGACGTCGGCGTCACCGGCCAGAACCCACATGTAGAAGGACCGGGCCCCGGATCGGCAATGCGCAAGCACCGGACCGTCCGAGGCGACGATCGTCTCCGCGAAGCGCCGCACGTCTTCCGGCCCCATGTTGCTGCTCGTCACCGGGATGAAGACATAGTCGAGACCTGCCGCTCTCGCCGCGGCTTCCTCTGCCGCTGTCCCCGGCTGAGAAGCCTCTTCACCATCCGGCCGATTGTTGATGATCGTCTTGAAGCCGCGCCGGGCGAGTTCGACGAACTCCTCGGGTTGAAGCTGCCCTATGACAGAAAGCTTCTCTGTGAGCGGTATCGGTTTCATCGGGCGGCTCCTTGACACCTGCAGATATGAATTACACACTTACATAAAACCAGATATGTAATTCTGCAAGTGGGAGGAGCACCTTGAATGGCCGTTCAGGATGTCCGAGCAGTTCAGGTGTCGGAGTTGAGGCGCGGGATCATTATCGTTGGTGAAGGGGCAGCAGCCGTCACGGCTGGGGCCGCGCTAAAACGACACGATGGAAGTCGATATCGACGCCAACGTAGTTGCCGGCATATCTGTGGCCGAACCTTTTTCGCCAGCTAAATATCACTCCGCCTCTTCCGGCATCGCCCAGGAGCGGAACACCGATGCGTCCCTCACATCCGCCTTCGCGGCGTTTCTGTCTTGCTGGCGCTGGATGGTTTGCGAGGACGCATCATTTGGACGGACGAGCCTTTTTTTCGGCTTCCTGACTTCAACAATGAACTGGCCGGATTTGTCACTCTTCTTCGAAGATTTGGAACTGAACATCATCACATCTCCTGTGGTTGTGTCACTTGTTCGATATTTGCGTTGTCTTACGTGCGTATCGCGCCAATTGCCGATCCTTCCCTACCGCTGCCAGGCGATCCTTGTGTCCTCCAGAGGCAGGCGGGCCAGCGGGTGATAGGGGACGATGCGCGGCGTGAAGTCGGAGACCGGCCGGTTCGGGGGATGGAGGCGCGGTATCGATAAGAGCCTTGGCCCGAATCCTGTCCTGTCATCACCGCGAGGAACGCCTTTTCGCCCGCCATCGGTTCGGCGTAGAGTTCCACTTTGACCATCTCCGGCGGCAGTTCGCCGAGATAGACCTCGACGGAGAAAAGGCGGGTGTCTTCAGCCTCTTCCGTATTTACGGCGCCGAAGCGCACATGCGGCCAGAGCCTGTCGAGGTCCTGTTTCCATCGCGCCAGTTCCCGCGCGACCTTGCCGCCTTCCGCCGAGCGCGCTTCATAGGCCACGGCGGCAGGGAGATAGAATTTCTCCGCATATTCCCGAACGGTGCGATTTGTCGAAAACCGTGGCGCGAGGCTGGCCATGCTTTCGCGGACCCGCTCAATCCAGCGAGTGGGAATACCATCCTGATTGCGGCTGTAGAATTCGGGAACGATGACGTCCTCCAGGAGCGAATAGAGTGCATCCGCTTCCGCCTCGTCAACAGTCGGATCGTCTCCGTGCTCCTCGCCGTCGCCTATGGCCCATCCGACCTCGGGTTCATAGGCCTCCGCCCACCAGCCATCGAGTTCCGACAGATTGAGCCCGCCGTTGGCAAGAATTTTCATGCCGCTGGTGCCGCTGGCTTCCCAGGGCCGGCGCGGCGTGTTGATCCACACATCGACCCCTTGGACGAGCCATTCGGCCTGGCGCATGTTGTAGTCGCGCACGAAGATAAGCCGGGATCTCAGTTCCGGCCGTCTGGCGAATTCGTTCCAGGCTTTGATCAGCGCCTGGCCTTCGGCATCCTGAGGATGAGCCTTGCCGGCCAACACGAGCTGGACCGGGTGCCGGGCATCGGTCAGGATGCGGACCAGCCTGTCGGGATCGCGCAGCAGAAGAGCAGGACGTTTGTAGGTTGCGAAGCGGCGCGCAAATCCGAGTGTCAGGGCATGCGGGTCGAAAATCCCATGGGCGGCGTCGAGCCCACCGCCGATCTCCGCGTCTTCCACGCGCTGGCGCAGATATTGCCTGCGAACCCGATCGCAAAGGTTTTGCCTCGATTCATTGCGCATTCGCCAGATTTGCTGGATGTCGAGCTTGAGGATGCCGGTTTCCAGTCCGGTCAGGTCGCCACGCCAGCGATCCTTGCCTGCGGCTTCGGTCCACAGAGCGTCGGACTGAACCGAGTCCCATGTCGGAACATGTATGCCGTTCGTCACATGCCCGATTGGCACGTCGTCGGTCGGCCAACCAGGGAAGAGAGGCTGAAAGAGCGACCGGCTAACCTTTCCGTGGAGCGCACTGACGGCGTTCACCGCGCCGCTCGAACGGATGGCCAGGTAAGCCATGTTGAACGGCTCAAGGTCATCGTTGCGATCCTTCCTGCCGAGGGCCAGAAAATCGGCGATGGCGATGCCGAGATGATTTTCGGCATAGGACCGGAAGTATTTTGTGATCAGTTCAGGCGCGAAGCGGTCGAAACCGGCCGCGACGGCGGTATGAGTGGTGAAAACATTGCCGACCCGTGTTGCCGCCAGAGCCTCGGCAAAAGATACGTCATGATCGACCCGGAAGCAGCGGATGCGCTCCAGAGCGGCAAAGGCCGCATGCCCTTCATTCAAATGGCAGACCTGCGGTTCGAGCCCGAGTGTGCGAAGGAGCTGCCAACCGGCCATTCCCAATATCATTTCCTGCATCAGACGCGTCTCGGGGCCGCCGCCATAAAGCTCGCTCGTGATGCATCGATACGTCGCGGGATTTGCGGGATCGTTCATGTCCAGCAGGTAAAGCTTCAGCCGTCCGATCTGGACTTCCCAGGTTCTGATCCAGAGCTTGCATCCGGGAAGGTCGATTTGCAGTCGCAACCATTCGCCATCGGCGGAACGCAACGGCTGGATTGGGAGCTGATCCGGCTCGTTGACCGGGTAGAGGGCTTCCTGGCTACCGTCCCGCCCTATCGATTGACGGAAGTAGCCTTGTGAATAAAGCAAGCCCACCCCGACGACCGGCACGCCGAGATCGCTGGCGGTTTTCAGCTGATCTCCCGCCACGTTGCCCAGCCCGCCCGAATAGATGGGCAGGGCTTCGGTCAGCATGAACTCCAGGCTGAAATAGGCTACGGTTTTCAGCGGCGAGGCTGGGTGTGCCTGTTGGAACCATCTCGATTCGTTTGCAGCCTCCCGCTTCTCCTTCAGCAATGCTTCGATAGTTTGCCTGAAATCGGACTGAGCAAGCAGAGCCCTTGTTTTGGAGCGCGAGACGGTGTGGAGAACACCCCATGGATTGCCCGTGGTTTCCCATGTTTCAGCATCGAGCTCCCTCCACAGCCGGTCGGAGGCGTGGTTCCAGGACCAATGCAGGTCGAGAGCCAGCTCCCGAAGGGCGAGCAACCCGCCTGTCTCTTCCGGCTGCCCGTCCATGCACTCCTCCGAAACTAGAAAAACTGAAAGCGAACTCTTCTGCGAATCTCAATATCCGTCCGCCTTAAAACAGCATGAACCCTATAGATGATCTTGTCATCAGTCGTTGACTAAAATCAATCAGAAAGCGCGGAGGGGATCCCGAGGGTAGCCAAATGACGGCAGTCGCGTCCGTGGAAGGCCGAAATGTTGCGCAATCGTCGCTCATCTACGCGCTCATGGGCGAAGACATCCTCGAACAGTGATCTTCCTATCACTGGGCACGAAATCCTTGTTCCGCTCCCACTGGTCGCTGCCAAGCGCATCACCACTGACAAAGATTCATATCGCTGGGCACTTGGGGGCCAGGGCTCCGCGACAGAAGTTATCATCGTCCGATGATTCCTGTTGTCATCGAGTGATGATTAATCTAAATTGCCGCCAAAATGAGGATGTCGGCAATTTCCTGTGAAGACGTTTCCAACACCAGCTTGGTAGGGTTTTGATTTGGCTTCTGCCACATCGTTGACTTGCTCGAATGGGCAGGCTTGCGCCGCTTTCTAATCGACCGGTGGGCGGTGACGCAGATATGCCGAGAAAGCGGAGGCGCATGACCGGATATTGACCTGCCGATCCGTTACAACCACAGAAACAATCCACACACTTGAGGAAGACGATCAAATGTCGGACATCGATGAGAACTGGGTTCGCAATCGCGCGCATGAAATATGGGAAGCAGTAGGGTGCCCGAACGGAAAAGAACTCGACCACTGGTTTCAAGCCATGGATGAATATCTGTCTTTGGTCGAAAGAGATGGAGAGAGCTCGCCCGGTGACCCTGTCCCGGTTCAGGATACCGGTAGTGGGGAGGCGGCCGTAAAGTCCAAATCGCCAGGAAAAATGTCGGAATAGGAAAGCGGCTTTTCGAGGCGTGCTTGCAGGCAGTCGGATCTGTCGGTGAACGGAGCCGCCCTTTCATCCAGATAGGTGATCGTGAGGTCTACGCCGACAGCACGGAACGCCGTCGCGCAGCCGACCGCAATGGGCGTCTCATTTGCTACGCTGACGACGAGCCCACGTTTCCCGCACAGATCGAGACCGCCTCCATATCTCACATCATCAGGACGCCCAGGGCATCGGTGGCGATCACCTGCTCCTCGTCCGTCGCAATGATGATCACCGGGATCCGACTCGCGGCGCTTGTTATGATCGACTGATTGGCGGCGTTCGCGGCGGGATCGAGATCGATGCCGAGCCACATCAGTCGGCTGCAGATGTCGGCCCTGATCGCTGGTTGATGCTCGCCGATGCCGGCGGTGAACACCATGGCATCGAGACCACCCACCGTTGCGGCAAGCCGAGCAGCTTCTCCGGCGACGCGCAGCGTGAAGAGATCCAGAGCCTCCCTTGCTTGCGGCGCCTCGCTGGCCAGAAGGTCGCGGCTGTCGGCGCCGATGCCGGAAACACCGAGTAGTCCGGAGCGGTGATAGAGCATATCCTCCAGAGCTGCCACCGGCATCCCTTCCTGCGACAGCAGATGGAGAAGCACGCCGGCATCCAGCGCGCCGCATCGCGTCGCCATCGGCACGCCGTCGAGGGTCGAAAAGCCCATGCTGGTATCGACGCTGCCGCCGTCCTGCATGGCGCAGAGGCTGGCACCGGAACCAAGATGGGCAGCAACGACCTTGCCGCCGGCCAGTTGTGGCCAGTTGCGTGCGAGCTCGCCTGCGATGAACGCGTAAGATAGTCCGTGAAACCCGTAGCGCTTGATCCCGCGCTCGTGGAGTGCTCGCGGGAGGGCGAAGCGGCGCACCAGGTCGGAATTTGTGCGATGAAAGCTCGTGTCAAAGGAAGCGGTCTGGCGAAGGTCTGGCCGGAGCCGCCTGATGGCGCGGATCAGTCTAAGGGCCTGCGGTTGGTGCAGCGGCGCTAACGGAACAAGGGCCTCCATCTGACGTAGTGAACCTTCATCGACAAGCACCGGGCCTGAGAATATGTCGCCGCCATGCACCACGCGATGCCCGATCGCCGCCAGACAGTCGAGCCTGTAGTGCCCTGCCAGATGATTGAACGCTTCGCCGAGAACCTCGTCCAGTTCCTCGCCCGGTTGTGCCTTGAGCTCGACATCGACATGCTGCGACCCTTCCAGGAATTGGAAGCGCAGCGGCGTGCTTCGAAAGTCGATCATGCCCTTGCCGACAGGTTCGAGATGCCGCCCTTCCACGGAGAACAGGCCGATCTTGACGGTCGACGAACCGGCGTTGAACGTGATCAGCAGCTTGGCGCTCATGCTGCTGTCCCCGCCGCGAGCCGCTCGCTGCGGCCCACAAGCAACTTTGCGAGGGCTGCCGAAGCGATCCGCGCGGCGAGCGGGTCGGAGCGGCTGGTCAGCACGATCGGCACGCGTGCCCCGAGCACGATCCCGGCTGCCGTTGCTCCGGCAAAATAGATGAGTTGTTTGGCGAGCATGTTGCCTGCTTCAAGGTCGGGGACCAGGAGGATGTCGGCTTTGCCGGCGACCTCGGAGACGATCCCTTTGGTCCGCGCCGCATCGATACTGATCGCATTGTCGAATGCGAGCGGCCCGTCGACGTACGCGCCAGTAATCTGACTCCGCGCCGCCATTACGGTCAGGGCGGCCGCATCGAGGGTCGCCTGCATCTTTAGATTCACCGTCTCGACTGCGGCGAGCACAGCAACGCGCGGCTTTTCGACGCCAAGTGCCCGCAGCAGATCGACTGCGTTCTGGCAAATGTCTCGCTTCTGATCGAGCGTCGGCTGGATATTGATCGCCGCATCGGTAACGATCAACGGCTTGCTGTAGGCGGGCACGTCCAGCGCGAACACATGGCTGATGCGGCGCTCGGTTCTCAACCCGGATCCCGGCGCGACGATGGCGCCAAGCAATTCGTCTGTATGCAGGCTGCCTTTGACAAGGACCGCCACCCTGCCGGAAACGGCAAGTTCCACCGCACGCGCCGCCGCGGCATGGCTATGCGGCGCGTGCTCGATCGCGATCCCGTCGAGGTCGGTTTTCGCGACTGCCGCCGCCGCCCGGATCTTGGCCTCGGGGCCGACAAGGAGCGGCTCGAACAATCCTCTTTCGCGGACTTCGACGGCAGCGAGTATTGCCTCGGTCGAGCATGGATGCACGATCGCCGCGCGTACCATCGGCAGTTCGCGGGCCTGCCGCACAAAGGCGTCGTATCGATCGCTGCGTGCCGTTGCGTGACCGGACGGTTGCGGCGTTGGCCACTCTATGGAATGGGCAGGCGCAATCACCGTCGCAGTCCCTGAGAGGACCTCTTCGCCCTTCTGGTTCGAGCATGTCGTGTCGAGGATCACAACCCGGTTTGCCGGCAGTTTCCTGGTGACGCGAACCGTCGCTGTGATCGTGTCGCCAGACAGGACCGGCTTGAGGAAGCGGAACTCCTGTCCGAGATAGGTTGTCCCGGGCCCGGGCAGTTGCGAACCCAACACTTCGGAAATCAGCGTGCCCGTCCATGCACCATTCGTGACGACGCTATTGAAGACGTGCATCGCCTCGGCAGCCGTATCCGGTGACGCATCGCCTTCGCCCGTTGCCATTGGCGGGTCGATCTCGCCTTTGTCCACGCCCGCGACCCGCACCAGAGAGGCCGTGTCTCCGAGCTCCAACTCGTCAAATGTTCGATTCCTCAGCCTGCCGGGAGCCACGATAGCCTCACTTCTGAAAAACATAGGTGCCGCGAGCACCGCAGAGCGGCGGAAATTCCGAGTCAGACGCGTCCATTTTTGGCGGAGGTACGCGTCCAGCCAGCGACTGCGCCGAAAGCCAGCCCTGCCATTCCTCCCACCAGGACCCCTCCTTTTGCATCGCTGCGCCAATCCATCATCCGGGCTGAGGCAGAGATCAGCCGTTCGGTTCAAGGCGACGCTATAGCGTCGACTACGATGACCGGGTTCGCTAACAATCCCGGCATTCTGGACGCGCTGGTCAACACGAAGGTGACATCCGTCGGGCGCCATGCGGGTATCGTGGCCGTCGCTGTGCGCTGAGAGGTTGGGCACGGCAAGTCCACTCGGAACTGTTTCAGTCATCAGCGGCGCGTTCGCGCGGAACTTAATCGCAAGATGTGTCGCGATCATTCGGGCCCAACTCAAGGATGGCCGCGATGACCATCCTGACGTCTTCTTCCAGCGCCGCGGCGTCTCCCTTCAGAAGAGGGTCGGCCTTGATCACGTCCTTAAGAATGCCAACACCCGCCAGAAACGCTGCGACCAGTGCTGCCCGCCTCCTCGGTACCATCGGGTGCTTGCTCACCAGTGGAGTAACGAAATCCTCTTCGAGGAACTCGTTGAGCACGCGCGAGGCTGCCGGGCTAGCGAACGATTGTATCACGATATCGAGTACCCGAATCTCGTTGGCGGCCTTCCTTGACAGGATCTGCTTCGTCAGAATTGAGGGCAGGCAGCCATCGTCATCGGCGAAGAGTTGCTCGGGTTTGCCGCTCTCCTTGACCGCCTCGTAGAAAAGTTTCTCCTTGGATCCAAAGGAGCGGTGGACGTAAGCCATGTCCACCCCAACGTCGGCCGCAATGTCGCGAAGGCCCGTATTGTCATAGGAATGGGCCGAAAAACGAAGGATGGCGGCTTTTAGAATGCGCTCGCGCGTCGTGTCGTTGGCATCCGGGCTTATGACTCGGTTGGGCATGATTTCTCCTATTGACCGAGTAGCAGGATTAGCTGCACAAAGCTTAACAGTCAACGCATGATGACTAGACTGAGTTCCCTGGGATGGGTGACGAATTCAGTATTATTGCAAATTCCGCAATAATTATTGAGGTTGCCGTCAATCCGGCAAAGGTCGTCGGGCTGCATTTGGCGGCAACGATAAGGCTGTCGACCGGTTCGATCGCCGGTCTGCCACGCATTGGATGCCGAGCTACCGACACCGCGCGATTTCAAGGGCACGCCACTCACTACTGCGCCCAGCTTTTCGAAAGCCGAGGAGAGCAAACGCCGAGACCGTCTGCCGTAGCGAACCCGAACGCACTCAGGGTGAACGAGTCGCCTTCACCAGACGGAGTATTATCAAACGACAGCAACGAAATCATCACCTGTTGACAAGGCGGTCAACAGGTGATGATATAACAAAATGCAACGTGTCCGTTTCGATGCGCATGCTTGTTGGGGGATTTCATGTAACCAACAATGAAGTGAGGGGCGATGAAAACCGGCAAGGCGAGAAGGCTACAGAATAGGTCGACACACGACGTCGGCATGATTTCATTCTATTTGATGAAATCATTATCATCGTCTTTAGCCGGTTTTTATTCTGGACGATATCGAGGAAGCCTCAAGGCGACATTGCGCCTCGTCCCAGAGCAAGCGACCTACCTTCGCAAACTGTCGACAATCGATCAGCCTGCCGAGATGCTTGCTGGTCGCGGCAGCAACATCCGCGAGTTTATGACGGGTTGGATAAGTGAAGGAAGGCATACGTCCAAACAGGGCATGGCCAATCTTTCGCCCGTCGGATGACCCCAGGTACATAGCGATCGATTGCTGCTCTGTGCCCTGCGTGCAGCGCCTTCGGTAGGGACACGTTAAACACCAGGCACAAGGCAGAGGCCGGTCATGAACCTCGATCGGCCGCGACACACGTCAATCAAGATAAGGTAGGTTTTTATGGCGAATACTCATTCCCAACATTCAAGCCCAACAACAAAAGAGTCCGACGGACTTTCCCTCAGTGACAGAAAAGCTGGGTGGATGCAGTCGTGAAGTCCGCTAAAAATTGGATACTGACCGTTCTCGGCGTCGCGGTTCTCGCTGGCGGTTACTATGGCTGGCGGATGTATGACGGTACGGGCCTGCCGGCCGGGATCGTCGGCGGCAACGGCCGCATCGAGGCAACCGAAATCGACGTCTCCGCCAAGACGGCCGGGCGGATCAAGGAGATCCTCGTCGACGAAGGGAGTCTCGTCACCGCCGGACAGGTGCTGGCGCGCATGGACACCCAGCAATTGGAGGCACAACGGCGGCAAGCCGAAGCCTCCCGTCAACGCGCCGTGATCAGTGTGGATACGGCGAAAAGCCTCCTCGCCCAGCGCGAGGCTGAAAAAGAATCTGCAGCTGCGGTGATCGCTCAACGCGCGGCTGAACAGGATGCCGCAGAACGAAAGCTCGCTCGAACGGAGCAACTGATCAAGACCAACGTGACCTCCCAGCAAACGTTCGACGACGACCGGGCGACGGCACAGGGGGCACGGGCGGCTACTGCTGCAGCCCGGGCTTCTCTTTCCGCTTCCGATGCGGCGATCGGCGCTGCGAAGGCCCAGATCGTCGATGCAGAGGCTGCCGTCATTGCCGCAGATGCGGCGATTGAAAGTATTGTTGCCGATATCGATGACAGCACCCTCAGATCGCCACGCGACGGGCGTGTGCAATATCGCGTCGCGGAGCCCGGCGAGGTCCTGGCCTCCGGTGGGCGGGTACTCAATCTCGTCGACCTCTCCGACGTTTACATGACATTTTTTCTCCCGACGGCTCAGGCTGGACGTGTCGCAATCGGTTCCGATGTTCGTCTCGTACTCGACGCAGCGCCGCAATTTGTCGTCCCGGCGAGCGTGAGTTTCGTGGCCGATGTCGCCCAGTTCACGCCCAAGACAGTGGAGACCGAGGAGGAGCGACAGAAACTGATGTTCCGGATCAAGGCGAAGATCCCGCCGGAGTTGCTTCGCGAACACATTCAGCAGGCCAAGACCGGTCTTCCGGGTATGGCCTATGTCCGGATAGACCCCAAGGCAGAATGGCCTGAACAGCTCACGAAAGCGCTCGTTCAATGACCGGGGAAACGCCGCGAGAGACGGAGGACCAAACGCAGACTGCGCCGGTCGCGAAGCTGGCAAATGTCGGCCTGTCCTATGGAAAAATCAGGGCCCTCGACAATGTGAGCCTCGATATCCCGTCGGGCATCATGGTTGGGCTCATCGGCCCGGACGGTGTCGGCAAGTCCAGCCTGCTTAGCCTCGTCGCCGGAGCCCGCACGGTTCAGGGCGGCCGGATCGAAGTGCTCGGCGGCGACATTGCCGACGTGAGGCACCGCAACCGCACCTGCCCGCAGATTGCCTACATGCCGCAGGGTCTCGGCAAGAACCTCTATCCCACACTGTCGGTGTTTGAGAACATCGATTTCTTCGGGCGCCTGTTCGGCCAGGACCAGGAAGAAAGGCAGCGCCGCATCAGCGACCTGCTGGAGCGGACGGGGCTTGCACCTTTCCCGGATCGTCCGGCCGGAAAGCTCTCGGGCGGCATGAAACAGAAGGTCGGTCTCTGCTGCGCGTTGATCCACGATCCCGACCTCCTCATTCTCGACGAACCGACCACGGGCGTCGATCCGCTGTCACGCCGGCAATTCTGGGAACTGATCGACGACATCCGGGGCGAGCGTCCGGGAATGAGCGTGATCGTCGCGACCGCCTACATGGAAGAAGCCGAGCGCTTCGACTGGCTCGTCGCGATGGATGCCGGCCGCGTGCTTGCAACTGGAACGCCCGCCGAATTGCTGTCCCGCACCGGAGCCGCCAATCTCGACGCCGCCTTCGTCGCCCTCCTTCCGGAAGAAAAGCGGCAGGGCCATCACGAGGTCGTCATACCGCCCCGACCCGATAGAGGGGAGGCGGAGTTCGCTATCGAAGCCGAGCACCTGACGATGCGCTTCGGCGATTTCACGGCGGTCGACGATGTCAGCTTCCAGATCCCGCGCGGCGAGATTTTCGGCTTCCTCGGCTCGAATGGCTGCGGCAAGACCACCACGATGAAGATGCTGACCGGTCTCCTGCCGGCAAGTGAGGGAACCGCGAAACTGTTCGGACATGAGGTCGATCCGAACGATATCGAGGTCCGGCGAAAGGTTGGCTACATGAGCCAGGCCTTCTCGCTCTACACCGAGCTGACGGTTCGTCAGAACCTTGATCTGCATGCCCGCCTGTTCAACTTGCCGCTCGAAAAGATCCCGGCGCGCATCGCCGAGATGGCCGCGCGCTTTGATCTCACCGAGATCATGGATGCGTTGCCCGATGCGCTGCCGCTCGGTATCCGGCAGAGATTGTCGCTCGCCGTGGCAATGATCCACGCTCCGGACATCCTGATCCTCGACGAGCCGACTTCCGGCGTTGATCCGGTCGCGCGCGACGGCTTCTGGCAGATTCTATCCGATCTGTCGCGCAATGACGGGGTGACGATCTTCGTCTCCACCCATTTCATGAACGAAGCGGAGCTGTGCGACCGCATCTCGCTGATGCATGCCGGCAAGGTTCTGATCAGCGACAAGCCTCGTGCCATAGTGGAAAAGCGGGGCGCGGCGACGCTTGAAGAAGCCTTTATTTCTTATCTCGAAGAAGCAATTGGCGAACAGGCTTCACCTGCGCGAACACCCCACGCGCAGCGTGAGGAGGAGGAGGCAGATGGGGCGTCGCCGCCCGAGCCCCATCTGCCTTCAACATGCGGCGCATGCTGGCCTATACACAACGCGAGGCGCTCGAGTTGCGCCGCGACCCGATCCGGGCAACGCTTGCCGTTCTCGGCAGCGTCATCCTCATGTTCGTCATCGGCTACGGCATCAACATGGATGTCGAGAACCTGTCCTTTGCCGTGCTCGATCGCGACGACACCACGGTCAGCCGCGACTACACGCTTCAGATCGCCGGTTCCCGCTACTTCACCGAAAAGGCCCCGATCACCGACTACGCTGACCTCGACCGGCGCATGAGCAATGGCGAGCTCAGCCTGGCGCTGGAAATTCCACCTGGCTTCGGACGCGATGTTTCGCGTGGCACAAAAGTCGAGATCGGCGCCTGGATCGATGGGGCTTCGCCGTCGCGCGCCGAGACCGTCCAGGGCTACGTGCAGGGCATGCATCAGACCTGGCTGACCCAGAAGGCGCGCGAACTCTACGGCGATGCGGCGACGATCGGCCAATTCCAGATCGCGCTCAGATATCGCTACAATCCGAGCGTCGACAGTCTGATCGCCATGGTACCGGCCGTCATTCCACTGCTCCTGATGCTGATCCCGTCCATGTTGGCAGTGCTGAGCGTCGTTCGCGAAAAGGAGCTCGGCTCCATCGTCAATTTCTATGTTACGCCGGTGACGCGCTTCGAATTTATCCTCGGCAAGCAACTGCCCTATATCGCGCTCGCCATGCTGAACTTCGCCATGCTGACGGCGTTTGCGGTGTTTGTGTTCGGGGTGCCGCTGACCGGGAGCCTACTCACACTCACGCTAGCGGCTTTCCTCTACGTCATCATAGCGACCGGAATCGGACTTTTGATTTCGAGCTTCATCAGCAGCCAGATCGCCGCCATCTTCGGCACGGCCCTCATCACTCTCATTCCGGCAGTCCAATATTCGGGGATGATCGACCCCGTCTCGTCGCTTCAGGGCATTGGCGCCTATATCGGCCAGATCTATCCAGCAACCTATTTCGTGACGATCGCCCGCGGCACGTTTTCGAAGTCGCTCGGTTTCAATGATCTCGCCACCTCCTTCATCCCCCTCCTGATCGCCATTCCCATTCTCACCGGGATGACCGTGGCCTTCCTCAAGAAACAGGCGGCGTGATCCATGCGACTGGCCAACGTCATTCAACTCGGCGTCAAGGAATTGCGGGGGCTTGCCCGCGATCCGATGCTCGCCGTCCTGATCGTCTACGCATTCACGCTGTCGATCTACACCGCGTCGACGGCAGTGCCTGAAACACTCAACAATGCGGCGATCGCGGTCGTGGATGAGGATCAGTCTCCTGTCTCCTCGCGCATCCTGACCGCATTCTATCCACCTTATTTCTCTATCCCAAAGATCATTTCGCAGTACGAAATGGACCGCCGCATGGACAGCGGCCTCGATACCTTCGCCCTCGACATCCCCCCGAACTTCCAGCGCGACCTGCTCGCCGGTAAGGCGCCGACGATCCAGCTCAATGTCGACGCCACCCGGATGACCCAAGCTTTCAGCGGCGGCGGCTACGTCCAGTCGATCGTTTCGGGCGAGGTCAGCGAGTACCTGAACCGTTACCGGGGAAACACCACCCTTCCTGTCGATCTGGCTCTGCGCGCCCGCTTCAATCCGTCGCTTAACAAGGCGTGGTTCGGAGCAGTCAACAATGTGATCTTCTCGATCACCATGCTCGCGATCGTTCTTACGGGTGCTGCCCTGATCCGCGAGCGTGAGCACGGCACGATCGAACACCTGCTCGTCATGCCGGTTACTCCGACCGAGATCATGGTGAGCAAGGTCTGGTCGATGGGACTTGTGGTGCTTCTCGCCTCAACGGTTTCGCTTGTCTTCGTCGTGAAAGGTCTGCTCAAGGTGCCGATCGAAGGTTCTTTGATGCTGTTTCTGGCGGGCACGGTGCTTCAGCTGTTTGCCACCACCTCGCTTGGCATATTTCTCGCGACGGTGGCCGGTTCAATGCCACAGTTCGGTCTTCTCCTGATGCTGACCCTGCTGCCATTGCGCGTCCTGTCGGGCGGGGTGACGCCGCGCGAGAGCATGCCGCAGATCATCCAGGACGTCATGCTCGTCGCACCCGATACGCACTTCGTCATGCTGGCGCAGGCGATACTGTTTCGAGGCGCGGGCCTGGATGTCGTCTGGCCTCAGTTTCTGGCGTTGCTGGTTCTTGGGGTGGCGCTGTTCTTCTTCTCGCTGCGCCGTTTCAGGGCGTTCCTGCGCTAGCCCAGCGGTCAAGCCCGAGCTGTGCGCGCGGCATCCTGGGGCAAGGATTGACGATCTGGTTGTAGGGCGATGGCGCGATATGAGCGCAACGGTTGAACCTGCGGCCATGCAATTCCCGTCTGCGCGTTTGGGCGGGAAGTCGCCCGCGTGCCTATCGGGATTGCCGCGCATAATCTCGATCGCATGAGGGGGAAACAGGTGCGCGCCCCGTATAAGCTGCAAGAGCCGGGAAAAGCGAGCGGCGCACATGCAGGCACAGGAATTGGCAGCGCGATGGCAGGAGATGGAACTCGAATGGGACGCGCTCGCGTTGCTAGTCAGGCGGACTCTGGGCACCGGCATGGTCGAACCCCGGGCCTATAACAAGGTTGCTGATGACAAACTCCTGTTCTGGTCTGCACAAGGAGACCGGAGAGCCTTCGACGAAATCGTTGTTCGTCACGGTGCGTTTGTTCTAAGTGTAGCCAGCCGCATAACCCCGAATTTTCGCGATGCTGAGGACATTGCCCAGGAGGCAATGGTCAAGGTGTGGAAGCACGCTGGCCGCTTCAACCCAAAGCGCGCTCAGTTGAGAACCTGGCTTTACCAGATCGTCGTCAATCTCTGTATTGATCGCCGCCGCCGTAAAGAGCCGGAGTCCCTTCCAGACAACTTTGATGCTGTCGATCCAGGAGCCGCAGCAGACGAGATTTTGACGAGTACCGAGCGCGATGCCGCCCTCGCTGCAGCCATACGCGCATTGCCCGCGAGCCAACAGGCCGCGATGATACTCGTCTACGAGGAAGGCGTATCGGGTGCTGAGGCGGGACGTATTCTTGGGCTATCGGCCAAAGCAATAGAGCGTCTGCTTGCCCGCGCCAGAACGACACTTCGTGAGCGGCTGCTGGCAGAGCGTGATAAACAGGGAGAATAAATATGTTGAAGATCGAACGTTTTACATCTCTGGCGCGAAGTTACGGATCAAATATTGATCTCTGGCCTGTAGAGGTGCAGGCCGATGCGTTGTCTCTGCTAAAGATCTCGAAAGTGGCGCATACCGTTCTTGCGGAGGAACGCTTGATGGATGATGTGCTCGCGGCGGCGCGTAGGCATCAAGAGATTTCCCTGTGGTCGCCGGGCGAACGCAATGCCGCCCTGGTGCGCCTGAGAACGAACGTCGCTGCGCGAATTGCGCCAGCACCATCCGGGCCGATCCCGTTCGGTGCACGACTTTTTGCGCATGTTCGCGGGCTATGGCCCGATTTGAATTGGATCGGTCTTTCCTCCGGTAGCGGAATAGCAGTGGCCGCGGGACTGTTCATCGGGATGCACTCCCCGAACTTACCCGCCTCCGGTGACCTGCTTTCCACGCTTCAGGTCGCATCGATCCCAATTTTCGCGGAATGAACAGCAATATGGTTCAGAAACAGGTTGGCACAAGAAAATGGCTGCGAATTGCTCTTCCCCTATCACTCGTTTTGAACATGTTCCTCCTCGCTTTCCTGGGGGGGCAAATGCTGCGTGCGACACCGGAGGTTCCAAAAGGTGTTGACCCTCTTGCTCGCATTCTGGCTGTTGCGGAAGCGACCCTTTCTGCTTCTGACTTCAAGTCATTCCGCCAGACTCTTCTCCAAGAAGAACCGCGATATGCGCGAGCCGTGAAGAACGTTACCCAGGCGCGGCAAGAAATGCTGAAGCAGATATCTTCTGACCAATTTGATCCTGTCGCAACACTGACGGCCCTCAGTGCAACGCAGTCCGCCTGGACGGAGTTTATGGACGCAATCGGCGGTCCGTTGGTGGATGCGATAGGTCAAATCTCCCCGGAAGGAAGACGCAAGGTGCTTGGCGATCAAAATGCAAAGGGAATACTGCGTGTTCCCTAACAAGAGGCGATCCGACGGGGGCTAGACCCATCCGTTATCGCGTGATCGCCTTCTTTGTAAGAAGTTAGTGAGGACTGTGTGAAGTGCTCGCTTGCGGAAGTACGGACTGTCGCGGCAGCAGACGCACATTCCAACCCGATAGATTGAATGTATGCTTGAGGATTCCCAGCCGGGTCGGCAGCGGCGGGATATCTGATCCATCCTGATAAACCTCGCCAAAATGCTCTTCCAGAAACGGCCAGACGATCGTCTGCGCCAACTGGACCAGCTCGCGCTGCATGTCCCTCCCTTAATGTCGCTCACCAGAAGATCTCAGGTCTGCATAGCAGCTCCAAAAAAATGCAGCGGGAGTGTCGCATCGGGGGCGCGCTTCGTATCAGTAGCAATTCATCCATTTGGGGAAGCTGCTCATGTTCGAAAAATACCGACCTAGACCCACCGCAGCGCTGGCGCGAACAGGGGCGGCTTGCCCCCGGCGCCGATCGATCATGGAACAGGCCTATCTTTCAGAAAGTGCTGTTGCATCGAGCGCTTGGCAGCAGGCCGGATGGCGATTGCCGTTAGCCCCATTCCACGTTGTGGCTAAGAGAAACAGTCACGGAGATCGGCGCTCTACTCAGGATTACAGGTGACGGACGATGAGAAAGAGGAGCGGTTTTATCTGTCTTATCCTGACGCTGTTCATCGGAATATCCGGCTCTGTCAGCGCGGTTGCCCACGAGCGGGCTTCTACGATCCCTTGGGAAAACGAACCCATCGAGGCCGTTTGTATCCCAACGGATAACGAAAGGCCGGATGCCGTGTGCGTCACTCTTTATGCCGATCAGGACGGATACGAGCTGTGCGTCGCCGACATGATGGCTTCAAGGGAGAGATGCGTCAGCAATTACCCCTCTGGCGATCCGGAAGATGAAGGCCCGAAAGACAATCGTTGGAGCGTGTTCGATCTGTAAAGGTCCGAGCGCATTCCACAGGTGCTGTTGAGTGCCCAGCACACAGGATCGATCACTTCAAAAGGAGAAATGACATGAACAGAAAAATGTGGATCACGCGTCGCTATGTGCTTGGCGCATTTGCGGCAATGTTGGTGGCCGTGATGTCCAGCCCCGCGTTGGCGGCAACGAGAGGCGCGACAGTCTCCAGCGTCAACCTGAGGGCCGGCCCGGGGACATGGTATCCAGTCGTCATGACAATGCCGCCCAGTGCAGCTTTGACCATCTATGGATGTCTCGACGCGGCCTCCTGGTGCGACGTCTCGTGGGGAGGCGCGCGCGGCTGGGTTTCTTCGAACTATGTCAGTGTTTATTATCAGGGTCAGACAGTAGCTCTTTCGCCGGCGCTCATTCCGATGATCGGATTGACCGTTGTCGCCTTCAATCAGGCTTACTGGAATACCCACTATGCCGCCCAGCCCTGGTACGGAAGCTGGAGCACGTATTATCGTACCGGCCCGGCTTACGGTGGCGCCGCGCGAGGTGGCTGCGTTGGAGCTGCATGCGGTGGTTCCGCTGTTGTTCGCGGCCCTAACGGCGGCGGCGCAGCAGTACGAGGAGTATGCGGCCCGGAACGCTGCGCCGGTGGCGCAGTCGTGCGGCAACCTGGTGGCGGACTCGAGTTCCACAGGGGCGTAATGCAGCGTTAAGACGAACCTCGTTCCGGTTCGGAGACGAACACGCGCCGGCCGTTCATATCCGGATCGTTAGCTATGACGCAAGCCAGGCCGAGGCGGATCACCGCCTCGGGATTTTCGTTCAAAAGCTGAGGACCATTCTGCCGGTGAACAAAACACCTGACAGCGGGCCATGCACATGAGGTGAACCTTGGATACTCGTGCAAATAGCCAGGCCCCGATTTCCGGTCCGTCCCAAGCGCCTCGGAGGCGGCCTTGCGATATTTGGGTGCGCGGCCTGGCGGCTTGCGCGATGGCACTCGCCCTCGCCGCCTGTGCTACAACGCCGCCACCGTCTGTAGCGCTGTCTTCGTCGGCGTTTCTGCGCCCGACGTCGGACAAGACCAAGCCTTATGCCTACCGTCGGCCGGATGTAAATTTCGCAGCCTATGTAAGCATCATTATCCCACCCACAGCGATCTACGCCGGGCCGGACGCACAATTCGGCAAGATGTCGGCCACCGACCGGCAGGCACTCGCCAGCTACATGCATCAGGAGTTTTCCAAGGTCCTCGGCCGACGCCTTCAACTCGTTACACAGCCCGGACCAGGTACATTGCGCGCCAGGCTGACGCTGACCGGTGCAGAAGCAAGCACACCGGTGCTGTCCACCGTTTCGCATGTTCTTCCGGTCGGCCTCGTCGTCAATGCGGGCGCTCAGGCCACTGGCGGTCGCGGCACATTCTCCGGCTGGGTGTCCTATGCCGTCGAGATCGA
Source organism: Rhizobium oryzihabitans (assembly GCF_010669145.1). NCBI lineage: Bacteria > Pseudomonadati > Pseudomonadota > Alphaproteobacteria > Hyphomicrobiales > Rhizobiaceae > Rhizobium > Rhizobium oryzihabitans. Next base: position 745,374 of record NZ_CP048635.1, read on the forward strand.
GGATGCCCAGACCGGGACCCTACTCTACGCACATGTTGCGAGCAGGAGCGCCAACGCACTCGACATCACGGCTAATTTCGGGGGCTCGACGCGGCGAAGGCCGGGGTGCGCTCGGCCGCGGAACACTTGGATAAGGAGCTGGCCGGCGGCGCCAGATAGCTGAGGGCGCCAACTGTGCCAACCGCTTCACTCAAAGCGGCTGGAAGCGTCCTGACGTCAAAACCGAATAGACGCGGCGGGCCAGAAGTTTACCGGTTCAAAGCTGCGCAGACGATCGCAGGAGATCATACTCTGACTGGTAGTTATTCAAAGAAGCACGAACGACATGATGCCGGCAGGCATACGCATCGGAGTCGCCTTTCCACTATTCAATTCCGCATGATTGGTCTCGGTTTGATCGGCCTGTTGCTTGCCGCATGCGACGACAATGCCAAGACAACAGCCGCGCCACCGCAATCGGTCCGCGTAGTTCACGCTGCAATGATCGAGCATCAGCGCAGCACTGGCGTCACAGGCGAGATACGAGCGCGCATACAGACCGACCTCGCTTTCCGCTCTGCCGGCAAGGTCATAGAGCGGCGGGTGGATGTCGGTTCACATGTGCACGCCGGAGATGTTCTGGCACGGATCGACGACACCGAGCAGCGCGCGGACGTGGAATCCGCTGAGGCTGGTCTTCTGGCGGCGCAAGCGACACTCAATCAAAAGAACCTCGCGTTTCAGCGCTACCAGACATTGGTGGAGACACGCGCCATCGCGCAGTCGACCTACGACCAGGCGAAGGAGGAACTGGCAACGGCAGAAGGGTCGCTGGAATCCGCCAAGGCGTCCCTGGCGATCGCTCGCGATGCACTCTCTCACACTGAACTCAAAGCCAATGCCGACGGCATCATCACTGCCCGAAGCGTCGAGGTGAGCCAAGTCGTATCAGCGGCACAACCTGCCTTCACGCTCGCACATGACGGTCCGCGTGATGCGGTCTTCGATGTCTTCGAGGCATTTTTCCTGGCGGGGCCACCGGGCGACGAAGCGACCGTGGCGCCGGTCTCGAATCCTGGCGGCGGTATCCCTGCAAAGGTGAGAGAGATCGCGCCGGTCATCGATACGACGACTGGAACGATCCGCGTGAAACTGGCGCTTCCCGATAATGTCCAGTGGTCCCTTGGAACTCCCGTAATAGGCACTTTTCATACGCCTCCGGACACTGCAATCACACTGCCATGGAGTGCGATGGCGTCAGACGACGGGAAGCCCGCGGTGTGGATCGTGGATGCAACAACACGAACCGTCGCGCTTCGCCCCATCACTGTCGCAAGTTACCGGGCAGGCGAGTTCACTGCTGCAAAAGGGATTTCCGCACAGGAACTTGTCGTTACGGAAGGCGGCAAGTTCCTGCGCCCCGAGCAGGTCGTGAATTGGGAGGGCGACTGACATGAAGCGTCCCTCCCCGGCCATGCTGCTCTTCATTGCGACGGTCTGCGCCTCCTCCTTGTCCTATCATTCCGCTACTGCGGAAAACGCACCGCCACGACCGGTAGTCTGGATGAACGTCGCTGCCGATCGTTCCGAAGCCATGGGTTTCGCCGGTGTGGTTCAGCCGCGCGTGGAGACTGAACTCGCCTTCCGGGTTCTTGGCCGTGTCATCGCACGGCGGGTCGAGACAGGCGACGTCGTCAGGAAGGGTGACATTCTCGCGGAGATCGACCCGCTCACGCTGCAACTCACCGTGATCAGCGCCCGGGCCGATCTCAGAAATGCGAATGCCCAGCTGGAGAATGCCGCGATCAACGAGCGACGCAAGCGCATGCTCACTGCTACCAATACGGCCAGCGCCGCCGATCTCGAACTGGCCGAGCAGGGCCTCAAATCGGCAGAGGCGAATGTCACGCAAGCGCAAGCCAATCTGGCAAAAGCCAACGAGCAGCTCGGCTATGCACGATTGGAGGCTGACTTCGACGGCGTGATCACCTCGACCTCCGTTGAAGTGGGCCAGACCGTTACAGCCGGACAGTCCGTCCTGAAACTTGCACGCCTCGATCAGCGCGATGTCGTCATCGACGTTCCTGAGGCGCAGGTTTCGTTTATCCGTTCGTCCACCCATATCGACGTAACGCTGCAACTCGACGACCGCTTGCGGACATCCGGGCAGGTACGCGAAATCGCTCCGCAGGCCGATGCAGACACCCGAACCTACAGGGTGAAGATCGCCCTGGACAAGGCGCCCGACGTCTTTCGCTTCGGTGCGGTCGTAACCGCCACATTCACAGACGGCGGGCAGGCTCACGACGTCGTGCTGCCCCGCTCGGCTATCGTCGAGAAGGACGGCGCCCCCGCCGTCTGGGTCATCGATCCGCATGCCCTGACCGTGTCGTCCCGCGCCGTTCTCCTGGATCATACCGGGCCGGAAGACCCGATGGTGCGGGTCGATTCAGGCTTGAATGCGAATGAGGGAGTTGTGGTTGCGGGCGTCAGCGAACTTCAGGAGGGACAAAAGATCAGGCTTGGACAGGAGTTGCACCCATGAAGAATTTCAACCTTTCGGACTGGGCGCTCGAACATCGTTCCTTCGTCTGGTATTTCATGATCGCCTTCGCGGTCGCCGGTATGTACGCTTATCTCAACCTCGGACGGGAGGAGGATCCGTCCTTTACCATCAAGACGATGGTGATCCAGGCCCAATGGCCGGGCGCTTCTGCCGAAGAGGTCACCCAGCAGGTCACCGATCGTATCGAGAAAAAGCTCCAGGAGCTCGACAGCCTCGATCGGACGCGGAGCCTCACGACCGCCGGCAAGACCACGATCTTCGTCGATCTTCTTCCGACGACCAAGGCACGCAATGTCCCGGCGACATGGCAGCGCATCCGCAACATGATCGGCGATATCCAGCAACAGTTTCCGTCCGGCGTCGTCGGGCCGTTTTTCAACGATCAATTCGGCGATGTTTACGGAAATATCTTTGCCTTCACCACGGAAGGCTTGAACCAGAGGCAGTTGCGCGATCTCGTCGAGGATGCCCGCACCAAGGTCCTGACAGTGCCGAATGTCGGCAAGGTCGACATCATTGGCGCTCAGGACGAGGTGATCTATCTGGAGTTCTCCACCCGCAAGATCGCAGCGCTCGGCATCAATCAATCCGACATCGTCGAAACCCTGCAAAAGCAGAATGCCGTCACCCAGTCGGGCTTCGTCGACGCCGGGCCGGAGCGCATCGCGCTACGCGTCGGTGGCCGCTTCATCTCCGAAGATAGCCTCCGGGCGATCAACCTGCGCGTCAACGATCGCTTTTTTCCGCTGACGGATGTTGCAACCGTCAAACGTGGTTACGTCGATCCTCCCTCGTCGCTGTTCCGGTTCAACGGCAAGCCGGCGATCGGGCTTGCAATCGGAATGAAGGCCGGTGGCAATCTGCTTGAGTTTGGTCACGCTCTTGACGAGATGATGGAGCGCATCGTCCAGGATCTGCCGCTCGGCGTGTCCGTCGATCATGTCTCCGATCAACCAGCCGTGGTCGATGAAGCCGTTTCCGGCTTTACCAGAGCCCTGTTCGAGGCGGTCGCCATCGTGCTTGCCATCAGCTTCATCAGCCTTGGCCTGCGCGCCGGGCTGGTTGTGGCGATCTCCATCCCGCTGGTGCTCGCCATCACCTTCATGGTGATGCAATATTCCGGTATTTCCCTGCAGCGCATCTCGCTCGGTGCTCTCATCATCGCGCTCGGTCTTCTGGTCGACGACGCGATGATCGCCGTCGAAATGATGGTGGCCCGCCTGGAGGTCGGTGACACTCTGCGCAAGGCTGCGACCCATGTCTACATATCGACTGCCTTTCCGATGCTGACCGGCACGCTGGTCACCGTCGCAGGCTTCCTGCCGATCGGTTTCAACAACAGCAACGCCGGCGAATTCACCTTCACGCTATTCGTCGTACTCGCGGTTTCGCTGACCGTGTCCTGGATTGTCGCCGTCCTGTTCACCCCGCTGCTGGGCGTGACGATCCTGCCGAAGACGATGAAAAAGCACGAGGAGCACAAGAGCCGTATGGGCGCCGCCTTCTCATGGCTGCTTCAGCTCTGCCTTCGCTTTCGCTGGGTGACCATCATCGTAACAATTGCCGCGTTTGGTCTGTCCGTTGCCGGCATGTCGCTGGTTCAGCAGCAATTCTTTCCCGCGTCCGACCGTCCGGAGCTTATCGTCGACTGGAACCTGCCGCAAAACAGTTCTATGGCCGAGACGAGCCGGCAGATAGCGCAATTCGAGCGGGAAAAGCTCACCGGCAATCCCGACATCGATCACTGGTCGAGCTATGTCGGCAGGGGCGCCCCGCGCTTCATCCTGTCCTTCGACGTCCAGCCCGACGATCCCACCTTCGGCCAGATCGTCATCGTCTCGAAGGGTATTGAGGTCCGCGACCGGCTCAAGGCCGACCTGCAGGCCTATTTGCTGAAAACCTTCCCGGGCACCGACGCCTTCGTCAGGACACTGGACATCGGCCCGCCGGTGGGCAAGCCAATCCAGTATCGCATCTCCGGTCCCGACATTCAAAAGGTCCGCGACCTGGCGCAGAAGACGGCTGGTATCGTGATGTCGCACCCTTCCCTGACCGGCCTCGTCTTCGACTGGAACGAGCCGGCGCGCGTCGTCAAGGTCGACGTTCTTCAGGACAAGGCCCGGCAGCTCGGCGTCTCGTCCGAAGATATCGCGACCGCCCTCAACGGCATCGTCCAGGGCGCGACCGTGACGCAGGTCCGCGATGCGATCTACCTGATCAACGTTGTCGGACGGGCAGAAGCAAAGGAACGCGCCTCCATCGACAGCCTGCTCGACCTCCAACTGCCGAGCAGCAGCGGGAAATCCATCCCGCTCTCTTCCGTGGCCAGATTCGATTACGACCTGGAACAACCGACGATCTGGCGGCGCAACAGGATACCGACGATCACGATCAAGGCCGGTATCAGGGACACTATGCAACCTGCCACGATTGTCCGACAGCTCGATCCGAAGATAGAAGAACTGAAGGCTTCATTGGAGCCGGGATACGATATTGCCGTCGGCGGTACGGTCGAGGAGAGCGCCAAATCCCAAGCGCCGATCATAAATGTGGTGCCGGTCATGATTTTCGTCATGACAACGCTTCTGATGACGCAGCTTCAAAGCTTCCACAGGTTGTTCCTTGTCTTCTCGGTCGCTCCACTTGCGCTGATCGGCGTCGTTGGCGCGCTGGTCTTGAGCCAGGCGCCATTGGGTTTCGTCGCAATCCTCGGCGTGCTCGCCCTGATCGGTATCCTCATCCGGAACTCGGTGATCCTGATCGTCCAAATCGAAGACCTGCGCACAACAGGAATCCCGCCGTGGCAGGCCGTCGTCGAGGCGACGGAGCATCGGATGCGACCGATCATGCTGACGGCCGCCGCTGCGACCCTGGCGTTGATCCCCATCTCAAGAGAGGTGTTCTGGGGACCGATGGCCTACGCCATGATGGGCGGCATCGTCGTCGGAACCGTCCTGACCCTGCTGTTCCTTCCCGCTCTCTATGTGACCTGGTTCAGGATTCCCCGCGATGTCGAACACAATTGATTCCACGGCATCGCTGCGACGGCTTTCGTCACTGGATGCCGTTGCCGCCCGAAAAGCCTGCTTACGCAATTCACGCGCGTGGCGAAGGCGCATCATATTGTTTCCGCTCCTTCTTTCCATGCTCGGCGGCTGCGCTGGCCGGCCGGAAAATGTCCTTCAGCCCGTGGCTTTGACGACGAACGACACAAGCCGCGTCGACATGCTGGTCGCGACCACCCGAAAACCCGCCGCAGATCCCGGCGAGCTTTATTCCGGAGAGCGCGGAACGGCGATCTCGCTCAACAACCTCACCGTTTCCATCCCGCCGGATGATGGGCGGAAGATCGGGGAGGTCCAGTGGCCGAAGCGCGTGCCCCCCAACCCTGCGAAAGAGTTCGCCGTGCTCAAGGACGAGAAGGTGATCTCAGAGCAGCAGGCGCTCAACTGGTTTCGCAAGAACCGGAATGCAAAGCGGCAGGTGATCATCTTCGTGCATGGCTTCAACAACACCTATGCGGATGCCGTCTTTCGTTTTGCCCAGATCACTCATGACGCCGGAACCGATGCCGCTCCGATCCTGTTCACCTGGCCCTCCCGCGCCAGCGTTCTCGGCTATCTCTACGACAAGGAAAGCACGAACTATTCACGCCGTGCCCTGGAGGATTTGATCATCCAGGCTGCCCGCAGCCCTGACGTCGGCGATATCACCATCCTTGCCCATTCCATGGGAACATGGCTGACGGCTGAGGCTCTGCGCGGGATCGCGATGCGCGAAAAGACGATCCCGGCGAAGGTCCGCAACGTCGTGCTGGCGTCGCCCGATATCGATGTCGACGTCTTCCGCCGCCAACTCATAGAGATGGGACCGAAGCGGCCGCAGTTCACCATTTTTGCCTCGACACGCGACCGGGCGCTTGAGGTATCGAGATGGATCTCCGGCGGAGTCAACCGTGTCGGCGGTGTCGATACCACCGCTTATACCGGCGTGCTGAAGCAGCTTGGGATCACGGTGATCGATACCAGCACCGTGCGTTCCAAGGACGCCCTCGGCCACAACGCCTTTGCCGATAGCCCGGAAATCATCGGGCTCCTGGGGAAACGCCTGGCTGGTCAATCCCTCGAGGGCGGTCAGGTGACATTGGCCGATCACGTCGGGATGGCGGCAATCGGTACGGTCAATCTGGCCGGCTCCGCGGCGAGAACTGTCGTTGCAGCCCCGATGTCGGTGGTCAGCCCCGAAGCACGGAAGATCTTGCAACAGGAACTATCCGGGACATCAGGGGGCCTCGTCAATGGACAGATCGCTTACTGAACGTCAGCGAGGCTGTATCATTCGCTTTACTATGAAGGGAAATCGGCAATGAACACCATTCAGGCAACACCGGCGGCTGTTACTGTTGTTGGCAATAATCTTCTGTATTTAATGAAACACAATCGCGTCTGCATTTTCACTTGCCATCATCCAGCATGAATGGATATATGGTCTCCGGCAGTCATCGCATGATGACATGAAATTAACCTGTCGGTTCAGGGGATGCTGGCCTTTCCCATGTCAGCCAAACTGCTGACGTATTTGGGGCGAGCTGAGGGCGGGAATATGCAGCAAGAAAAATTCATCACGACAGCCTCATTGGACGCCGGGGAAATCAATCTCATCCATCGCTACTGGTGCGCCGCCAACTATCTGTCGGTCGGCCAGATCTATCTTCTCGACAATCCGCTCCTGCGCGAACCGCTCCAGGCCCAGCATATCAAGCCGCGCCTGCTCGGCCACTGGGGCACGACGCCGGGGCTGAACTTCATCTATGCGCACCTGAACCGGGTGATCAAAGCCCGTGATCTCGACGTCATCTATATCTGTGGCCCCGGCCATGGCGGGCCGGGCATGGTGGCCAATACCTATCTGGAAGGCATCTATAGCGAGATCTATCCGGAGATCGCCGAAACGACCGACGGGATGCGAAAACTGTTCCGCCAGTTCTCCTTCCCGGGCGGCATTCCGAGCCATGCGGCGCCGGAGACGCCCGGATCGATCCACGAAGGCGGCGAGCTCGGTTATGCGCTGGTTCATGCCTATGGCGCGGCCTTCGACAACCCGGACCTGATCGTCGCCTGCGTGGTGGGTGACGGCGAGGCGGAAACCGGTCCGCTGGCAGCAAGCTGGCATTCCAACAAGTTCATCAATCCGGCCCGCGACGGTGCGGTTCTGCCGATCTTGCACCTGAACGGCTACAAGATCGCCAATCCGACTCTGCTTTCGCGCATCGGCGACGAGGACCTGAAGAAGCTGTTCGAGGGCTACGGCTACGAGCCGCTCTTCGTCGAAGGCCATGAGCCCGAGGTGATGCACCGGCTGATGGCCGGCGCGATGGACAGAGCGATGGAGCGTATCCGGGCGATCCAGGATAGGGCGCACGGCGGTGCCTCCCCTGCCGAACTGCCGCGCTGGCCGATGATCGTGCTGCGCAGCCCGAAAGGCTGGACCGGTCCGAAGGAAGTGGACGGCAAGAAGGTCGAAGGCTTCTGGCGCGCCCATCAAGTGCCGGTTTCCGGCTGCCGGGAAAATCCGGATCACCTGAAGATACTCGAAGACTGGATGCGGAGCTACGATCCGGAAGATCTGTTCACTGCCGATGGCGGGCTGAAGCCGGAACTGAAGGCGCTCGCGCCAGAAGGCGACCGCCGCATGGGCGCCAACCCGCATGCCAATGGCGGCCTCTTGCGCAAGGAACTGAAATGCCCGCCGCTTTCCGACTACGCGGTCGACGTGCCGGAGCCCGGCAAGACCGTGGTGCAGACGACGGAAATCCTCGGGCGTTATTTGCGCGACATCCTGACCCTCAACGACGCGGAGAAGAATTTTCGCATCTTCGGCCCGGACGAGACGGAATCGAACCGGCTGGGTGCCGTGTTCGAAGTGACCGACCGCGTCTGGATGGAGAAGATCGAACCATACGACGTACATCTGTCGCCCGACGGGCGGGTGATGGAAGTGCTGTCGGAGCATCTGTGCCAGGGATGGCTGGAGGGTTATCTGCTGACCGGGAGGCACGGCCTCTTCTCCTGCTACGAGGCCTTCATCCACATCATCGACAGCATGTTCAACCAGCATGCCAAGTGGGTGAAGGTGACTCGCGAGCTGGAATGGAGAAAGCCGATCTCGTCGCTCAACTATCTGCTCACCTCGCATGTGTGGCGGCAGGACCATAACGGCTTCTCGCATCAGGATCCCGGCTTCGTCGATCTCGTCGCCAACAAGAAGGCGGACATCGTCCGCATCTACCTGCCGCCGGATGCCAATACGCTGCTCTGGGTCGCCGACCATTGCCTGAAGACCTGGGACCGGATCAACGTGATCGTTGCCGGCAAGCAGCCGGAACCGCAATGGCTGGCTATCGAGGACGCCGCCAAGCATTGCGAGGCGGGCATCGGCATCTGGGACTGGGCGGGCAACGAGGAGGATACGGTTTCACCCGACGTGGTGATGGCCTGCGCCGGCGACGTGCCGACGATGGAAACATTGGCGGCGGTGACCATCCTGAGGGAAGCGATCCCGGACCTGAAGATTCGCGTCGTCAACGTCGTCGACCTGATGACGCTGCAGTCGAAGGACCAGCATCCGCACGGGATTTCCGACGAGGACTTCGACCGGCTGTTCACCACCGAGCGGCCGGTGATCTTCGCCTATCACGGCTATCCCTATCTCATCCATCGGCTGACCTACAAACGCACCAACCATCAGAACATCCATGTCCGAGGTTTCGTTGAGGAAGGCACGACCACGACGCCCTTCGACATGACGGTGCTGAACCAGCTCGACCGCTACCACCTCGCCATCGAGGCGATCGAGCGCGTGCCGGGGCTGAAGGAAAAGGCCGGTCATGTGGTCGAAAGCCTGCGCGGCAAGCTGCAGGAGCATTTCGCCTATGTCCGTGAACATGGCGAGGATATGCCGGAAATCAGGGACTGGGCATGGCGATCCGGTTCTTAGCTTGCGACAGTAGAACAACATCCAGTCTGTCCCCGCCCCAGAGCGTTTGTGACAGGAATTCGAGACGGTTCCCATGGTTCGTATCCTAGCCCAAGCAATTCTGTCTGCTGCAGGCGTTGTGGTGGCCCTCTTCGTTTCGAGAGACGCGGTGGGTTTTCCCGTCTACGAAATGGTCGGCGCGCTGTTGTTGATCGCAGCTTTGGCCGTCATCGTCTGGTACGGCCCGCGTGTTGTTAAAGCGCTCTTCGGCCCCCGCTCGAAAGAATGATCGAGCAGGGCAAGGAAGGTGCGCGTGATACGGAACAGCAATCCTTCCTGAAGCCATGAAATGCTCGAAAACGGAAAAATTGCGAAGGTAAACGATGCGGAGTTGCAACAGGAGATAGCGTTGGAAGAGTTTCTTGAGCGAGTAAAACATACCGGGCTCTCGCTTCGGGACATGCACATCATTCTTGATGCTCTGCCAATTCCAATCTCGTGGGCGGCAATACCAGCGGGTAAGATTCAGTTCATGAATCGTGCTTTCAAGGAGACCTTCGGTTATGACGAAAGTCATTTCGAAACCATGGATGCGTGGATTGAACAAAGCTATCCAAAAATGGAACAGCAACTCTTAGCTCGTGAGTACTGGCACCGTCTGCGGAGAGCCGATTCCACCGGAATATCCAAAGTAGAACCATTGGAACTGGACGTGGTGTCGGCGGATGGCGGTATCGTTACCGTCAACCAGCGTGGCATCCTTCTACATGACATAGGGGTCGGGATTGCTACATTCGAGGATGTCTCCGAGCGAAAGCGGGTGGAGGAGACGCTAAGACGCGTCGCCTTCGAAGACCCATTGACGAGCCTTGGTAATCGGCGGCGGTTGTCAGCAAAATGGAACAGTATCGCAACGTCTTATGAAAACGACGTGCGGCCGATGATCGCTCTTATTCTGATCGATCTCGATGAATTCAAGCCAATCAATGATCTACTGGGACATGATGCCGGTGACGAAGCGCTGTTCTTGATAGCCAACAGGCTTCGCGCATGTGTTCGCAGCGACGATGCTGTGTTCCGATTGGGTGGGGATGAGTTTGCCATTCTCGTAGAGAACATGGGATCGCCATACCAGGCAGAACAAGTCTGCCGACGTGTCGAAAGAGCGCTCAAGCAGCCCATCCAGATTGGCGGGACGAGGACTGTGCTTGGTGCAAGCGTTGGCGTGAGCCTCTATCCTGACGACGCGACTGGTCTGGCGCAACTCATGAAACATGCCGATGAGGCACTCTATCGAATTAAGCGGGCCAGCAAGGGTGGGTGGGCATGGTTCTCGCCGCCGGAAGCCACGAGATATCCGAAGAGCTCACCGCAACGCAACGTGCATGACCGCGAGCGGCCGAGGAACAACCGGCCGAACAAGTCAAGTTGGCAGCATAGATGAATGGCGAAGTGAGCAGGCGAAAGCAAGGGACTGGATCCGGTCTTCAAGAGCCGAATAGTCGCTTAGCGATTACCTCTAAGACAGCATAAAAGACTGTTGGATGCCGGATCTCGCGCTTGACCTGCGATATTTACGATATGCATTGTTGGTCGCCGAACACGGAAGTTTTCGCCGTGCGGCGGATGCGGTTGGCATGTCCCAATCTACTGTAAGCCGCCGGGTCCAACTGCTTGAACGACGTCTTGGTGTACCCCTCTTTACTCGTAGTCGCACCGGAGCAAAGCTAACCGTTGCAGGAGCGCGGTTTCTGCAAAACGCCGCATTCGGTGCATCCCATTTGCATCAAGCTGTGAAGGACATGCAAACGGCGCATCACGGCGACACAGGTGAGATACGAATCGGGCTGATGACGTCCCTGGCAAGCGGATTTCTTTCAGATCTCGTAGGCGAATATCATTCCCGCTTCCGCGGTGTAGAGGTAAAAATAGAGGAATCGACGTCCGAAGTGGCAGCCGCCAATCTTCTCAGCGGCCGTATCGATGTGGCCTTTCTTCCGGGAGAGCCTCAGTTAGCCGGTTGCAAAACGGTTCAACTGTGGACCGAGCGACTTTTCCTTGCGCTGCCAAAACGGCATCCTCTTGCAACGGCAGAGAGCGTTTCCTGGGCAGATGTGCGCAACGAGACATTCCTGATCCCGGCCGGTATCGCTGGTGCGGAATTGGATCAATATCTACTGCGGCAGCTTTCCAAATCCGATTCCGAACCGAGAATATCCATTCAGGGAGTCGGACGAGACAATCTTTTGAACATGGTCGGAGAAGGGTTCGGCATTTCGCTCATATTGTCGTCAACGTCCGGCGGTGCACACAAGGAAGTCGTGTTCGTTCCCATCTTGGATGGCCTGGAAGACATTCATTTTAGTGCTGTCTGGTCGCCAAGGAATCATAATCCAGCACTGAAGCAATTTCTGGACTTGGCCACTGGAAAAGTTCGATGGAATGCAATTGCCAATCAGACCGATAGCGCTCGGTGAGCGGTGCCGGCGGCTCCGGTACTTTAGCGCGATTCGTCAATCTTTGGTGTTTGAGACGATGCGCCGGAAAAACCCAGAACAGCGCGCTTTTGCTTTGCGAAGCCGCGATCGGTCGTAATGAATCGCTGAAGCATAGGCACGATCAGCTTGGCGGGATCGGCCGACGATTGGCCTTGTTGCTGACGGTGGAGCAGCTCCGCATAGGCAACAAGATCCCGATATAGCGGTCCGGGAAGTTCAATACTCACCTTGACGGGCTTGTCGTCGACGAGCGGCCCGAGTTTCAATTTTGTCATCGGGCTAACCTCTATAGGGCTCCATCACAAGGTCTCGGGTGACGATGATCCGCACCGGGAAACCTGGCCTGATGGTGAGCGTGGGCGCGATCTGCAACTGGCGGCGGATGATCTGCTGACCAGCATCGTTGATGGTATCTTGCGCACCATTGCGGATAGCCTGAACCAGCCGGTCTTCGTCATCCATGGCAAGCTCTGCGCCGACCGCGAGCAATGTCGAGAGGCCAGCAGCTTTCGCCAGATCCCACCAGTGGTAGTCGACGCCGTCCTCGAGACCGGCATAGCCCTGCGTGTCGGCGCCGGGCTGTCGTTCAAGGACGATGGATCGGCCATTCGGGAATATCAGCCGGTTCCAGACCAGCAGGACACGCCTCTGCCCGAAACCGACATTGTTGTCGTATTGGCCGATGATGCGGGTTCCTTGCGGTACGAGCAGGATGCGGCCGGTCGGGCTGTCGTAGATGTTCTCGGTGACCTGGGCGGTAATCTGGCCGGGGAGATCGGAGCGAATGCCGGTGATCAGCGCTCCGGAGATTACCGAACCGGCCTGCAGCACATAGGGCGACACCGGCGGCATCACGCGATCGGCCGCCACAGTGCGTCGGTCGACGGCGGCGTTGAGGAAGGCGACCTGTCGGTCCTGCGCAGTAGGAGTGCCAGCCTGATCGAGACCGGCAAGATTTGTGGTCGTATTCGCGTCAGGCGCTATTGCGCTTGCCGTCGTGCGTGTTTCCGTCTGGAAGAACACGCGGCTGGTTCGGGCGGATTCCGCTTCGGCGAGGCGGCGTTGTTCGGCCGGATCGACACCCGGCGCTGTCGGCACAACAACAGGCTGGCCACGATCCTGCGCACTGAGGATCGGACGGCCGAGATCGCCGGGCAAAGCTGGCCCCAGGATCGGGCCGGTATAGTCCCGCGGCAGGCCTGCCAGACCGTCGGCCGTGGTCCGGTTCTCGGTGGAATAGAGTTCTTCGCCACCATTGCCACGATCTCGGGTCTGAAGAGCATAGATCAACGCGCCACCGATGCCGAGCGATGCGACCAGGCCAAGGCCGAGGAGCACCCTGCGCGACAGCCTGGTGACGCGTGGTGGTTCTGCCCGCAAGCGCATGGGTGTGACAGGATTGAGCGCCGGAGTTGCTTCTTGACTGTTGCCGGCCTCGCTCATGACGACCGTCCTCCTTCTTTGTCTCGGACAACCGGCGCCTGTACTACGCCGTTTGTCCGGACGATCCTCACGGTCTGCAGATGCTTGCCGCTGCCAAGGCGCAGCTCGGCCGCACCGAAGAGACGGTCCACGATCAGGATGTTCCGATAGATACGGGTATTGGCGATTTGCGCTTCACCCTCTGGGCCGACGACGAACAGGGGCGGAAACTCCCCTTGCACTATGCCGCGCGGGAATTCGACATAGACCTTGCGGCCATCGTCATAGACGGAGACGGGCCGCCACGGCGGCGTGTCTCCGGTGAGACCGTAGCGGTAGTTTCGTGCCACGACAGCCGGAATAGCCGGCGTGTCCGGAATGGACTGCTGCGAGCCCGGCACCTGCGGGTAAGACCAGGCGACCGACGGCATGTAGGGCGTTTCGCCGGATCGCAGTTCGAGCATGTAGGTGCGTCGATCGGTGGAAATCACCAGATTGGTGGTGATGTCGGGGCGCGAGGGTTTCACAAGGACATGGACGCGCCGGGTGGTGCCGCTGCCGCTCTCGGTGTCGCCGATAATCCAGCGTGTGGTGTCGCCGGCAGCGATCGGCCCGGCTCCGGTCAGGCTTTCGCCGGGTTCAAGCGTGATGTCGGTGATCTGGCCGGGTGCGGCATAGACCTGATAGAGGGCGCCTTCGCTCCAGGGATAGATCTGGATTGCATTGTAGTAACCATCCCGGCGTGGCTCGACACGGGCCGCCGCATTGGCATTCTGAACCCGGCCGGTCGGCGTGGTTGCGGTGGCACCCCCACGCGCCGGCGTCCAGCCCGGCGGAATGTGCAGCGGCTTCGGGCGCTCATCCCTCAGCACGGTGGGAACGACCGGCAATGCCGGCACATCGGAATCGTAGCGGATCTGCGGCGGCTTCTGCGGCGTGGCGCATCCGGCCAGCGCAGCGGTGGAAAGGAGCACGGCGACAATGGCGGGTTTGCGGAAAGAAGGGGTTCCGGTTGTACGGATCGGCGACTTCTTCATTCGCCCATCTCCCGCGACCACGATATTGCATTGACATAGATGCCGAGGGGATTGGCCTTGAGTCGATCAGCATCGCGGGGCGTCTGGATCACTATGGTCAGGATCGCGGTCCAGCGCTCGGTGGTGGAAAGCTGTCCGTTCTCGTATCGGCGCTCGATCCAGGCGACGCGGAAGCTGTCGGGAGATGCGCGAATGACGCTGGAAACCTCGACGGCAACCTGCTGCTTGCCGACCTTGGTGAACGGGTCATTGCTGCGCGCATAGTCGTTCAGCGCCGTCGCGCCCCGATCCGTCGTCCAGTCATAGGCGCGGAACCAGTTCTGGCGCACGATGATGGGATCGGCGGGAATGCTCCTGACCTGTTCGATGAAGCGCGCCAGATGCCACGCGACCTGCGGATCTGTTGGACGATAGTCGGCCGTGGCGGCGGCGACGGTCTGTGCCTGACCGAGCTTGTCGACCTCCACGACCCAGGGCACGACGGTCCCTCGCGTGGACTGCCAGACGAGTGCTGCGGCAAAGCCTGCCGACAGGATCAGGCTTCCAAAGGCCATGAACCTCCAGTTCTTCGCCTGCACGCGGGCCGAGCCGATGCGCTCATCCCAGACCTGTGCGGCCTTCTGATAGGGTGTCTCGGGTTGCGGCGTCTTGCCGTAGTGGGTTGCCGGTCGTTTGAACAAGCTCATGAGCGGTCACTTTCGGAGAGATTAACGGAAGAGCCGCCGCCATGACTGTCGCCGGAACGAACGGCATGGGCGGCCGCGGAAACGCCGTGGCTGAAGTGCTGGCTGCGTTTCATGCGCCTGGCCCAATCGGGGGCGCCATTGCCCGAAGCTGCGGGGGTGGCGGCAAAGGAATCATCATTGGCGGCTTCGGCACCGCCGACCGTGCCGAGGGTGGAAAAGCCGCCGGTGGCGCTGAAGCCGCCTTTCACGCCTCCGGAGAAATCCGATTTAACGCTTTCGGACGCACGACCGATCGCGCGCTTCAGAGGCGAGACGGTGGCGGAGCCTGCTCCTCGCGCGACACCGCCGAGACCGGACGCCACACCGGCAGCGCCGGTCTGCCCCATCGATCCGAGATTGTAGGCGGTCGAGGCGGCACCTGCCGCCGCTGCGCCACCACGAACGGCAGCAGCGCCGCCGGACAGTGCCGCAGCCCCACCGCGCAAGGCCAGGCCAGCCGCACCGCCTGCGGCAAGTGCAGCACCTCCGACGGCGAGGCCGGTGCCAACGGCAGCACCAGCACCAAGTTGCGGGCCTCCGGAAACCAGACCGTTGGCAATGCCCGGTCCGAAGATGCCGAGGCCGAGCAGGGAAAGTGCTGCGAGCACGATCGCCATCGCGTCGTCGATCGTCGGCGTGACCCCGCCGAAGCCGGAGGTGAACTCGCTGAACAGCGTCGAGCCGATGCCGATGATGACAGCGAGCACCAGCACCTTGATGCCGGAAGAGACGACACTGCCGAGGACCCTTTCGGCCATGAAGGCCGTCTTTCCGAACAGTCCGAACGGGATGAGGACAAATCCGGCGAGAACGGTCAGCTTGAATTCGATCAGCGTGACGAACAACTGGATCGCCAAAATAAAGAAAGCCAAGAGGACGAGCGCCCAGGCGAACAGCAGGCATGCGATCTGGATGAAATTCTCGAAGAACGCGACCCAGCCCATGAGGTCGGAAATGGATTCCAGGAGCGGCCGGGCCGCGTCGAGACCGACTTGCGCCACCCGGCCGGGACGAAGGAGGTCCGCCGTCGAAAAGCCGGTGCCGGAGCCTTTGAGGCCGAGGCCGGCGAAGCTCTCGAAGATGATCCTCGCCAGATTGTTCCAATTGTCGATGATGTAGGCGAAAGCCCCGACGAACAGGGTCTTCTTCACCAGTCGAGCGATGATGTCGTCGTCGGCGCCCCAGCTCCAGAACAGGGCGGCGAGCGTCACGTCGATGACGATCAGCGTGGTGGCGATGAAGGCGACCTCGCCGCCGAGAAGACCGAACCCGCTGTCGATATAAGAGGTGAAGACCCCGAGGAAATTGTCGATGACGCCGCTGCCGCCCATGGATCACTGTCCTTCGATGGTCTGTGGGGCGGCCGGTACGGACGTCCTGCCGAGGAAGCGGTCTCGCGTTTGCGACCAGATGCGCAGGCATTCGGCGTCGTTCGTTGCGGCCTGCCCGAGCTGCTGGCACCGGCGCTGTCCAACGCGAAGTGGATCTGCCGGCGATCCGACGGCGGCCGTGGGGCGTGTCCATGGTGCGGGCGCCTCTCTCCTTCTGAGCATTTCGGTCGCCGTCGCGGTGATCGCGACGGCGACAAAGACGACGGCGCCCAAGCGGGCCAGCATCTTGCCGTCCATGGCCCACGCCCTCAGTTGAACATCTTGGCGCTGCCGGCCTGATAGCCGGAGCCCGGCGTCAGGAAGCGCTCGCGCTGCACGCGACCCTGTTCGGCCGCGGCGGCGCGTTCTGCCTCGGTGAGCGCGGTGGACCGGCCATTGGCGGCAAGCAATGCCGTGAGGTCGGAGAGCTGCTGCGACTGGAGGGCGAGAAGCTGATTGCCTGCCTGTGCAGCCTGAAGCGCGCCGGTCGCGCTCTGGCTCTGACCAACCAGTTGCGACATCTCGGTGCGGTTGGTATCGATATTGCCAACGACGGTGGCCTGCACGCGCATGGCGTCCTGAAGTCCGCCGACGCTGTTCCTCCAGCGCTCCTTGGCATCGGCAACAAGCTGCGCATCGGTGGCCGACAGCGACACGTTGGCGTATTTCGACTGAAACGCCTGATCGATCTGGCCGACATCGAAGGCGATGTTCTGCGCCCGGCTGAGAAGCTGCTGCGTGCGCTGAACGGATTGCTGTATCTGCTGGAGCGACGAATACGGCAGGCTCGCCAGATTGCGGGCCTGGTTGATGAGCATCTGCGCTTCGTTCTGAAGCGAGGTGATCTGGTTGTTGACCTGCTCCAGCGCCCGCGCGGCAGACAGCAGATTTTGCGAGTAGTTCGTCGGGTCGTAGACGATCCAGGCGGCGGAAGCCGGCGGCGCCAGAACCAGCGAAGCCGGGCCTGAGACGGCAAGAAAGGATGCGGCAAGCAGCGCCGTGCGGGAATAACGGGTGTTCATGAGGAAGTCTCCTTATCGGGCTGGGGATGAGATTGGCGAGGGCGGGAATGAGGTCGGCGGCCCAATCGACGCCGCGCAGGCGCAGCCAGGCGGCAAGGAAGCCGTCCCGGCCGTGCTCGGCGAAGATGCGGGCGATGGCGGACTGATCGGTTTTCGAGGAGGCGGCCGTCAGTGCCAGGCCGACTTCGGACAGGCCGAGATCGAACAGGCGGTTCCCCCGGCGGCTCTGGCAGTAGTAGTCTTTTTTCGGGGTGGCCCTCGCGAGGATCTCGATCTGGCGCGCATTCAGTCCGAAGCGCTGATAGATGGCGGTGATCTGCGGTTCGACGGCGCGTTCGTTCGGGAGAAGAAGACGCGTCGGGCAACTTTCGATGATCGCCGGTGCAATCGCCGAATTGTCGATGTCGGAGAGCGACTGCGTGGCGAAGATGACCGAAGCGTTCTTTTTCCTGAGTGTCTTCAGCCACTCCCGCAACTGCCCGGAAAAGGCTTCGTCATCGAGCGCCAGCCAACCTTCGTCGATGATGAGCATGGTGGGCGAGCCGTCGAGCCGGTCGCCGATACGATGGAACAGATAGGACAGGACGGCCGGAGCA
This sequence comes from Rhizobium oryzihabitans, assembly GCF_010669145.1. Classification (NCBI taxonomy): domain Bacteria; kingdom Pseudomonadati; phylum Pseudomonadota; class Alphaproteobacteria; order Hyphomicrobiales; family Rhizobiaceae; genus Rhizobium; species Rhizobium oryzihabitans. The sequence goes on from NZ_CP048635.1 coordinate 763,564, forward strand.
GCACCCGTGCCGACCAGGCCTTCGATTTCAAAAGCCTGCACCGACGCGCTGCCGAGATGTTCGGTTTCAGCATCGAGCAGCCGACCGTAGGGACCACCGATGCAATAGGGCCTGAGCGCCTGCTTCAGGTCGGTTGATTGCAACAGTACTGTCAGGCCGGTGATGGTGCGTTCCTCGACCGGCGCCGAGGCGAGCGAGGTCAGCGCCGCCCAGATGTGCTCCTTGACATCCGGCGTGATCGCGATGCTCTCGCGCGTCAGGATGGCGACGATCCAGTCGGCCGCCCAGGCGCGTTCCGGCATGTCATGGATGCGCGCAAGCGGCTGGAGCGAGACAGAAAACGCATTCCCCTCGGTGAGGTCGCCGCCGAGATCATGCCAGTCGCCGCCCATGGCAAGGGCCGCGGCCCGGATCGAGCCGCCGAAATCGAACGCGAACACCTGGGATTGAGCGTAGCGCCGGAACTGGAGCGCCATGCAGGCGAGTAGCACGCTCTTGCCGGAGCCGGTCGGCCCGACGACCAGCGTGTGCCCGACGTCGCCGACATGAATGGAAAGCCGGAACGGGGTGCTTCCCTCGGTCTTGCCGAAGAGCAAGGGGGCGCTACCGAGATGGTCATCCCGTTCCGGTCCCGCCCACACGGCGGAGAGGGGGATCATGTGGGCAAGATTGAGCGTCGAGATCGGCGGCTGGCGGACGTTGGCATAGACATGCCCCGGCAGCGAGCCGAGCCAGGCATCGACGGCATTGATGGTTTCGGACATCGCTGTGAAGTCCCGGCCCTGCACGACCTTCTCGACAAGCCGGAGCTTTTCGTCGGCAAGGCGGGGATCGGTGTCCCACACGGCAATGGTCGCCGTGACATAGGCCATGCCGGCATAGTCGGCGCCGAGCTCCTGAAGCGCGATGTCCGCGTCGGCCGCCTTGTTCGCCGCGTCGGTGTCCACGAGAACCGACGCCTCGTTGGTCATGACTTCTTTCAGGATCGCAGCGATCGACTTGCGCTTCGCAAACCACTGACGGCGAATTCGTGTGAGCAGCCGGATGGCGTCGGTCTTGTCGAGCAGGATGGCGCGCGTCGACCAGCGATAGGGAAAGGCAAGCTTGTTCAGTTCATCGAGAACTCCGGGCGTGGTCGCGGTCGGAAAGCCGACGATGGTGAGGATGCGCAGATGGGTGTTGCCAAGGCGCGGTTCCAGCCCGCCGGTCAGGGGCTGATCGGCCAGCAACGCGTCCAGATACATCGGCGTCTCGGGAACCCGGACGCGATGCCGGTTGGTCGAGACAGTGGAATGCAGGTAGGTCAGCGTCTCGCTGTCGTCGAGCCAGTCGCATTCCGGCATGAAGCCGTCGAGCAGCGCCAGCACGCGATCGGTGCGATCGATGAAGCCGCGCAAGATCTCGTTCGGATCGACGCCGGAGCGTTCACGGCCCTCATAGAGCCAGGTCTCGGCGCGGGCTGCGTCCTCGGCATGCGTGAGATAGGTGAAGGTGAGGAAGTAGCCGGAAATGAAATGGCTGCCCTGTTCCTCGAAATCGGCCTTGCGCTCGGCATCGAGCAATGCCGAGGCCGGATCTGGAAAACGGCTGTCGGGATAGGTTGCGGCCTCCTGGCGCTGCGCTTCCACGAAGATCGCCCAGCCAGAGCCGAGACGCCGGAAGGCATTGTTGAGGCGCGCGGCGACGGCGACCAGTTCGGCAGCGACGGCGGATTCGAGGTCTGGACCGCGAAATTGCGCGGTCCTTTGCAGCGATCCGTCCTTGTTCAGAACGACGCCCTCGCCGACGAGCGCGGCCCAGGGCAGGAAATCCGCGAGGCGGCTGGCGGTGCGGCGATATTCGGCAAGGTTCAGCATGGTCGCGCTCCTCAGACCGCAAGGTGACCAGGGATGCGCAGATGACGGCGACCGACTTCCACGAACAGCGGATCGCGTTTCGCCGCCCAGACGGCGGCGAAATGGCCGACTGCCCAGATGGCGAGACCTACCAGCCAAAGGCGCAGGCCGAGGCCCACGGCTCCGGCGAGCGTTCCGTTCATGATGGCGATGGCGCGCGGAGCGCCGCCGAGCAGGATGTGTTCGGTCAGCGCCCGATGGACCGGGACATTGAGCCCCGGCACATCGTCGATCCGTAAGAGCGCCCCGGCCATCAGACCAGTACCCCGCCGCCGAAGGAGAAGAAGCTCAGGAAGAAGGAGCTGGCGGCGAAGGCAATCGACAGGCCGAAAACGATCTGGATCAGCCTGCGAAAACCGCCGCTTGTGTCGCCGAAGGCCAGCGCCAGGCCGGTGGCGATAATGATGATGACGGCGACGATCTTGGCCACCGGCCCCTCGATGGATTCGAGGATCGACTGAAGCGGCGCCTCCCACGGCATGGAGGATCCGGAAGCATGAGCCGGCACGGCCGCCATCATCATAACGACGGCGAGCGTAGTCGGTCCCATGAGGTGCCGACGGATGCCGCGCAGAACGGACGGTGCGCACGCCTGATCCGGCGCCGTGGGCAGGATGGGCGGAACATGGGAGGTCATGACTGTTCTCCTTTCGGGAGTGGTTGGCGATCAGGGGAAAGGTGAGCGGAAGCGACCCGGTAATCGCCGTCGGGGTCGAGCCCTTCGACGCGGGCGAGTTCGGAGAGCCGGCGCACGGAACCGCGACCGGAGAGAACCGCCACAATGTCGATGGTCTCGGCGATCAGTGCCTTGGGGACGGTGACGACAGCTTCCTGGATGAGCTGCTCGAGACGGCGGAGCGCGCCGATGCTGGTACCGGCGTGGATGGTGCCGATGCCGCCGGGATGTCCCGTTCCCCACAATTTGAGCAGGTCGAGAGCTTCGGGACCGCGCACCTCGCCGACGATGATGCGGTCAGGCCGGAAGCGCATGGCGGAGCGTGCCAGATCGGTCAGATTGGCGATGAAATCCTTGGTGCGCATCGGCACCTTGTTCTCGGACTGGCTTTGAAGCTCGCGGGTATCCTCGATGATGAGAAGCCGATCCTGCCCCTTCGCCACTTCGGCCAGCAGAGCATTGGTGAGTGTCGTCTTGCCGGTGCCCGTGCCGCCGGCGACGAGGACATTGGCGTGCGATGCGACGGCCTCGCGCAGCAATGCCGCCTGATTGGCGGTCATCGTTCCTGCCGCAACATAGTCGTCGAGTGTGAACACCGAGATCGCCGGCTTGCGGATGGCGAAGGCCGGACCGGTGACGATCGGAGGCAGGAGACCTTCGAAGCGTTCGCCGCTGTCGGGCAGTTCGGCCGAAACACGTGGAGCGCCGGCATGAACTTCTGCGCCGACGTGGTGAGCAACCAGGCGGATGATGCGTTCGCCATCCGCGGGCAAGATGCGCTCGCCGGTGTCGGACATGCCTTCGGAGAGCCGGTCGATCCACAATCGCCCATCCGGATTGAGCATTACCTCGACGACACCGGGATCTTCCAGAAAGCGGGCGATGGATGCACCTAGCGCGGTGCGCAGCATCCGGGCGCCACGCGCAAAGCCTTCTGAATTTCGATGCGAGACTGCCATCCGATCCCCGTTTCTCGCCGAGGAAAATCAGACGGTCCCCGGATGGGGATGATTAAAGGAGCCAGAAATTATGCTGATTCAACAAGGAATTGGCGTCGTAGTAGCGTAGCGTGCAAATACAGGGAAACGGCGGTGCCGCGATCTGCTTGATCTCGCGAAAGCCGTCACTACTCGCCATGTGCGCCCATGCGCGGGGAGCCCTGACTGTCAGATGAGTCGGCGACATCCTCGGAAATTTCCTGCCGCAGTTTTGGCCCCTGAGCGAGCCGGCGGCCGAGTGCCGAGACGAATGCCTCATAGCGCTCGCCGGCCTTGGCTCGCGCCGCCTGTACGGCCGGTTCGGGCAGTGCTGGCGTGGTGGTGAGCCAGAAGCGAACGAACACGGCAAGCGTCTCGACCGAAATGCCGACATCACGTTCCAGCCGCGTCATGCGGCGATCGATCTGGTCGAGACGCTTGGTGATCAACCCCTCGCGCCGTTCGGCGTCGTCCGGCGACAGGAAGGAGGCGACGGCCGCCTCCACGATCAAGGACATCGGCTGCTCCCGGCGCGCCGAATAGTCCGAGAGCATCGTCATGACGTCGGGTTCGAGATAAACGGAGATCTGCGTCTTCTTTTTCCTGCCGGTCATGCGTTCACAGCTCCATCCCGTCATTCGGATCAAGCGACACCTGCCGCGCCACACCCTGCATGAGCCGGGTCATACGACGGTTCCGGGTGGCTTCCTCCTCCATCTCATCGGGGGATCGATCTCGAACTCGTTCTCGATCGGCTCCTTTTTCTCGACGGGTTTCACCCGGCTCAGCTCCGGCTGACGCCGGCGTTCGGATTCGGTCGGGTCCTCATCCTCTTCGGTGGCGCCCGCCACGACGTCATCGAACGGAGGGCGGGTCGGGATCGGCAGGCGGCTCCAGTCATCCGGATGCGGTTCGCCGGCACGGACCAGTTTCGGCGGAGGTAATATCCGCTCCTGAAACCGCGCATCCTCGAAATACCGCGCCTTCTTCGCCCGGATCGGCGGCGTTCCAGCGACCATGACGATCTCGTCGGCCGGAGGAAGCTGCATGATCTCGCCAGGGGTGAGCAGCGGCCGCGCGGTTTCCGAGCGCGAGACCATCAAATGCCCGAGCCAGGGCGACAACCGGTGCCCGGCATAGTTCTTCATCGCCTTCATCTCTGTGGCGGTGCCGAGTGCATCGCTCACCCTCTTCGCGGTTCTCTCGTCATTCGTCGCGAAGGAGACTCTCACATGGCAATTGTCGAGGATCGAATTGTTTGGCCCGTATGCCTTCTCGATCTGGTTTAGCGACTGCGCGATCAGGAATGATTTGAGACCATAGCCTGCCATGAAGGCCAAAGCCGACTCGAAGAAATCCAACCTTCCCAGAGCCGGAAACTCATCCAGCATGAGCAGCAATCTTTGTCGTCCCGCCTTCGCCTGCAGATCCTCGGTCAGGCGCCGGCCAATCTGGTTGAGGATCAGGCGAATGAGCGGCTTCGTCCGATTGATGTCTGACGGCGGTACGACGAGGTAGAGCGTCGTCGGCTTCTTGCGGCCGACGATGTCGGTAATGCGCCAGTCGCAACGGCGCGTCACCTCTGCAACGACAGGATCGCGGTACAAGCCCAGAAACGACATGGCGGTCGACAACACGCCGGATCTCTCGTTGTCGCTCTTGTTCAGCAGTTCGCGTGCAGCACTGGCAATGACCGGATGCGGACCGGCTTCACCCAGATGCGCCGTCTTCATCATCGCGGCGAGAGTCGACTCGATCGGCCGCTTCGGATCGGACAGGAATGCCGCGACGCCGGCCAGCGTCTTGTCTTTCTCAGCATAAAGAACGTGCAGGATGGCGCCGACGAGAAGCGCATGCGACGTCTTCTCCCAATGGTTCCGCTTGTCGAGCGAGCCTTCGGGATCGACCAGGATGTCGGCGATGTTCTGGACGTCGCGGACCTCCCATTCACCCCGCCGCACCTCGAGCAGCGGATTGTAGGCGGCGGACTTTGCATTGGTCGGATCGAATAGCAGCACGCGACCGTGCTGGGATCGGAAGCCGGCGGTGAGTGTCCAGTTTTCGCCCTTGATGTCGTGGACGATGGCCGAACCGGGCCAAGTGAGCAGCGAAGGCACGACCAGGCCGACGCCCTTGCCCGATCTGGTCGGCGCGAAACACAGGACATGCTCCGGACCGTCATGCCGCAGATAGGCCCGATCGAGCCTGCCGAGAACAACGCCGTCCTGGTCGAGCAGACCGGCGGCCTTCACTTCCTCAGGCTCGGCCCAGCGCGCCGATCCGTAGGTCGCGACATTCTTGGCTTCGCGTGCCCGCCAGACCGACATGCCGATGGCAACCGCTATGGCGATGAAACCACCGGACGCGGCGATCATACCGCCTTCCACGAAGATCGGCGGCGCATAGGCGTCGTAGAAATACCACCACCAGAAAAAGGCCGGTGGGTAATAGACCGGCCAACCGGCAATCACGAACCAGGGATGGCCGAGCTGGGGCTGGAAGCCGAGTTGCCAGGCCGTCCACTGTGTCGCTCCCCAGGTCGTCATTAGCACGATCAGAAGGACGGTGAGGATCTGGCCCCAGAGGATTTTCGTCGCGGACATGGCGTTGGTCCTTTCTCCGATGTTGAAGGTTAAAGGCCGAGCCCTCTCTTGCGGCCAAAGCTCCAGTCGATGCCGCCGTCGTTACGGGCGATGCCGGAGACGTGCCGGCCGAGCTGCTTTTCCAGCGATGGAGACCACGGTACGAGCTGGAAGCCGAGACCGTCGTCGATCATCGCGTAGCGGCCGGAGGCAAGCGCGAAGCGTTGACGATAGGTGCCAGCGACATATTCGCCACTGCCAGCGCGGTTGAATGGCTGGCCCGTCTCGGTGGCGAGTTTCTCGCCAAGCGCATCGAGCTCGCGGCGGCGCAAGGTGTCGACCAGCCTGCGGGCGAACACCACGCTGAGTCCCTGCCGCTCGGCCAACCCCTCTTCGACAAGATGGTCAGCACGCCGCTCCATGGCCTGCTGCACCTCGGCGCCGAAGCCACCATCGGATAAGGAGAGCGGCTCCTTCGCGACTGCCTGTCGGTCGAGCCAGGTCGCGCCCGACGCCGAGATCTGTCGCTCGATGTCGAGATCGGAGCGAACGGCGAGTGCGACGCGGCGCTCACCGCGCGCATCATCGAATTTGCGCAGCTCGACGATCGAGCCGGGAACGCTGTCGCCGGCAGCATCGAGGTCGGGCAGCTTGATGTGATGGGTGCGTCCATCCACGCTGTCGACGACGGCATAGGCCGAGCCTCTCAGCTCGTCGTCGAGACCGCGATCGACCAGGCGACCGATGATCGGCTCATCGAGGCTTTCGCCTGCCAACACATAGTTGGCGGAGCCGCGCTCGATGCCGCGGTCCGTCAGCGCCTTGTGCATCCGTTTGATGATGTCGCCGCGTTCGCCGAGTTCGCGCAGCACCGCCTCGGCCTCGGGCTTGATGAACCATTGCGAATGGCCGACCTGTCCGGCCAGCCCAAGGACTTCCAGCTTGCGCAGCCGTCCGACCTTCAGGGCATGAAACTCGTCGGGCTGCCGATCGGCTCGCGGTGCGAGATCGACGATGCCGGTTTCTCGTGCATCCCGGACAAGCTGGCGGTCGAGCTGGGTCCAGCGCTCCGATTCAATCTGGCGCTCCAAAGTGCGGCGGATGTCGAGGTCGGTGCGCGGCCCCAGTTCCTGGGTGATGAGATCGCGCGCCCGGTCACGGATCCCTTCCTTGATGTAGTCACGCGAGATCACAAGATCCCGGCCGTCGTCGCGGACGCCGCGCACGATCAGGTGGACATGGGGATGCTCGGTGTTCCAGTGATCCACCGCCACCCAGTCGAGCCGAGTACCGAGATCCTTCTCCATCTGCCCGACGAGATCGCGGGTGAAGGATTTGAGGTCGGCCATTTCCACGGCGTCGTCCGGCGATACGATGAACCGGAAATGATGCCGGTCATCCTCGCAGCGTTCGGCGAAGGCGCCTGCATCGGCGTTCTCGGTTCCCGGCCCGAACAGGCGGGCCTTTTCCCCGTCACGGGTCACGCCCTCGCGACGCAGATAATTGAGATGGGTGCCGAGCGGCGCAGTCCGGGCGGAATGGCGCACGACACGCGCCTTGACGACGGCGCCGCGCGAGCGGGACGAGATCAGGCGATTGGCCTGAATGCTGGCGCGCTGGCCGTGACCGAAGCGCGAGCGGTTGCCGGAGACGACGCGGCCGGAGCGAGACACGCCGCCGCCGGCCTTCTTCGCCGCGGCGAGCGCCTGCGAAATGAAGGACCGCGCCGACTGCGCCCGGCTGGACCGGATGCACCCCGGTCGGACGCGGAACTCGCGCTCATCGGCCATGGCGCAACTCCGCAATGTGCAAAAGATCGCGCAGAAACAGGGTGTTGGACTGCTTGCGAACATTGCGGCAAAGCCGGACAATGTGCAAAAGGGGCCAGAAACCTAAACAAAAACAACCGCCCAACCGCCGCGCAATGTGCGCCCTTTTATCCTGCCATCCTTCGGTCGCTGCTCCTGCCTCCACCCCCGGCACACTCCATGATGCGCCAGAGCCCGACAGGATGCGAAAGAGCCGGTTGACTGTCATTGCGCACCGTCTCCCTCTCGCCTGGCGAGGAAAATGGGTGCCGTCTGCAATCCGGCAGCATTGTCGTCCTGCGCCGGAACGGAAGGTTGCAGACCGTTCGGCTGACGATTGGCAACAGGTCGGCGGTTATCGTCGCGCGCCACGAAGAGCGATGCTTCGCGCCAATCGGCCGGCGGCTGGAGCACGATGTGCGTTCCGTCCGACGGCGCGGCGGCACCAAGCGCGGGCGCGAGCAAAGCGACATAGGCGCGCGTCTCTGCCGGCAGAGCGCGGCCGGTGGCGAGATGCTGGTCGTAGCGCGCCGGGCCAGCATTATAGGCAGCAAGCATCGCCGGGACCGTGCCGTAGCGATCAAGCATCTCGCGCAGATAGGCGGTGCCGGCGATGATGTTGTCGCGAGGATCGAACGGATCACGACCGAGCCGGTAACGAGCGCGCAGTTCGGCCCAGGTTTCGGGCATGATCTGCATGAGGCCAAGCGCACCGGCGGGCGATACCGCACGCACGTCGTCACGGCTTTCGGTGTGCTTCACCGCGACGATCCATGCCTGCGGGATAGCGAAGCGCTGCGACGCCTCGGCGATGTGCGCGGCATGGGGATCGGCGATCGCGGCGCGGGTCGGCGGCAGCGATTGCGCAACAGCCGGACACGCCGCGGAGGCGGCAAAGGTCAGGCTGGAAAGAAGAAGGGAGAGTGCCGAGCGTCGGACGGTAGCAGAACGTCCGACGCAGGCACGTTGCCGAATTGCCACCGTTCAGTCCTCCTTCCGCTTCTTCGACGGCGGGTTGGTGTGCAGGCCCCAGGCGGAGCCGTCGTCACCGGCACGGAAGAGGTTTGCGCGAAGCGTGCCGCCGAACAGCGGGCTGTAGATCTCGACGGAGACGAATTCGCCGGCGCGGTCGCCGACATGCGACCAGCCAGCGCCGATATCGAGACCTTCCTCGTCGCCGAGCAGAACGCGGTAAGCAGGGGCATTCTTTGCTTCCGAAGGCTCGGCCGGAACGAAGGTGATTTCCTCGTCGATGCCGAGCGCCCTGAAACGCCCTTTGAAGCCGGATTGCGTGCGGGTGAAATGTCCAATCTGAGCCATGCTCATGGTCTCCTGTGTTGTGCGGCAAGGTTGCGAAACTTGCGCCGTCACCGCGTCGGCGCGCGCCAGACGAAGCGGCCTTCGCCGTCCTCGTCGGTGTAGAGAGGGATTGCCCGGCCGATCACGGTGGAGGCCGGAAGCGGCCCGAAATAGCGGCCGTCGAGACTGTCGCGGACTTCCCAGTTCATCAGGAAAAGCTCGTCATCCGCGACGACGCGGCAGCCCTGCCAGATGGGCAGCGCGCGGCCGAGGCGATCGCGGTCGAGCGCTTCGCCCATCTCGATCCCATCGACCGTGATCAGGTCGCGGCTGCGGCACACGCGCTGACCGGGCAAGCCAAGGACGCGCTTCAGCAGCGGCACGCCGCGGCCGACATAGCCGCGCTCCACCATGAAGTCGGCGAGCGGTTCGGGCGGCATGACGGCGACCAGTTCGGGCACCTCCAGCCGATCGGCTGGCGCGATGGTGTAGAAGCCGATCGGCGCGCTTTCGGTGGCGTTCCAGATCAGCTTGGTGGATGTCGGGATGAACGCAGCGATGGCGACGCCCATCGCCGCGAAATACGTCACCATGACGTAGCCGAAGCGGGTCATCGGCCGATCTCCCGCCGCTTGAGCCACGCCTGATGACGCTCCATCGTGTAGGAGCGTGGAGTCTCGCCGGACTGCATTCGGTGAGCGATGTGGCGCCAGTGATCGGGGGCGACGTCGCAGGCGTCGATGCCGACACGCTCGATCGCATCGATGTGGCGCAGCACGTCCTCGACCTTGGGCCAGCCCTCGATCTTGAGCAGAATCTCGCCACCGGGACGCACGAAGGGCAGCGTCTGATAGGTTTCGCCCGGCTCGACGGCGCGCACGATGTCGATGCGTGATATGATCGTGCCGAAATCGTTGCCGGCCCAGCGGGCGAAGGCGAAGATGCTGTTTGGGCGGAAAGAAATGACGCGACGGCGGCGATCGAGGATCAGTTCGCCGGATTCCCGGCCGAACCTGATCCAGTATTCGACCTTCTTCTCGATCCATGTCAGCTCGACATGGGTCATATCGTCGGTAGAGCCTGCGGACGGCAACGGGCCGCCGCGCAAGCGGGGAGCCGCATTGCCGGTCATGAGGGGTCTCCTTGGGTTGGCGGGAATTCACGAGCGAAGAGATCGCGCAGCATGTCGGCGACGGTGACGCCGCGCCGGAAGGCAGCGATCTTGATCCTGCCGCGCAGCTCGGGCGTCACGTCGATGGTCAGCCGGGCGGTGAAACCGCCGGCGTCACCATTGCGGAGCGGCGCGTCGGCAGCCCTGATCCAATGGTCGGGATCGGCAGGCCGGGAGGCGAAGCCTTTGCGGGCGGGACGCTTGCTCATGGCGCGGCCCTCCCGTCGAACGGCAGCACCGATGCGATCCGGGCGCGCGCCTTCTCCGCCATGTCGGGTCTGATCTCGCAGCCGAGATAGCGTCGGCCGGTAAGCCGGCAGGCTTCACCGGCCGCGCCCGATCCGGCGAACCAGTCGCCGACAAGCCCGCCCTCCGGGCAGCTTGTTCGGATCAGGATTTCCATGAGCGCCGACGGTTTCTCGGTCGGATGGATGGCACGGCCGTGGCAGTTTCGCAGGTAGATGACCGAGCGCATGAGGCGCGGCCCGCCGTCATGGCTGACATAGTGACCGGCATCGATATGGCCGGTGTGCGGCGGGCGCATCTTGCGCCGCACGGTGCGCGCCGTCGCATCCGGCGTGGTCTGGACGTCGTTGTAGATGTCGCGCCAGGCGGTCTCGGCCGGGTAGAACTGGACGGCCAGTTCATGCACGCGCTTGAAGCGGTCCGCGTGGAACGACGATCCGTTCTGCTTCTCCCAGACGATCTCCTGGGCGATCTGCAAACCGGCATCGGCGAACTGGTCGGCGGTCGCCATGAAATGGCGCAGCGAGCCGAATACCCAGAGCGAGCCGGTGGGTGTGAGCGCCACGCGAGCGAGCGTGATCCAGTCGGCGACGCGACGATCCCAGGCAAGCGATGTGTCGCCGTAAGGGGGATCGGCCAGGATCAAGTCGAACGGGCCGCGTGCCGGCATGAGATCGCGGCAATCGCCGGTTAGCACGGTTTCGGTGAGGACTGTCATGATGCGGCCCTCCCGATTTCGAGATGCTCGATCTCGGCGGCCAGCGCCGCGATCTCGCGCGTGGCCGGCGTGTCGTCGTCAAGTTCGGATGCGAGGCGACCGGATTGCGCGGCAACGGCAAAAGCGATGCGCTGGCCGATAGTGGTGGTCAGCACCGGCGGATCGTGATCGGCGAGTGTCTCGGCTGTCTCGCGTGCGAGCACGGTGCGGGCGCCGCAGCGGTTCAGCACGAAACGTGCGGCCAGTTCCGGCCGGTAGATGAGCGCCTCGGAGAGCAGCGCCAGCATCTCGGCCGAGGCCCAGCCGTCGAGCGGCGACGGCTGTACGGGGATCAGCACGAGGTCGGCGGCGAGCAGCGCCGAGCGCATGAGGCCGGCGACCCTCGGTGGCCCGTCGATGACGATATGATCGACGTTGCGGGCAAGTTCAGGCGCCTCGCGATGCAGCGTATCGCGCGCCAGGCCGACGACGCCGAACAGGCGCGGAAGGCCCTCACGGCTGCGCTGCTGCGACCAGTCGAGCGCCGAACCCTGCGGATCGGCGTCGATCAGGGTGACGCGCTTGCCGCGTGCCGCCCATTCCCCGGCGAGGTTCAGCGCCAGCGTTGTCTTGCCGACGCCGCCCTTCTGATTGAGGAGCGCGACGATCATCAGCGTCCTCCCGGTGGATCGAGAGGAAGCCGAGGTATTTCGGGATCGGATGCAGGAGTCTCGGGGAGATCGGGGGCCGGTCGGGGGCGGACGGCCTGGCCGAAACGCTCTTTTTCGCGGCTATGCTGAGGCTTCTGGCAGCGTCGCGGATGAGGTTTTCCACATCGCGCCCGCGCTCTTTAAGGTTAGATTCTTGGTTAGACTCTAAGTTAAGGGCGCGATTTCGTGTTTGATTTCCGCGCGTTACCCCCTGTTTGGGTTCCTGATAGCACGAGCCTCCGGTTCCCGATAGCACGATAGTCCGGGTTCCCGATAGCACGAGTCTATCCACAGGTTTTCCACAGGTCGGAGTGGGCTCGAAAGCGAGCAGCGTGCGCCCGCCGATCTCGGTCTCAAGGGAGAGCCTGTAGCCCGGCAGTGGCTGGCGCCGGATGATGTCGCGCAGTTCGAAGGCGAAGCGCTTGAACGGCGACAGGCTGCCGGATTTCTGATGGAGATGGCGGAAGTCGAAACGCCAGCCGTCTCGCTGGCGGCCGCCGTGCTTGCGCACCAGGCGGTAGAGCCAGCGGTCGAGGCCGCCCGTCAGATCGAAATAGGCGCGGTCGATGGTCAGCACGAGGGCATCGTCGATAACGGCCTGGTAGAACCAGTCCGGGACGATCATCTCGATGCCCTCGGGACGGCCGTTGCGGTCGGTGCGCTCCTGCCATTCGTTGATCCACGAGAAACGATGGCGACGGCCCTCGGCCGGCTGTCGGATCGAGGTGGACACCGTGGTCGATTGCAGCCGGTCGAGTGCTGCCTTCAGGCGCTGATAGTCGCGCACGCTGGTGCCACGCCCGACATAGGAAAGGATTTCGTATGGCGTGGCAGCCATCAGCCGGGAAGTGCGAAGCCCGGCATCGCGGGCTTCGACGATCTGGCTTGCCGCCCAGATCAGGATATCGGCGTCCCAGATGGTCGCCATGCCGTGATCGGGGACGGCCTCGACCCGGATCGTCACATTGCCGGCGACGAAATCGATCGGCGCGACGCGATGGGTCTTGGAAAGGGAGAAGAAGGGATAGGCCATGAGATCCTGCGCGTCTCGTGGCGCGAAGTCGCCGGGGAGCGCCCGGAACAGATCGAGTTGTCCACGCTCCGAGAGGGACCGATGCCGCGCCGCCATTCGAAAAACCGGCCGCGATCAGCGTGCGTAGCGGCCAGGCTGCGGAACGGCGGGCAGCGCATGGCGCTTCGCCGGCAGCACCTGGCCACGCGGATCGGAGGTCGAGGTGACAGCGCCAAGTGCGGCCCAGGCTTCAAGATCGTCCACGGCGTAGACGACGCGCCCACCCAGCTTGCGATACGAAGGACCAGTCCCGTAGGTCCGATGCTTTTCAAGGGTTCGAGCGGAGAGGCTGAGGAATTCAGCGGCCTCCTTGGTGCGAAGGAAGCGCGGCGGCAAAATGACGGGATCGGGTCGCATGGGGCGGGCCTCCGTGGGGTTGCGGGCGGCGGCCGCGGATTAGCGGCGGACGGCGACCACGGTGGCGGAGGGAAGCCTTCAGGGGGGATGGGGAACTAAGGGGGACGAAAATCCCCACCCCCGGCTCACCAAAAACAGTTAGGATCGATGACGGTGACGCAGCAATTGGAGATAACCGCCGCTGGTCATGGCGAAACTACCTTCGACGAGCCCTATGACGGCATCGCGCAGAGAAGATGTTTTCCATGGTTCGGCGGCGATACGCGCATCACCATAGATGGCGATCGCGATTTCGCGGTAAGTCGCCCCGTCCAGGCGCGCGTCGAATGCGCGCAGCATCTGGCGGATACGCCGCCGGCGCTGCGACGTCAGCCGCATGTCTGTGGGGACACGACGGCGAAACAGCATCGCGCAAAAGCGGCTCAGCGCATGAAGCCGATCCAACGCGGCGGCATCGAGGATCAGAACAGCGACAAGGATGCCGCCGGATGGGGCATCGATACGGGTGACTTCGAGGCGTTCACCGGCAACGTCGATCCGCAGATGGAGAGCATCGATTCGGTCAAAGGAGTGCGCGCGGATGAAATCCTCAGCAGCGGCGGAATCGCCTGAAGCGAGGGACATCCTGTGGAGTAGAATTGCCCCAGGGTCGGCATTCGGGGTCCAGAAGATAGGATGATCGAGTGCTGTGTGCCGGGGATCGGCGGCGAAAGCACAACCCCCATTGTTCGGCGACGGCACGAGCCTGATCGCTATCAAGTTGCCCGCGCGCAGCGAGGCTCTCGTAGGCTTTCCGGTAATCCAAGTTTCGCCGAAGGAATTCCCAAGCAAGCTCGGACGTCGTCAATCGATCAATAAAGTCATAGTCGGCGTCGGACCGCCAGTCATGTTGTTCAGGCATCCCCTGACCTCCACATACGCTTTACGACTGTGGGCAATGCAAGGGCTACGATCTCAAGTTGCTTTGGTTTTGGGAACAACGAAGGTGGCGTAACGTGATGCGGGTTCTGCACCACCTGGATCGAAGGTCAGTGAAGGGCGGCGCGCATCAGGCTGGAATAGCCCTGCTCGGCCATCCACTTCGCCCGAGCCAGATGCGAGGCGTAGATTCGATGGGCGCGTTCTGCGTCTTTCCTGGGATCAAGGCGCAAGACCAACTCGGCAACCTCCTGCCAATCCGCGCCATCGGCCTCCGCATCGAGAAGACGCAGATACAGCTTTAGATGCGCCCGGTCGTAGGCGGTGAGCTCCGCGTCAGCCGGCGGATGGTCCATGAGCAAGTTTTTGATCACACGATCCCCACTACTGAACCCTATCCAATGTATTGGTGCTTGTTAACGGATTTGTGATGGCAAAACAGAGGTGGAAGCCGCGAATACGACGCCTCCCTACAGTCGGGACAGGATTAGAGAATTTCGCGAACAAGCATAACTCCCACACCACGATCGGAATTGAGGAAGACGATGCCGTTGTCTTCGAAAGACCGACGAACCTGATCGCGTGTGGTCTCGTATACCTCGAAGCCGCTTTCGGATTCGAGGCGTTTGAGGGCGGTCAATGATACACGGGCCTTGTCGGCGAGCGTCTCCTGCGTCCAACCAAGCAACGCGCGCGCGGCCCGAGATTGTCGGGCGGTGATCATGCATGATCACCTCCCACATGGACCTACGCACATTCCAAAACTACGGCTATTTTAGTCGCTCTTGCCGTGAAAATCCAGAAAAACCCTATTTGACTCAGCGAATCCGGCGAACGGCCACGAACTGATTCGGTTTCGGTAAACGCCGGCCTGGTGGCCCATGCGGGGCCACCGCCCGCAGGCGGTGGCCAACGCCGCCCGGCTCAAGCGAACGGGTCTATCTCGTTGATGACGGTATCGTCTTCTCCGTCGTATTCGGCGGCGGGCATCACGCTGAGCGTACCGTCGCCGGCGCGGAAGACGACGATAGTGACCATCAGGGTGGCGGCGAGGCTGAAGGCGAAGGCGTGGGCATCTGCAAGGGACATTTTCCGGCTCCTGTTTGGAGGCGGGGACCATTCCCCGCTCGACAGGCGCCCGATGTGTTTTGGTCCCGGCCGCGATCACCGCCGAGGCGAAGCCTCGCGCGGCGGCATGCTTCGCATAGTCCGACCCTTCATGGGTTGATCGCGGAAGGCCGGGATTGAAACCAAGGTTGCGTCTCAAAGAGCGGGGTGGTCTTTGCCGCCGTAGTCGGAAAATGATTTGCCGATGCCTTTCGCTGTGCCTTGGTTTGTTGGCCCCGTTCCGGTGTCGTTCGTCATTTCGACGGCCGCCGCCAGCACTGTCGGATCTGGGCAGGATAAGATGGCGAGTTCCTTTGCCATCCGTGGATCAGGCCGCGAAGCAGGAATACGGCACGATCCATAGCGTAGTCAGCGTTCGAGTCAGACCTGGCCGGGAGAAGAGGATGGGTTTGGGAAGGAGAAGGAGGGAACCGTCTCTCCTTCCCATGGGAGGGAGTTTGAGGGAGGGGCTTGCCTTTCCCTCATGGGGTGAGCGACGAGAGGGGTCGGCGCAGCCCCCCTTTCGTCAGTGCTGGCGGCCGGTCGATCCGGCTGTCAGCGCTCCCGCAGAGGCAAAGACCAGAGGCGGCGAATGCCGCCTCTGGTCTGCGTCTCACGGCTTGCTGTCGCAGTCGTCACCGTTGACGAAGACATAGATTGCGGAAAATTCCTCGCCTTCATCGTAACCATGCAGGTCTTCGTAGCATTCCTCGTCAATGTCGTCAGGATCGTGTTCAACGGACGACGGAGCCGATGTAGGGTATTCCTGCTGCGGTAGTTCCAAGCCGATGGCATCGATAGGAATGCCGAGCTTTCTTTCGATCCTACCAAGCAGAAGGCGAAACTCCTTCATCTCGCAGGGAACATGATCCCAAAGGTCCGAGCCTTTCGGCTCGCGCCAGTAATATTCATAGTTTTCGCGATGATTGCCGAAATCCTCGTCCAGTTCCGCGACCTTGGCCGGATCGGTATTGAGGATGAAGCGGCGTTCCGCTGCCAAAGCCTCGCGGGTGTAGGTGATGAATTGTGCGAGGAAATTTTCGAGGTAGTCATGCAGCGCCCGTTCGAGAGCCGTGTTGCAATCGAGACGATTGACCAGAACGTCGATCCGAAGCGCGGCAGCATCGGCATACATCTTGAGAAAATTTAATTCAGACATGGAAGCCTCCTTTGCGTTATCTGACGCAAAGGTGTCTGCATTGGCGACCCAAGGGGTCAAGGATCGCAACGCGACCGGCGGAGCCGGCGAGTGGGGAGCCGAAATGCGTTAGCATTTTGAGGGGACCACGAAGTCCTTTACGCCGCAGGGGCGAATGCGACAATCGGAAGTCAGATAGAGAAGCCCCGCGGCGCCGACCAGGCGCCGCGTCCGTATGGGCTGGGGAGGTTTGGAGGGGGTGGACCACCCCTTCATGGGTGGGGGTTCAAGGGGCGGGGCTCGCCCTGCCCCTTTCGGGGAGAGTCATGAGAGGGGCGGCTTTCCCCTTCTCATGAGGAGATCCGGCCGGTAGATCCGGCTGGAGGGCCTATCCATACAGTCCGAGGTCACGATCACCGACAAGCGGAGGGAGCATAGGCACCCCTCTCTTCGCGGCGTCTGCGCTCAGCTTCCCCGAGCAGAGGCGGCATTATTTGGCGCGGAAGCGGTGGTGTTCTGCCGCGAACATGGGAAAACCCGGCGGCTTGCGCCGCCGGGCCTTTGGCACCCCGCTCAGAACGGGATGTCATCGTCGAAATCGCGCTGTCCTTCACCGTTCTCGGTCTGCTTCGCTCGCGTCAGGAACGTGACCGACTCGGCGATGATCTCGGTGCCGTAGCGGTCATTGCCCTGCTGGTCGGTCCATTTCGTGTAATGGATGCGGCCCTCCACCAGTACCTTCATGCCCTTACTGCAATGCTCCTGGACCGTCTTGCCAACGCCGTTGAAGGCGATGACGCGATGCCATTCGGTATCCTGGACCCGGTAGCCGTTCTCGTCTCGGACAACCCGGCCTTCCGAATAGCGTGGGCGCGAGGTTGCGAGCGTGAAGTGGGTGATGCCGGTGCCGCCCTGGGTAGTGCGGGTTTCGGGGTCCTGGCCGATGTTGCCGGCAAGAATGGCGATGTTTGTCATTTTCGTATCTCCGTTGCGCCTCGGAGGGACCATCCCTCCGACGAGACCCGGCCAAGGCCGTCGGGAGATGCTTGCACTGGCGCTTTCAAGCGGCAGCCTGACCCGTAAGGCCCGGAGTGGGGCGGGCAGGCGCTTGCGCCAACTCGGTCCGGAGCCGCGCGGGTTGCGGTCAGAAACCGAACGGTCTTAGGGGATCAGTCAGTCGGAGGGATTGGTGCCTTTGAGAGCACAAACGGAGATATGCGGCGCAAACAATCGTCCTTGCCGGTAACAGCGTGGTGCCAGGCTCCGTGCTGAAACCCTTATCAGATCGGTGCGCCTGCAAGAGCCTCTTCACCCGTGACCTCATGCCGCCAGCCGGAAGGCCGGCAGTCCGGACGTAGCCTTAACGGCTATCGGGTTTCAGGCACATGGCGCCGTTCCCGGCTCGCCGGCTGAAGGAACGATCCAGTAGTATTGAGAGACGGAAACATGAAGGTGTTCGCGGTTGCCCCCGCTATACGGATACCGGACCGATGCGGAAGGTGCTGACCGTAACATCGCGCGGGATTGTCGTTCGGTGACTGCCTTCCCCTGCCGGGCGAAGCAGGCCGCGAATGAGGATGACGAACACCGCGCTGATCTGCCATCTCTCATCTGGGCGGGTGACAAAGAAACGGCGGCGCAAGCCGCAGGTTTTTTCCATGGAAGCAGCAGGTCGCGCCCGCTTCAGCGCGAGAGGATCGCCGTACCGAGGGCGTTGAGATTGAGCAGCGCCGCAACGCCAATGAACAGGCCACCGGCTCCGCCGAGCAGGTTCAGCGCAACCGTGGAATCGATGAAGTTCTTCGTGACCCCGTGGACGAGCGCGTAGCCGGCGATGGTCGCGGGGATCGCGAAGACAGCAAGCGCGATCAGCCGCAAGGCCGGGTTCTTCGCAAAGCCCACAACGGCGATGACCAGCGCCACGGAAAGCAGCGCCGCGCCAATGGCAGCAAGCCCCGACATCAGGAAACCGGCCTCCATTCCATGAACATATTGGAAGGCGGAAAGCCCGACCATGAAGGGCAAGGCATAGATGGCGAAGTTATAGGCGATCACGCACATGGCGATCGTCAGGGAGATGACGAGCAGGATCAGGGTCATGACAGCCTCCAGATGAACGGTTGAGGATCACGTCAGGCTGCCAGGAGATACGCTCCGCCTGCGACTATGCCAGTTCACCGTTGCTGCAAGGATGCTCCATTTGAGCCAGATCAATGGGATTTCGTCAAGTATTGGCGGTTGAAACAGCCGCCGAGCGGCGGCGCTTTACGCGCCGCCGTCGAACTTCATGACGGGAATGCCGAGATTGCGGGCCTTGTCCTCGAGATTGCCCTGGATGCCGCCACCGCCGAAGATGAGAACGCCGACCGGAATGACTTCGAGCATGGTATCGTTGCGCTTGAAGGGCGCCTGTTTCGACGAATACTTCTTGAAGTCCGGTTCGAAGGCGATCTGCGTCACCTTGCGGATGCCTGCCCAGTCGGAAGCGATCTTTTCGGCGCCTGTCTTGGCGCCGCCGTGGATGAGCACCATATCAGCATGCTTTGCATGGACCTGATCGAGCTTCGCCCAGATCAGGTGATGGTCGTTGAAGTTCGTGCCGCCGGAGACGGCAACCTTCGGTCCGGCGGGCAGCAGCACCTCTTTCTCCGCTTGGCGCTTCGCAGCAAGGAAGTCGCGGCTGTCGATCATCGCGGCGGTCAAGTTGCGGTGGCTGATTTTCGAGCCGTTGCGCGGCCGCCAAGCGCTGCCGGTGTGGTGCTCGAAGGCTTCTGTGGCGACTTCACGGAAGAGTTCCATGATGTTGCGCCGCTCGATCATGGTCTGCCCCTCCGCCGTCAGGCGTTCGAGTTCGACCGACTTCACCTCGCTGCCATCCTGTTCTCTCTGAAGGCGGCGCTGTGCCTGCTCGTTGTCGTCAAGCTCGCGTTCGACCCGGCTGGCGGCGCGATGGAAGAGATTGACGGTTCCCCAGAGCAGCTCTTCGAGATCGGGTTCGAGGCGAGTGTCGCCGAGTGTGGCGATGAGGGCGTCGAAGATGTCTGCGACCGCGGCGGCGACGGTATTGCCCTCCGGCAGCGGTCGAGGATCGGGTTCGTCCTGAAACGGACGCCAGCCGTAGAGCTGGAGTTCCGTGAGGACATGATCGGTGGGAGATGAGGCGTGGACCGGCTCGAAACCTGCATCATCGTCTTCGTTCGTCATCGGGAGCGTCCTTTGTCTGGAGACCGCGCCCATCGCGGCCTTCGCAGGCGTCGAAGCTCACGGGCAGGACGGACTGGCAGCCCTCGCACTCCCGCGAGGGCCTTGATGGCCGGGTTCCGGCTATTTTGTTTCGCGCTGCAAAGGCGGCATCGCCGCCGGCGGAAAATAGCCGGGACACGGCCATTGCTTGGCCGGCCAGCTTGTGAGCCGATCGTCCTCTCAGAAGGCCGTGGGCGCCGCTCTCTCCGACACGAGAAGGATGCTTCCGATGATGAATGGAGGCGGCAGGTGGAGATGCCCTTCCGCACCTCATCCCCCGCCGATGTCCTCATCCCTCCATGAATCGGCTAACGTCTTCGGGATGAAGCTGGTCCTTCAGAGCCGCCCGAAGGGCGTCGACGCCGCGCCAGCGCAGATCGTCGTTGAAGTCCTCGCCGACCGGCGACACCGGGATCGCCTGGATGCCGACGCTCGCTGCTCTGTCGATCAGGCTGTCTCTCGCGCTATCGCCTGCCGGATCGCGATCTCTGAGGACATAGAGCCTGCGCAGTGTCGCCGGGAACAGGATGGCAGCGAGATGTGCCGCCGAAAGCGCCGCCAGCATCGGCATGTGGGGCAAGACCTGACGGGGCGACAGCACGGTTTCGATGCCCTCGCCGGCCGCGAGCACCTCACCGGCAACGCCGAAGCGGACGCCGTGCCCGAGAAGGTCACCCATCGCCCGCCTCGGTGTCTCGACAGGCGCCTTGCCCGAACCGTCCGGGGAAAGCCAGGTGCGGTGAGCGCCGGTCTGCTTGCCGTCGAGATCGGTCACGGACGCGACAATCGCCGGCCAGATCTCCGTGGGCGAATGCTCATCGGGCCTGTAATAGCACCGCGAATGGTAGCGCAGCGCGGAGCCACCGACGAGCGACGTGATCGCCCTGCTTCTGAGGTAGATTTCCGCAAGGGTGCCGCCGATCGGCTGCGACATGGCGAAGAGCCGCCGGGACGCTTCAGGCGAACCGATGACAATGTTTGAAGTCATTCCGGTCGGCGTTCTCGGCCTCGAAGGTTCGGGATGGGGCAGCGAGAGGAACCGGCGCGCTTCCTCGGCTACGTCCTTGAAGTCGATGAGGCCGAGCGCCTCGCGGATGACGTCGAGGAGATCGCCATGCTCGCCCGTCGCGCCGTCGGTCCATTTGCCGGCCGGGCCTTTGGCTGTGTCCTTCAGACGGACATAGAGGGAGCGGCCGGGGCTGTTCTGGACGTCCCCGACCAGCCAGTAATTGCCGGAGCGACGGCCGGAGGACAGATATTCGCGGCAGACCGCCTCGGCCTGCCTGCCGAGACGGATTGCCAGATCGGAAGCACCGTGACGGGCCATCACGCAGCCTCCCGCTCGCCGATGCGCTCGACCGGCCAGCGGTCGAGGAGCTTGGCGAGAACGACCGGCCCGTTGGCATCGACAGGCACGAACATCCTGAGCTTCCACGAGATAATCTCGTGGAACAAGCCGTAGGCCGTCAGGCGCTCGCGCATGGTGTCGTCGAAGCCGGAAAGCTCGATGCGGTTGGCGCCCATGACACGGACACGGCGAAGCTGGAGACCCTCGGCGAGATCGAGGATGGTGCGTGCGTCCATCAGCGCCGTGAAGGCTTCGTCGGGCGTTAGCGACGTCGTGCCGGTCGTGGTCGCTGTTGCGGCCCAGGCCGGCGAGACACGGCGACCGATGATGCGCTCACCTTCGTCGGTCTGAAGACGATAGACGCGGGTGGATTCCTGTGGCAGCCGCTTCCAGATCGGTAGCAACAGGCCGGCGACGACATGGATGGTGCCGTCGGTGAACTCCGGCACCTCGGCCAGCTCGGCGTTCCAGGCCGCGGCAAAGGCATCATGGTCGGCTTCGAGCCAATAGGTCTCGGCCATCAGCTTCACCGGGATGTTATGCCCTTCCATCGGCCGGATCAGGCGGACACGCCGTTCGATCTCGCCATCGTCGAGCATGACGCTCGTGGTTGGGATCTGCACGGCGGCGCGGCCCGACCGTTCGTTGATCAGCAGTCTGGCGCGCGGATCGTCCAGATGGCCGAGGGCTTCGGCCAGCGTGACCGGCCGGTTGCGCTTGCGCTCGGTGATGGTCACCAGGCGAGTTTCGGCGCCGGTGCCCGGATGGACATAGATGGTCTTGCGGTCGATGACGACGAAGCTCTCGGCCGTCAGCGTCTCCAGCCCGACATCATAGGTGCCGCTGGCGATCGCCCCTTCGATCTTAGCCGTGAGAAGCTGCTCGAAGGCGGCGAAGAGGATGCCCTGAAGCTCGATCGTCAGCGCCAGCAGACGATTGAGGAAGGTGGTGATGGGCGGAAGATCGTCCTTTATACCCGTCGAGTCCATCAGCTTCAGGCCGGTGGCGTCTTCGAAACGGTCGAGGCTGCATCCTTCGACCTTGCCACGGACCAGCAGGAGATAGAGCTGGCGCAGCGCATCGCGGGCATAGACGCTCTCCAGATTGTCCTCGGGGCGGAACAGGCCCTGGCCGCCGGTCTGGCGCTGGCCGCGGGTGATCGCGCCCAGCGTGTCGAGACGGCGAGCAATGGTCGAGCGGAAGCGCTTCTCGGCCTTGACGTTGGTGGCGATCGGCCGGAAGAGCGGCGGCTGTGCCTGGTTGGTGCGGTGAGTACGGCCGAGCCCCTGGATCGCCTTGTCCGCCTTCCAGCCGGGTTCGAGCAGGTAGTGGACGCGCAGCCGCGTGTTCTTCGCCGAAAGCTCGGCGTGATAGGACCTGCCCGTGCCGCCGGCGTCGGAGAAGACGAGTACGCGCTTATCATCGTCCATAAAGGCTTGCGTCTCGGAGAGGTTGGCGGAAGCCGCACGGCTCTCAACCACGAGACGGTCGATATCACCGGAGCTGCGTTTCCGGACGATGCGGCGAGAGCGGCCCGTCACCTCGGCAACCATGTCAGTCCCGAAATGCTGGACAAGTTGGTCGAGGGCGCCGGGAACCGGCGGCAGGCTGGCGAGGTTCTCGATCAGGGCATCGCGGCGGGCGACCGCCTCGCGGCTCTCGACCGGCTGGCCGTCCCGATAGACCGGCCGTGACGACATGTTGCCTTCCGAATCCGTGAAGGGCTCGTAGAGCTGCACCGGGAAGGAATGGGAAAGGTAATCAAGGACATACTCGCGAGGAGTGATGTCCACGCGGACGTCGTTCCATTCCTCTGTCGGCAGGTCTCCCAGCCTGCGCTCCATCAGCGCCTCACCGGTCGAGACGATCTGGACGACGGCCGAATGGCCTTCTTCGAGATCGCGGGTGATCGACCGGATCAGTGTCGGGGATTTCATCGACGTCAGCAGATGCCCGAAAAACCTCTGCTTGGCCGACTCGAAAGCGCTGCGGGCGGCGGATTTCGCCTGCTTGTTCAGCGTGCCCGTGTCGCCGGTGATATTGGCGGCCTGCATCGCGGCGTCCAGATTATTATGAATGATCTGGAACGCGCCAGCATAGGCATCATAGATGCGACGCTGCTCGGGCGCCAGCTCATGCTCGACCAGCTCATATTCCACGCCATCGAAGGAGAGCGAGCGGGCGGTGTAGAGGCCGAGCGCGCGAAGGTCGCGGGCGAGAACCTCCATGGCCGCAACGCCGCCGTCCTCGATCGCCGTGACGAACTCAGCCCGGTTGGAGAAGGGAAAGTCCTTGCCACCCCAGAGGCCAAGCCGCTGGGCATAGGCGAGATTGTGGACCGTGGTGGCGCCGGTCGCGGAAACATAGGTGACGCGGGCGTTCGGAAGCGCATGCTGGAGACGCAGGCCGGCGCGGCCCTGCTGCGATGCGGCAACCTCGCCGCGTTCTCCCTTGCCGCCACCGGCGTTCTGCATCTCGTGCGCCTCGTCGAAAATAATGGCTCCGTCAAAGTCCTTTCCCAACCATTCGACGATCTGTTTGACGCGCGAAACCCTTGTCCCACGGTCGTCGGAGCGTAGCGTGGCATAGGTCGTAAATAGGACGCCTTCCGGCAGCGTGATCGGCTTGCCCTGCGGGAAGCGCGATAGCGGCGTCACCAGCAGGCGCTCCATACCGAGCGCGCTCCAGTCCCTTTGCGCGTCTTCGATCAACTTGTCGGATTTGGAGATCCACACCGCCTTGCGGCGGCCCTGCATCCAGTTGTCGAGGATGATGCTCGCGGATTCACGGCCCTTGCCGACGCCAGTGCCATCACCGATCATGAAGCCACGCCGGAAACGCACGGCATTCTTCGCGTCTTCGGGTGCCGCGCTGACGAGATCGAAGGTCTCGTCCACCGTCCACGAACCGGCGAGATAGTCGGAATGGGCCTCGCCGGCATAGATCAGGGTTTCGAGTTGTGCGTCGGAGAGCAGGCCGTGAATGTTGGTCGGTAAGTGTGGCCGGTAGCTTGGCTTCGGCGGCGCAACACTCGCCATCGCCACCGATTGCACGAGCTTGGTCGGATGCGCCGTAGAGCCGGGAATACGGATAACCTGAAGTCCGTATTCCTCGTAGATGGCGTCGGAGATACGGCCATCCTCGGCCGCCTGCCAGTCGACGGTCTCGTATTCGAGCGCCACGGCTTCGGGCTCGGCCAGCGGCGCGGAAGGAGCCGGCCTTGCGGCAGCGGCACGGTTCAGATAGCCGCGCACGGTGCGGGGCGCGGGCGCGGTGACCACAGGGACCGCGACGGACGGATCGACAGGCAGGCGCACAGGCAGATGCGTGTCGAGCCAGCCCATCAGCGTAGCAACATCCGGCGCGACACCGGGAGCGGCCGGAAAGAGAGCCGGATCATCGGCGGGCAGCTTGTCGATGACGGTGATCCGTGTCGGGATCGTCGTGCCGTGCTTGGCATAGACCGAGCCGTCGATCGCGGCGGAGAAGACGACGCGACCCCGCTCCTGCAGCCGGGTAAAGGCAGGAGTCCAGGCAACATTGTCAGGCGCGAAGTTCGCGCCGGTGATCGTCACCAGTCGTCCGCCGGGTGCAAGACGCGCCAGCGCCGAGGCGACGTGGCGATAGGCGGCGTCGGCCATGCGACCCTCAACATTGGCCATGGCAGAAAATGGTGGGTTCATCAGCACGATGGAAGGAACCAGACCGGGATCGAGATGATCGTCGATCTGGGCAGCATCGAAGCGGGTGACGGAAACGGCCGGAAACAGGGAAGAAAGCAGGCCGGCGCGCAGCTCGGCCAGCTCGTTGAGCACAAGCGCGCCTCCGGCGATCTCGGCGAGAATGGCGAGCAGCCCGGTGCCGGCCGAAGGTTCCAGCACACGATCGGCGGGCGTGATCGCCGCTGCCGTCGCGGCCACCAGGCCGAGCGGAACCGGCGTCGAGAATTGCTGGAAGGTCTGTGCCTCTTCGGATCGCCGTGTGTGGGTCGGCAGGAGGCTGGCGATTTTCGACAGGGCGGAAAGTCGTGCAGCCGGAGAACCGGCTTTACGGAAAAGCGCCTTTCCGTATTTGCGCAGGAAGAGGACGGTTGCGGCCTCGCAGGCGTCATAGCCGGTTTTCCAGTCCCAGGCGCCGGCCGCATCGGAAGCTCCGAAAGCGGTTTCCATTGCGGCGCGCAGCGTAACGGCATCGACACGCTGGCCGCGCTCGAGATGGGGAAGAAGAAGATCGGCGGCCGCGAAGACGGAAGCGGCCGTGTCGGTGTCGGAAGCAAGCGGGAGTGACGCGGAAGCAGGAGCCGCCGCAGATGCGGAAATCATGTTCATGGGAACGACCTCGGGAGAGCAGAACAGGATTGAGCCGCGCAGCGCTCTCTCTCGACCGCACAGGCTCAAACCCGTCCCGGCAACCCTCTCCCTCTCCGTCCCGAGGAAAGACGCCCGACTACGAGGTGGAAATAGCCGTGGCTGCCATGACAAGAGCACCCGACCGTTGGGTGGGACGCTCAGCCGATAGACGTGGGTTTCGATGATCTCAGGCATCAGGATCACCTTCATCGAGAACCTGGGCGAGCCAACCATCGGTATAGGTCCATGCGACGGTCTCGCCGGTGGCGAGATCAAGGACGTGCGCCCCGCCGCCGAAACCATCGATCCGCGGGCGTGAGCAGGTGTTGGCGTACTGGAAACCCCAACGACCTGTCAGGCCGAACTCGGCCGCGCAGATCTTCACGAACTGGATCAGACGCTCGGGATCGCCGGTGACGTCATCGTGCATCCAGAGCTGAGTGCCACCATGTTCGGGCTGGATCGAGAGAAGGAAGCCCTCGGAAGGCGGTTCCTCCGAGGCGCCTTCCTCGGAGAGCTTGTTGTAAAGGTCGAGCGCGCGGGCGGCATTGTCGGGCGTGCCGACGTCGAGCAGGCAGGAGAAATGAGTGAAGTAGTTGGCCATATCAGGCTCCTGAAACGCAAATGCCCGGCGCGATGGCCGGGCGAGGTTGAGGGGATGCTTGCGGCTATGTCAGAGGCGGAAGTGGGCCACGAGCCGCTGCGCGTCGGCGTGATGCCGGAGCATTTCGCGATAGAAGCGCTTGCGGGCTTCCCGCTTCGCCGGATCGCGGCGGGCGCTGCGCGCGAGCCTGCGGCGCGCGGCGCGGATGACGGCCCGGTTGCTGTCCCAGACCATGATGTCGAGCCTCAGATAGGTGGCGTACATTTGAGCCCCCTACAGTTGATGCGTTCGCACAGGGCGTCGATCCGGGTCAGATCAAGGCCGGCGTGAGCGCCGTCATTGGTGAGGATGCTCCCGAGCGGCGGATCGATGTCGCCCCGCGCAAGGGCGATCTGAAGCAGCCGGAGACCAGCCAGTACGGCATCGCGCTCCTGGGCCGTGACCGCGACGGTCAGGAACGCTTCGATGGTCTCGTCATCTTCGAGCAGGCGAACGCCGTCGTCCGCGTCGATTTCGAAGTCGTCATATTCCGACACAGAGCCGGTAGCGAACCATTCGCCTTCATACATGAAGCTGTTGGCGAGGCTTCGCGCCTGCTCCGGCGTCGCAGCCTCGACGACGGTTTCGTAATAGACCAGGGCATCATGGCGTGCGGTGACAACAAATTTCGGCATGGGGGACTCCTCAAATGAAAGCGCCCGGCGCGGGGGCCGGGCTGGATCGGGGAATGTGGTGGGGCATCGGGGTCAGGCAGCCTGGAACAGCGCTGCCCGGACGGTCTGCCGCCAATCAGGATGAACCAGGCGGCCTTCGAGGACGCTGGCGCGGAAACGAAGCACGCGGGCGGTGCTGTGATTGTCCCATCCGGCCTCCAGGGAGGCTTCGCCGCGCAGCTTGCTCGCCTTTGCCACGACAAGGCGGGCCTCGCCGTCGGAGGCGACGGGATCGCACCATCGGATGCCGCGCTGCCACGGCTCGCCGGCAAGCACTTGCCGGTGCTCACCGTCAACGACAACAAACAGCCGGGGCTGGAAACCGATGGCATCGTCGTCGCCGGTGACGATACGGCTCTGTCGGGCAATCCCTTCGACGAAGGCGATCGCCTCATCGAGCGAGCCGCATTGCGCCAGTTCGATCGTGGTAACCGTGGAATAGGAACCGTAGATTGGATCGTCTTCCGGATACTCAATTTCTCCGAGGCAGGTGACGCGCAGGGGAAATTTCCGGGAGGCCAACAGAGCGGCAACGGCGCGCGAAACTGGAACGCCGGCATTCGCAAAGGTGAAACTGTTCATCACGATATCTCCGCGACGGGCGGCGGAAGCCTCTCTCCCGACCCTCATCCCGCCACGGCCAAACCGGCCCTACTCTCCCTCTCATCGCTCTCGCATTGCGGCCGTGGCCGGCATGAAAAAAGCGCCCCACCGATCGGCAGGACGCTTTTTGAGATTCAATCGATGGCCTGGAATATCTCGGACGCCTCGGGATGGCCGTCCAGATTGTCGCGAAGGCGGTGGAAGCTTTCCACCAGTAGGTCGGATTCGTATTGGAAGGTGAGATGCGAAAGCGTGAACATCGTGGCGATGATGCCGGCGGCCTCCGCCGAGACCTCGCCACGAAACTCCGTGAGGCCGCTTTCGATCCGGTAACGTGGCCTGGACGTCGGTGCGAGGAACAGCGGCTGATCATGATGCTCGTAGAAATTCCAGAAGCCGCCGCGATAGTCGTCGGGGCTGAGCCGCTCCATGATCGTATAGACCGCGGCCTCGGCGACGATGAAGAGCCGATGCCCGAACAGCGTCGGCAGGAACTTCCCGCGGCGATGATCCGGAACGAGGGTTGCAAAATGAGAAGTAGCGACTTGCGTAGACATGGAACTGGTTCTCCGGAGAGCGGAAAAGGACAGGACCGGACGGCGCTCTCTCTTTGCCCGTCCGAACCCATCCCGGCCCCGCAGCACTCTTCCTCTCAGTCCCAAAGTTCGTCCGCGATCTCGCGCGTGAGCATGGTCCGTGCCTTCATCATCACGTCCGTCACCGGACGTGTCGATATGCCCATAGAACCGCGCGCGTCGACCATTCTCGGTCCAGTCGGCATAATAGCAGTAGGTCTGTTCCGTGCGCCGGAAGGCCCTCATGTCGGATGCCCAGTGCGGCTTCGGCTCGACGACAACGGTGACGGTGCCATGCGTCTCCTCCCACGGAAGCGAACGCTCCGCGGGAGGATTGCTGCGATCGTCGGCGAAGATCTCGTCGATCGTCGTCATGATGCACCTCCGTCTTCGGGGTTCTCGATGAAACCGGCCGGATCGTCGGGATCGGGCGGCAGATAGAGATCGTAAGGATTGCCGTCGGCGAGATGGCCGAACGGCGTCATGACGATATCGCCGTCATCCGCGCGGCCTACGGCGCAGACGACATAGCGACGCTCGCGGGTGACGGCATCCAGGCACTCCATGAGTGCGAGATTGCCGTCGCCGGCGGCGCGAAGCAGGGTGTTGAAGTTCGTGCGGGCATGGTCGGGGATGGCCATGAGGTTTCTCCAGAAACGAAAAAGCCCGGCGCGATGGCCGGGCCGGGTTGATCGGGAAGGTATGTGCTCAAAGCGCCGCGCGGTTTATGGATTTATCGGAATGTACTGACCGAGAACCGGCGTCAGCGCGTCGTTGATCGCGTGCAGAAGTGCCGTGCGCTCGCCGTCCGACAGACGGGAGAGCGCATGGTCGGGGATGAGATTGTTGACCGCGTGGGTGGCATCGTCGATCAGGCCGTCGAATTCCTCGGAGGCGAGAGCGGCACTATCCGGGACCGCCTCCTGACCGGCCTCCGTGCCGTCATCGACGAAGCCGTCGATGACGACGACATCGAGCGTATAGCTGCCGATCATCGTGTCGTCGGACAGGAATCCGGCGCCCATCAGCCGCGAACGAATGGCATCGTCGGTGGCCTCTGCGGCCCAGACATATTCCTTTCGCTCGTCAATCAGGACGCCGCTTTCGTCCTCCAGGTCGAATTCGAGAGTGGCATGAATTTTCATCGTTATTCTCCAAAACAAAAAAGCCCGGCATGGGACCGGGCTGTGAAACAAGGGAGGGAAGACAGCGGGGCGACCTGAGTCACCCCGCCGATGCGACCTATTCGGCAGCCACCAGATGTTCGGGTTCCTCACTGCTGGCGCCGTCGTCCGCGGCATCCTCGTCGTCATCGCCTGCGAGGAAATCGGGCAGCGCCGCTTCGTCACCGCCATCGCCGTCTGCCGATGGTTCCACGGCCTGATCGGCATCGGAACCGGCAAGACGCAGCGGCTCCGGCAGCCAGCCGGTATCCGCCAGCAGGCGCTCGGCCTCCTCGACCATTTTGGCCTTTTTCATGTCGGCAATCAGGTCGGCCATCCGATCACCGGCACCTTCGCGCACGGCTTCGAGAATGCGGATTTTGGGGACGCGGCCGAGATAGTTGACGGCCGTCGGCCGGAAACCTGCCTCCGCCATGTCTAGGCCGGTGACGCGGGCAAGGCGGTCGGCTTCCGCCATGCGGGTCTGAAGACCCTGTTCCGTTATGCCGGTCCCGCTGAAGGGGTTCGGCCGCTCATAGAGCGCGTTGATGCCGAACGAGACGCAATGCGCCAGCAGCGCCATGCGGCTGGTATCATCGAGCGCATGGAGCCAATCCCACAGCGCATCGGCGTCCGTCGGAAGATCCGCCTTCCATCCCGCGTGCCGCTCGGCGACCGACTTCGCATAGGGGCTGTCCTTGAGGTCGATGCCCTGCTCGCGGAAGTACACTTCCTGGACCGAGACTCGCACGGTCGATCCGGTGGTAGACTGCTTGAAGCGGTCGCGCACCAGCCGATGCAGCAGCGCCGTCATGGCGACATGCGGATTGGCGGCCACGGCGTCGCTCAGTGCCACGGTGCGATGCGCCGTCAACTCGATCACCAGCTTTTCGGGAAGAGGCTTGATCGTGTCCTCTTCTTCCTCGGGCTCGGCCGACTGCCCATCGATGGTGATGGTGGCGCGCTGAACATCAGGCGCCGCCGCACCATCCGTATCGCTGCCAGCTTCAGCCTCCGGCGTTCCGCCTTCGGCGCTCTCGACCGGCTCGTCCTCCGGACGGACCCAGCCGCGATCGACCGCAAGCGTTCCATCCTCGTCGATGCTGACGAAAACGCCGGCGATGGCGATGTCGGCGGGATCGTAGATCGCCGGACGACGCTCGAAAGCTTCGAGCTGCTTTTCGATCTCGCCGAGGCGCTGGTCGATGTCGGCGGGCAGTTCGTCAGCGCCTTCATGCTCGGCCTCGATCCGTTCATATTCGTCGCGAAGCGCCTGGCGGGCAGCCCGCTCCTCCTCGGTGAGATCGGCGAAGGTGAAGCCGAGCGAGCGCAGGCCGTGATCGTGGCCGTAGGGAAGATTGATATCGACCGTGATCCACTTCCAGCCCTCGGCCGAGATCTCGTCAGCGATGGTCTTCAGCTTCTCGGCAACCAGCCGGTCGAGAAGCGGCACGTCGTCGAGCCAGCCGTTTTCCTCATCGTCGAAGAGGTAGCGCGGCAGCACCGGGCCACCCGCTGCCATATAGGCGTCGATGCCGACGAAGGCCGCACGCCTGTCGGAAACCGGAACGCTGGTTTCGGTCAGTATGTTGCGGATGCGCCAGGGCTCGCGGTAGTGGGACTGCTGGAGGGCCTCCCAGACCTGCTCCTGGCGCTCGTGATGCGGATTCGCGGTGAACGCCTCCAGTTGCGCCAGCGTCATGCTGTTCTGGGCATAGGCTTCGTGCAGCACCGGCGAGACCTTGGCGAGCGCCATGCGCTGGTCGACATAGCGCTCGGTGGTGAAGTAGGCGCTGGCGACTTCTGCCTTGGTCATGCCGCCATCGACCATGCGCTTGAACGCCTTGAACTGGTCGAGCGGATGGAGCGCGCGCCGGAAGGTGTTCTCGGCGAGCGAGTCGTCGACAGCGCTGGTCTTCGCATCGGCCTTCTTGACGATGCAGGGAACGAGGCCATCGGCCGGGAAGCGCCCGGTCTCGACCAACCGCGCGACGGACCTGTAGCGGCGACCGCCGGCCGGGGTCTCGAAATCGCCGGTTTCGTTGCCGTCAGCATCAAGGATGGCGCGGACATTGAGACCCTGCACGAGGTCCTCGCGGCGGTCGATGTCCTGGGTGAGTTCGTCAAGGCCGGCTTCGACGTCGACTTCCCGCACGTTGTCGGCCGAGAGGTGGATGCGATTGAACGGAATGTCGCGCGACCGCGAGAAGACAATGATTGCAGGTGCGGACTTTTTCTTGGCAGCTCTTGCCATGGTGGGTTACTCCATGACGGGCAGCCGAGAGACTCTCTCTCGACCTACCAACCCGTCATGAAATCCCCAGCCTCTCTCTCCCTCTACAGCGCGGGAGGCAGGCTCGGCGTCACCAGTCGAAGCACCCAGGCCGCTGCGCGTTGACACCGTATTTCCGGCGCAGCGCCTCGATCGCCGCCTCCTGCCGCTCGATCCTGAGCCGTAGCCGGTCCATATCTGGACCTGACACCAGCAGAAAGCCGTCGAGAACGCGCCGGTATTCTACCTCGTCGGCGCCGGTCCACCGGCTCATCCGGCGATGATAGTATCGCGCCTTCGGACGCCGGCCGATCGTCTCGGCTTCGGCCCGGTCGCTGAGCGCACGCTCGGCAAGGGCGAGGTTGCGGCGGGTTTCCGCAAGACTGGTTTCCATGCGCGCCAGGGCCGCGCGCAACTGCTCACGGTCGATCATGGCCGCCGCCTTGCCCCGAAGTTTCATCGGGATCGTCAAGATCGAGATCCTGCTGCTGGAAGCGCGGCGGGATTTTCTCCTCCGGTCCCTGCCAGACGATCCGGCCGTTCTTCCAGATCGTGACGAAACCGCCACCTGAAGGCCGTGGCATCGGCGGCTTCGCCTCGAAATTCCGGCAACAGAAATCCGCCGTCGTCGCGGAGAAGACGGTCGAAGTCCGGCCGACGAGCAACACGCGGTCGCACGTTCCGGAAGGCCGTTTGACGCGCCGGCGCGAAAGGCCGAGCCGAAAATTTTCGTAGTCCCGCTGCTCGCGTTCGGGCGGGGCGTGCCAGTGGATGCAGTTTTTGCATCGGCCATCCTGCCGGGCATCAGGCCCATCGAGCGGAGGCCCGCCATTATGGCCGGACGGAAGGGAGCGTTCGGTCATACCGCGCCTCCCGTCCTGACCTCGGGCGTGACGCGAACCATGCGCCGGACGACGACGGGCCGCGTGTCGCTGGCCTGGGCGAGCCGCTCGATCAGCGCGAAATCCGCATCGGAGCATTTGCCGCACACCTCGATATCGACCCAATGACTGGCCCGGCCGAGATTGGAACCGCCAAGGCTGTGACCGTCGAGGATGTGGAGGCTTTCGTCCGGATCGATCGGACGGGCTTGTGAGGCGAGAAAAAGGATGCCGGAGCCGAGATTGCCGCAGAACAGCAGTTGGTCGGCTTCGGTCGCGTTCTGCCCAAGAGCGGCCTTGCGCCTGCCGATCTGCCGGAAGGCGTCGGCGAAGGTTGCCGGGTTGCGGGTGATCCGCACTGCGAGCTGCTGATGGAAGACCCACGGTGGCCTGTAGGGATCGAGCTTGCCGACCGCGATCTGATGGAGAAAATCGGTAAAGCTCGCCGGGTCCGCCGGATAAGGGCAAGTCCGCCAGATCTCGCGGACGCGGTGGCGCAACGGATCGGGGAACGCGAACAGCCGGGCACGGCCTTTGCGCCACCAGGCCGCCCGCTGGCTGCGGCGCTCGCGTTCGGCCTCGTCCCACCAGACGGCGCGGCGGGCCATTTCCTCGTCTACGCTGTGCTGACCGGCAGCGATGTCGTCGGCGAAAAGCGGCAGGGCCTCGCGTTCGAGGCGCTGCTTGCGCAGGAACGCCGCGCGTTTGCGCGACGTGTCTCCATAGGGTTCGGGTCTGTGCCAGCGACGGAAGCGCATCACGCGGCCCTCCTGTCGATGGCGGTTTCCGGTTCGGCGACGGGCCGCTCGTCCTCCGGCAGGAAGGACAAGATCCAGTCGGCCGCCTTGCTGGCTTGCGAGGCTGCGCGGACGATGACGCGATTGTCTGCGCGCATCGTATCGATCCACGCGCCAATGTAGTCGCTATGCCTCACGGTCGGGACGATCCCCATCGCCGCGCAGCAAAAGGCGCTCGAAATTTCGGCCACACATTCCTCGAAAAAATAAGGCTTTGAGCCAAAGGAACCGGACAAATCCCGATTGAGCCGGCTGTGATGGCCGCTCGCGTGACCGACTTCGTGGAGCGCAGTTCTGTGCCAGTTGATCGGCTCGAAATAGGCGGCGGGCGGAGGTACGTGCACCACATCGAGCGACGGAATGTAGAAAGCCTTATTGCCGCCGATGTGGAAGTCGATGCCTGTCGCCTTGATGAGCGCCTCAACGCGCGGCTCGATCATGCCGGGCGGCGGAGGTGGCGCGATGGTCTCGATCTCCTCGGGCAATCCTTCGCATTGCGCCGTGTTGAACACGGTGAAGCGTTTCAGGAAGGGGATAGCGTGGGCTTCCTCGCCGGCGTCGCGCGCACGCTTTTTCTCGTCGTCGGGGACGAAGCGGTCGGCATAGACGACAGTCGTGCCGCGTTCGCCCTTGCGGACATTTCCGCCAAGGGAAAGGGCCTGGCGGAAAGTGAGCCAGCCCTGAGCGGGAAAGCCGTGCTCGATGACGGCACCCCAGAGGATGAGAACATTGATGCCGCTGTAGCTGCGGCCGGTGCTGGCGTTTCTCGACAGTCCGAGCGGTGCTTTCGCTGCCGACGTGCCCCAGGGCTGCACCCAGGGAATACGTCCGGCCTCCAGCTCGGCGATGATCTTGTTGGTAATTTCGTCGTAAAGGTTTGCCCG
The DNA here is from genome assembly GCF_010669145.1 of Rhizobium oryzihabitans. Lineage (NCBI taxonomy): Bacteria > Pseudomonadati > Pseudomonadota > Alphaproteobacteria > Hyphomicrobiales > Rhizobiaceae > Rhizobium > Rhizobium oryzihabitans. Next base: position 797,649 of record NZ_CP048635.1, read on the forward strand.
ATCCGATCCGGTACGGTCATATCTGGACATCGCGGTTCTCCGCGACGGGCGCCGGAAGCCTCTCTCCCAGCCCTCAACCCGTCGCGGAAAACCCGGCCCGCACTCTCACTCTAAGGGGGCGTTGCGGGGTCTCCCCGCTGAAGAGGGTGCGCCGGCAACGCAGTGCCGGCCAGGGGGAAAGCTTTCCCCCACCCAAGATACGGAAACTCGTGGAAACGACAGTCCGGAATTCAGCCTTGGAACCTCGACCAGCAATTCCGAATCAAAGCCCATGCCGCCGATAGCATCGAGGCGATGCCGTCATGCGTCATATTGCGCGAAGTTAAGATCGGAGACGAGACTGTCGATGGCGATGCCGGTCCTGTCGCAGAATTCCAGCATTTCAATCCAGGGATTGCTGCCGGGATCGCGGTCCCACAGACGCACGATATATTGCTGGTAACCATGGCCCGCGGTGATATCGCCAAGCAAATGATGCTCAAGCAGGTTCATACGCTGACGTAGCTTGGTCTTACCCAGGCTGAATGCGCCCGCCACATCTTCAGCCGGCAGATTGTCGACGTCTCGTGCCTCATGCGCTCCGTCAGCTTGATGGCGAAGGCGCGCTCTTCAAGGGGAAGCTCCTTCAGTCGGTCGATGAAGGTAGCCAGCCCTTCGACCTCTTCATCGAGTCGGTAACGTCGAACACCTCTGTCGAAGCTGCGGCGGTCTTCGTTGCTCATCTTGGAATCGAAGCGCGGCCCGCCTTTTTCGGCGGCGTAGATATGGCGATCTTGCCCAGCATGGCGCCGCTTGCGTCGACAAGCCGCTCCTGGCAATCGGGGATCGCGCATTGGTTTCCGCTATAGGCGAAGAGTTTCTTTATCGTGGATTGTGTCGGATCAAGTCGTTCGACCGGCTTCTTGGCCATATGTGCGGAACCATCACTCTGAAATCGGACTGGCTGTGCACCGGGATATTGCAACGAGCCGGGGAATGTCGTCTTCGGCGTAAAGCCGGAAACACGTAAAACCGTGGATCAGGGTTTCAGGGAACGGAGAAAACCGCCCTAGAGATCGCCGACGTGTTTCTCGATCTGCGCCGCCAGCCTGATGAGCTTCTGGTCGCGCAGGATGCCGATGAAGTCTGTGGCCGAAACACGCGACCGGCTGAGATTGCTCCGCGCATTCGCCAGCGAGCTGACAAGCTGCTCCGGAACGTGCTCGTAGAGAGCGGCAAGGAAAACATCCGGCGACTGACGCATGAGGCCATGCTTGCGCAGCTCGCCGACCGGAAAATCGCGCAGGTTCCAGGTGATGATTGTCGATGCACCGGCCTCGATGGCGGCCGCTGCGACATGACGATCATCCGGGTCGGGGAGACTGACGGCCTGAACATGCCTTTCGTATCCGGCGACCATCGCGCTCGGCAGGGCGACGTCCATGAGGCGCTTGGTGGCTTCCAGCCGGTCGATCGAGAGGCCCGGCGTTTTGGCCACGAGGTTGCGCATCCATTCGTCATGGATCGTGTCGGTCCAGCGCGCATGGAACAGGCGATCGACGCTGGCCTGGACGATGATATTTCTCAAATGGAACGGATAGAGGATGCAGGCATCGCAGACTGCGACGGAGAGACTAAATGCCATAGCGCAGATGGAGGTCCTCGGCGTCAGCCGCCAGATCCTGCATGGCCTTGCGCTGGACGTCGAGCTGCGCCTTCAGCGCCAGCACGTCCTTGAGCGAGGCGCGGCGATGCTTTCCGACGTAGCGGAACGGCAGGTCGCCGATGTCCATGCGATGGACGACAAGCGGACGAGAGATGCCGAGAATGGTCGAGGCTTCGGTCGGGCTCAGTTCCTGATTCTCGGCAATGACCGCCACCCGTTCGCCGCTGAGCAGCCGCGAAAGCAGGGTTTCTATGGCATTGGCGGCGGCCGGCGGCAGTGAAACCGTCTGCTCCGCACCGTCCCGGCGGCGGACATGCAGTTCGACATGATCGCCCTCGCCGAGTTTCGGCAGGTGCGTTACATTCTTGCGATCCCGGTCCGAAAGGCCGGCAAACTGGACGACTTGGCTGGCCATGGCATGTTCTCCTTGCCTGCCAATATAGGGATATACGTCATCAACTGCAATAACTGAAATCGAACACACCTTGCGGGACCGGCGACGGGAGCCGTCGCCGGCAAGGTGCGGGTCCGTGCTCTGCGCCATCACGCCGCCTGCCTTTCTACCTGTTCGGGAAACACGGCTTTGTCCTCTTCATCCAGGAGGGAGGCGATTTCCTCGCAGGTGCGGGTGACGGCGAGCTTCAGGGCCTCATCGATATGGACATAGCCCTGTGTCACGCTTTGAGCAGCATGGCCAAGCAGTGCCCTGATCGTCAGCTCGGAGAAGCCGAGATCGCCGGCGACGCTGCCGAAGGTGTGGCGCAGCGTGTGCGGCGTGACACCCTCAATACCGACGCTGGCGCAGAGCCTGAAGAGGCAGGCCTTGGCCGACGTGAAATGGCCGTCGGTAATATCGGACGGGAAGACATACGGATTATTGCCGCGAGCCGGCTGGCTGGCAGCGATCTTCGCGGCGGAAGGGCCGATCGCACGGATCTGCGCATCGCTCTTGGTGTCGGGGAAAGCCACGTAGCCGACCCCGGCGTTGAGCCAATGGCGTTGCACGCCTTGTCCCTCTGAGATGCGGAAGCCTGTGAGCGCCAGGAAGCGGACGATGGCGAGGGCCACAGGGCTTTCGCCGTTGCGTTCCGCGTGCCGCATCGCGGCGCCGAGTTTCTTGATCTCGGCCACGCTCAACCGCCGCTGTTTCTTCTTGCCCGCGAGCTTTCGCGCGCCGCGGCTCGGATGGCTTTCGATTTTGTCGAGGCGGGCGGCGTGACCAAGGATACTCTGGAGCGTTCCGACGGCGCGGGAGGCAACGCCGGGGCCGCCGGTCGTGACGCCGCCTCGACCTCCGCCTCGCGGCTTCGCCGTCTTGCCGGCCACGATATCCGACTGCATCCCCTCGATATCGGCCACCTTCAGCGTATGCGCGAGGCGACTGCCGAGGAGCGGCTTGATGTGCGTTTCGATGCGGCTCTTGTCCATGGCGAGCGTCGATTTCTTGATCGGCCGATTGCGGCGGCCGAGGATGCGGCCAGCCTCGGCCTCGGCGAGATACCAGTCACACAAGGCAGAGACTGTCTGCTGGTGATGCGGGTCCTTGTCGGCATCGGCAGGATCGTCTCCGTCCGCGATCATGCCGAGCTTGACCTTGGCCTTTTCGCGAGCCTGCTCAACGGTCATCACTCCGAAACGGCCGAGATTAATGCGCCGTTCCTTGTTGGCCGCGTTTCGATAATTCAGCACGAACGTCTGGAGACCGGAGGGGAGCATGCGGACTCCGAAACCCCGGAGTTCGCCGTCCCACAAGAATGCCTGCTTGCCCTTCTCGGGCGGGGTCATGGCTTCGAGTGCCCGCTTGGTGAGTTTGGCCATGTTGCTTCCTCTCTGACTGCGGTTGACGATTTTGCTGACAATAGCATAACTGCTTGGCCTTTGTCAGCAAGTTGTCAGCGGAAAAAGAGAAATGGAAGCGTATTTGACGGATACAGACGGCGATGCAAAAATGAAATTATATAATTATTTTAGTATGATAGAGAGAATTCGGATAGTGTAGCGTAGGGTCTCGTCAATCTTGCCAAGGTTGGGGTCGAGGGTTCAAATCCCTTCGCCCGCTCCAAACTTCCCAAAGACAGATTTTGCAGTGAAACCGCGTTGCCTCAGGCAGCCGAAGTCTCGACATATTATTCTGCGCTCACCGCCTTCACGATGTTCAATCAGCGAGTACGCCATAAAATTACCGGCGCGCTGGGAACCTATGACAGGAACGAGCGTTTCTGACGCGAGGCTCCTAACCTCAGTTCCCCTCTGAATTGCCCGCCGCGAGCGGGCATTTTTTTGGGGCAAGTGTCGCCGGCGAAAAATGAATGACGCCGCGGAACAGCTTCCCGTGAAAGGCGTTCTCCTGCGTTGATCAACGCCGGGGAAACAACCCATGTCCGCAAATCTCAAAAGCACCGCCCTCTTTGCCGCACTCACCGTCTTCCTAGCGCCAGCCGCATCTTTTGCCGCCGACATGATCGTCTATGGCCAGGATCAGGCTCCGCGGCACAAGACGCATTATCACCAACGCGTCGCGCAAAACGTCTATTCGAATCAGGCTGAAATGCGCTGCAGTGAGAATGTCGTGTCCTACCAATCGCCCTATGAGCGGCATAAGGAGGTGGTCACACTCTGCCATCCGCCACTAAACTGGCGCACCGGGCCATCCACCGCAACAATATGGTCGCCATGATCTTGCCATAATTCATTTGATGTGCTTTTGTTCACCCGCCCTTGTGGGAGGGGGTAAAGGTTGAGACCCGTCGGCTGCATTTGACAGCGGGCGGGTTTCCCTTTTTTTGGCGACCATTAGCGGCCGACACAAAGCGCGAGACCACTTGCGGCCTTTTGGCAGACGACAAGAAGCGCTCGGAACACGCCAGCGAATATTTGATTTTAGATGAAAAATGGTAGCGGGAGAGGGACTTGAACCCCCGACACGCGGATTATGATTCCGCTGCTCTAACCACCTGAGCTACCCCGCCACAGTGGAACCGTGACAGTCATGTGACCGTCCGCTCCATCAGGATGAGCGGCTTATAAGGTGCCGCTCCCCAAAGTGTCAAGCGCATGACGCGCAAAAAATTCGCTTTCCACACGGCGGTGAAAACCGAATTGTTTCAGGCGGCAACCGGCTTTTCCAAAAGCGCCTTCAGCGAAGCCTCGGCGTCCACCGAGCGTTCCGAACGTTCGATGAAGCCGCCACCGTAAACGCGGGCATCCGCGCCGGGTGCGGAATAGAGCACGCAGGCCTGACCGGGAGCGACACCGGCCTCACCGGTCATCAGATCCACATAGATACCGTTTTCGTCGGCATGCAGGATCGCTTCGGTTGGCGGGCGGGTGGAGCGCACCTTGGCGAAACAGGCAAAGCCCTGCCCGGCATCCGCTGCAAGCTCGCCATCGCCAAGCCAGTTCATGTCGCGCAGGTAGACACGGCGGGTTTCCAGCGCTTCGCGCGGCCCGACGATAACCCGGCGCCCACGTGCATCGAGATGCACCACATAGAGCGGCTCTCCGGTTGCAACACCGATGCCCCGGCGCTGGCCGATGGTGTAATGCACGATGCCGTCATGACGGCCGAGCACGCGGCCGTCCAGATGGACGATATCGCCCGCCAATGCCGCATTCGGCTTCAGCTTGTTGATGATATCGGTATATTTGCCCTGCGGCACGAAACAGATGTCCTGACTGTCGGCCTTCTTGGCCACGACCAGACCCATATCTTCTGCCAAAGCGCGCGTCTCGGCCTTGGAGAGGCCGCCGAGCGGAAAGCGCAGATAGTCGATCTGCTCCTGCGTCGTCGCAAACAGGAACCAGCTCTGGTCACGGTCGCTGTCGATCGGGCGATAAAGCGCGCGGCGGCCGGGCTGACCGGCAACGGGGTTGGGACGCGAGCGGATATAATGGCCGGTCGCCAGCGCATCGGCACCGAGTTCCTTTGCCGTCGCGAGCAGATCGGCGAATTTTACCGTCTGGTTGCAGGCGACGCAGGGGATCGGCGTTTCACCCATCGCATAGGCTTCGGCGAAGGGATTGATGACAGTTTCACGGAACCGCGCTTCATAATCCAGCACATAGTGGGGAATGCCGAGCGTTTCGCAGACCCTGCGCGCATCGTCAATGTCCTGCCCGGCGCAACAGGAGCCGGCGCGGTGCACGGCCGCACCGTGATCATAAAGCTGGAGGGTTATGCCGAGGACATCGTAGCCCTCGCGCTTAAGGATACCGGCCACAACCGAGGAATCGACGCCACCGGACATGGCGACAACGATCCGGGTGTCTTCCGGCCTCTTGTCAAAATCGAGCGTATTCACGTTTTTTCCCATCGTCAGTCATAACGGGGGTAAAGGCCCCGCCGCCTGTCGGTCATCCGCCGCGTGAGCATCAGCCGGAAAACCGGACTGTTCTGCCTCGCCATCATGCGGATTTAAGGGCTGCATATAGAAAGGAATGGCCGCGCACGCAAGTACGGGGCGGAAAACCGCCCCGTATAGCCATCAGATTGAGGTTGTGACAGGCTGTTAAGCGCCGGCCGTCTTCTGGCCACTGCTGCCAATCCACTTGTCGCGCTCCCGCCACAGGGCCGGCAGAGCCAGCAAGCCGATTGCAGTGAAGGCGATCAGTGTCTTGCTGACCTGCGACAGTTCGGCCGTACGGCCGTCCAGATAATAGACGCCATAGACAATGGCCACGTGCCAGACATAGACCTGAAGCGAATGGCGGCCGAGGAGCTGCAGGAACTTCAGCGACAGCACCCAGATCACACCCTCGGCAATCGAGCGCACGATCGGGCGGTGATGCTTCGGACCGGCGATCACCAGCCAGGTCAAACCGACGCCGACAGCAAGGAAGTTGATGAGGTAGACCGGTCCGAAATCGGCGCGGATTTCCATGGTGGAAAACTTGCCCATCACGAATTCCGGCATCAGGCCCCAGGCGGTTGCGATGCGCAGCGGCATGAAAAACAGGCAGATGAGAAGTGCCGCCTTCGGAAGCCATGTTTGCTGCGGCGAGAAGATCGCCTTCCACGGAATGCGGTTCTGCGCCGTCATCGCGCCCAGCACGAGCGCAGAATAGAACACCAGCTGCCAGCCCAGCAGGTTGAAGCTGACACGGATGCCCTGCTCGTCCGCACCCTTGACGAGTTCGTTGAGCGGCGTCGTCACGATCTGCTGGAGACCGAGCTGGCCGGCCATCCAGACCAGCAGCGAGCCAGCCATGACATAGGCCCATTTACCGTCAAGGCACAGCTTAACGAGGATCGGTGCAAACAGCATGTAGACGATGTACTGCGGCAGAATATCCATGAAGGTCGGCTGGAAGAGGAATGTCGCAATCGCCGCCAGACGCAGCGGATCGTCAAACGAGGTCATCCCCAGCCAGTTGTACCAGATATAGGGCGCATGCGGGATAACCATGCGGAAGAACAACACGGCGATGACGAGACCCATCGCATAGCGATAGAGCTCCATCGCGCGGTTCCAGATCATCTGTTTGCCGGCGTCATAACCGTATTTCATCATCTTGCGGGCATAGACCATGCCGATCAGCAGACCGGACAAAAAGACGAAACCCTGCGCATCTTCCACGAAGGCAAACTGGCGGTGATTGATTTCCACCAGCCAGAAGCCGCCGGCAAACACCAGATGGTTGATCAGCATGAAGACGAGGAAGTAACCACGCATCCCGTCGATCAGGTCAAAGCGTTTCATCTCGATAGCTCTCCGTTCTCACAGGGCCTGCGTTACCCAGCCACCCAGCCCGGCTTGCGGGAGGCGGGCCGGGAATTGGATTGTCAACGCTGATTTGCGCCTGAGGTTCCCTTTCCAAAGCGGTTTAGAACCGGCGCGAAAAGTAACATTGACGTGTAGGCGTTCTGGTTAGGATGTGGGGACTGAATGGCGGATGAATGAAAAAGGGCGATTCCGTGGAGCAAATGAGCTATGCGCCGGCGCCACACCTCGACGGAGAGGGCGCAAACCCTTGCATGGCAGGGGGAAGCGGATATCGCGATCAAAAAGGCAATGTAGATATCACCCGTTAGATTTATCAGTCGTTTTTTTGAAAAGCTTTGCCCTTTCGCCGGCGTCGCTGAAGTACCGGCGGAATCAAAAAGAAGGCACGGCGAAAGATAGCGTCGCGTCATCGTAGATCACGACACGCAAAAGCCCGGAGGTTCGTAAAAACCTCCGGGCCATTTATTCACAGAAGGCTATGTTTCGCCTCAGGCAGCGGCCTGAATTGCGGCGACCTGCCAGTTGTCGTTGCCGCCACGGCGGACGAAGGTCCACATCTCAACCGCTTCGGCAGGATGCTGGTCGTCACCTTCGATAACCTTGCCCGAGGTGCGGTCGCGCATAATGTCGATCGCGGAGTAGCGCATCGCAACCGTCGCGTAATCCTGGCCCTCTTCGTGCCAGGCTTCGGCGACATCGCCCTGCAGCAGCGTTATGTCACGCACTTCGTTTTTCACGCCGCTCGTGGCGTTGTCACTCAATTCCTCGGCGAGGTAGGACATGGCTTCCGGCGTCGTCAGCTTGCGCAACGTGCCGTAGTCTTCGGCCCCATAAGCCGACTGAACGTCTTCCAGCATTTTCTGGAAGGTTTCGAGATCTCCCTGGGTGATGCCGATCTCGTCACCTTCGGAAATGGCGTTCTCGTGCGCCACCGGCTTCGCCGTTGCGGCAGTGGCCGCGGCAGCCCCGCCCGCAGCACCGGCAAGCGCGCCGATCTTCGGAATCTTGAACGAAGACGCGGAAGGACCTGCCTGTGAGCCGCCATTAAAGGAAGAACCGGAATGATCCGTTCGCTGAGAGCCACCGGCTGCACCATAAGCGGGCTGGCCCTGACGGCGCGATGCGAAGAAACGCATGGCGAGCATGACCAGACCACCGATAAGCAGTACCTGCAGCAGCATGCCGAAGAAACCGGCCATGCCGCCAAAACCGCCGCCCATCAGCATGCCGAACAGACCACCCATCAACAGGCCGCCCATCAGACCACCCATCATGCCGCCAAACAGGCCACGATTTTGCTGTGGCGCCTGCGCGCCGGGGCGGGCCGGCTGAGCGGCGCTCGGTGCTGCCTGATTGGTATTGGGCGTCATGCTGCGGTTGATCGGCGCGGTCTGTCCGGGGGCCGTATTGGTTGCCGGCGGCGTGGAAAACGTCCTCGTGCCACGGCTGCCGAAACCGCCGCTTGCACGGCGTGCTTCCGCCATGTCGACCGCTACGAAAGACACCGCGATACCAAGCGCGGCGACTGCGAACAAACCCTTGAAGCGCCGAAAGGCAGCAAACATCACTATCTCCTGTTGGCCGCCCTCCCATGAGCGGCATGTCAGCAGGCGATATAGCAACTCATGATCATCATTTTTAGACCACACGGCTTAAATTTTTCGTGATATACAACCGAAGCGCGAGTACGGCGCAAATTGCGGTAAAATCGACAACTGGAAAAACAAAAACCCGGCACAGGGTCTCCCCTGCACCGGGCCTTATTGTCCCCTTGGGAGGAACGATAAGATCAGTCGACGTTGAAAGTCAGCGGCTTGACCTGGCGGATCGCCGGGTTGGCGCGCAGCTTGTCCAGCACGGTTTCGGAAACCGGGCCATCGACATAAAGAAGTGCGATGGCGTCGCCGCCTTCCTTTTCGCGGCCAAGCTGGAAGTTGGCGATGTTGACGCCAGCCTCGCCGAGCGTGGTGCCCATGAAGCCGATCATGCCGGGAACGTCGGTGTTGGTGATGTAGATCATGTGCGATCCGACATCCGCATCCATGTTGATGTTCTTGATCTGGATGAAGCGCGGCTTGCCATCCGAGAACACCGTGCCGGCAACCGAGCGGATCTGGTTTTCCGTCTTGACCGTCAGCTTGATGTAACCGTCGTAAACGCCGGTCTTATCGCGCTTGACCTCGGAGAGGATGATGCCCTTTTCCTTGATCATCACAGGTGCGGAAACCATGTTCACATCCGCAACCTGGCTGCGGATCAGGCCGGCCAGCAACGCGCTGGTCAGCGCCTTGGTATTCATGTTGGCGGTTGCGCCATCATAAAGGATTTCGATTTCCTTGGTGGCGCTTTCCTGCACCTGGCCGACGAAGGAACCGAGAACATCCGCGAGACGAATGAACGGCTTCAGGCGCGGCGCTTCCTCGGCCGTGATCGACGGCATATTGATGGCGTTGGAGACGGCACCCTTGACGAGATAATCCGACATCTGCTCGGCAACCTGAAGGGCGACGTTTTCCTGCGCTTCCGTGGTCGATGCGCCAAGATGCGGCGTGCAGACGACGTTCGGCAGGCCGAAAAGCGGGCTTTCGGTGGCGGGCTCGACTTCGAACACGTCAAAACCGGCGCCGGCGACATGGCCGGACTTGATAGCGTCGGCAAGGGCCGCTTCATCCACCAGACCGCCACGGGCGCAGTTGACGATACGCACGCCCTTCTTGGTCTTCGCAAGGTTCTCTGCATTGAGAATGCCGCGCGTCTTGTCGGTCATCGGCACATGCAGGGTGATGAAATCGGCCTGGGCTAGCAACTCGTCCAGCTCAACCTTGGTGACGCCCATTTCCTGCGCACGCTCGGGCGACAGGAAGGGGTCATAGGCCAGAACATGCATCTTGAGGCCGAGTGCACGCGAGCAGACGATGGAGCCGATATTGCCGGCACCGATGACGCCGAGCGTCTTGCCGGTGATTTCGACACCCATGAATTTCGACTTTTCCCACTTGCCGGCCTGCGTGGAGCTGTCGGCTGCCGGAAGCTGGCGCGCAACGGCAAACATCAGCGCAATCGCATGTTCCGCTGTCGTGATGGAGTTGCCGAAAGGCGTGTTCATGACAATGATACCGCGGCGCGATGCAGCCGGAATATCGACATTGTCGACGCCGATGCCGGCGCGGCCGATGACCTTGAGGTTGGTTGCCGCCTCGATCAGCTTTTCGGTTGCCTTTGTGGCGGAGCGGATGGCGAGACCATCGTAATTGCCGATGATTTCGGCAAGCTTGTCCTTGTCCTTGCCGAGTTTCGGCTGGAAATCGACTTCGACGCCACGATCACGGAAAATCTGGACGGCGGTTTCCGACAGTTCGTCGGATACGAGTACGCGAGGTGCCATGGTTCACGGGCTCCTTGAAAAACGGTGCAGTTTTGAAAGCGGGGAATGTGCGGCCCTGCATCAGCGCAGGGCCGGTATCAAAATCAGGCGGCAGCCTTGGAAAGTGCTGCCTTCTGCGTCTGGTAGGCCCAGGCGAGCCAGGGCATGACGGCTTCCATATCCGCCGTCTCGATGGTGGCGCCGGCCCAGATACGCAGACCGGACGGTGCGTCACGGTAAGCGCCGATATCGAGGGCGACATTTTCCTTTTCGAGCAGGGCGACGACGCCCTTGGCGAAATCAGCCTGCGCGGCTGGATCCAGCGCCTGCACCTCGGGATCGACGATCTTCAGGCAGACGGAGGTGTTGGAGCGGGTTTCCGGCTTGACGGCCAGGTTGGCGATCCAGTCATTCTTTTCGATGAAGTCGTAGATGACCTTGGCATTGGCATCGGCACGGCCGATCAGTGCCTTGAGGCCACCGAGGTTCTTCGCCCACAGCAGCGCGTCGATGTAATCCTCTACGCAGAGCATGGACGGCGTATTGATGGTTTCGCCGGTGAAGATGCCTTCGATCAGCTTGCCGCTGGAAACCATGCGGAAGATTTTCGGCAGCGGCCATGCCGGCGCGTAGCTCAGCAGACGCTCGACAGCACGGGGCGAAAGGATGATGACGCCATGGCCACCCTCACCGCCCAGAACCTTCTGCCAGGAGAAGGTGACGACGTCGAGTTTGGTAAAGTCCATGTCCTGTGCGAAGGCCGCCGAAGTGGCGTCGCAGATGGTCAGGCCCTTGCGGTCAGCCGGGATGAAATCGGCATTGGGGACGCGAACGCCGGAGGTGGTGCCGTTCCAGGTGAAAACCACGTCACGGTCGAAATCGACTTCGGCAAGGTTCGGCAGCAGGCCGTAATCGGCCTCGAACTTGCGAACGTCCTTCAGCTTCAACTGCTTGACGACATCGGTGACCCAGCCAGCGCCGAAGCTTTCCCAGGCGAGCATATCAACGCCGCGTTCACCGAGCAGCGACCAGAGCGCCATTTCAACGGCACCGGTGTCGGACGCGGGAACGATACCGATACGATAATCGGCGGGAACATTGAGAACTTCGCGAGTGAGATCAATGGCCTGCTTCAGCTTGGCTTTGCCAACCTTGGCGCGATGCGAGCGACCGAGCGGCGCATCGGAAAGAGCATCTAGCGACCAACCGGGACGCTTCGAGCAGGGACCAGAGGAAAAATGCGTATTGTCCGGACGGACGTCCGGCTTCACGATATCTGTCATTTGACTATCCTTCCAGATAGGCGCTCCACGTTAGGGTGGAGTGTCCTGACGCCGTTGCTATTCCTGTCGCCGGTCGCAGTCAAGCGGAATATGTCGCTGCGCATGAGAATTTTGGTCCATATGCGTCATGTGTAATGCCGCTAAAACAAAAACCGCCCGCACCCGAGGAGGATGCGGACGGCTTGAAGCTATCAGTCAGGCGTGACGTTTATTTATAAACGGCAGGCTGCAGCGGAATATCGGCAGGCGGCATGTATTGCGCGGTGTCGCAACCGTTGAAGACATAACGGCCACCAACGCGCACTTCATGCGAATAGAGGCCCTTGTCTCGGCCCGGACCACCATTGTTCTCGTAACCGAACATGTCGCCCTTGTTGATGTGGCGGAAACGGTAGCCGACATCAGCCTTCAAATTACAGGTAATATCGATGGAGGCACCGGCCATCAGGGCGTAGGCGAAGCGCCACTTGCCCTTGCCGCCGTGTTCCGTGGTCGGGTCGCAGCCGAGGCCATTGGTGCTGCACGAGGTATTGCGCAGCTTGTCCCACTTGACATAGGAGCCGCCGATACCACCACCGACATAAGGCGTGACACGGCCATAGGTGCCAAGATCGACATAGGCATTGGCCATCAGTGTATAGGCCCGGAGCGAACTCAGATCGGTCGAGACGCATCCACCCGAGGGCGAAACACCGCAACCGCCGCTCGTGGAGCCGCGGAAATCGGACTTGCCCATATAGTCGAAGGTCACGTCGCTGCGGAAATAGTTGTTGAACTGATAACCGACACCTGCGCCAATGATATAGCTGTCCTTGATCGTCGCCGTATCAAAATCCTGCAGATAACCACCCGGTCCACCCTGATAATAGTGGGCGCCACGCAGCTTGTTGAAGGAATAACCGACGTCGCCGCGCAGATACCAGCCGCTCGACTGCGTGATCTGAACTTCGGGTGCCTCGACATAGGCCGGTGCGGGTTCGGCTTGGTAAAGATCGGCGCCGACGGCGCTTGTGCCGGTCAGCAGAACGGCCAGAAATCCAGCCAGGGCGTTTTTCATGACTTCCACTCCAGAAGAGGCACGTGCGTTGCGGCAGCTGCCAGTGAACGGTTCAGTCACGGAGATTGGCGTAAAATGGTTAAGTCCCGATTAACCACGATCATTCACTATATTTATTAGCAAACACTCAAAGAAAGAGCCGGCGCGAAGGCCGGATTTTTGTTACTACTGGAAACTGAATTATGCGGCAGAACGAGCGTTCGAGATAACGCCAACGAGATCGTTGACGATCTGCTCCACCTGCGCGCTATCGTCGCCTTCAGCCATGACGCGGATCAGCGGCTCCGTGCCCGAAGGGCGAATGACGAGGCGGCCATTATTGGCCAATGCGCTTTCCGCATCCGCAATCGCCTGCTGCACGACGGGATTTTCCAGCGGCTTGCCGCCCGAAATACGCACATTCTTCAAAAGTTGCGGCACAGGCTCGAACTTGCGGCAAACTTCGCTGACGGTGCGCCCCGAGCGCTTGACGCGGGCAAGAACCTGCAAGGCGGCCACGAGGCCATCACCCGTCGTGCCGTAATCCGAGAGCACGATATGACCCGACTGCTCGCCGCCAATGTTGAAATTGTGGTTGCGCATGTGCTCAACCACATAACGGTCACCCACCTTGGTACGCGCAAGGGTGAGGCCCTTGTCACCGAGGAAGCGCTCCAGACCGAGGTTGGACATAATAGTGGCGACGATGCCGCCGCCGCGCAGCGTCTTGTCGTCGGCCCAGCTATCGGCAATCACCGCCATCAACTGGTCGCCATCAACGATCTCGCCACGTTCATCGACAATGATCACACGGTCCGCATCACCATCGAGCGCGATGCCAATATCGGCCCGCACTTCATGCACCTTCTTCTGCAGGGCTTCGGGATGGGTGGAGCCGCATTCGAGATTAATGTTGATGCCGTTCGGCTCATTACCGATGGTGACGACCTCTGCGCCGAGTTCCCAGAGTGCCGCCGGGGCCACCTTGTAAGCGGCGCCGTTGGCGCAGTCGATGGCGATCCGCAGCCCGCTCAGCGTCACATCACGCGGCAGGGTGCGTTTGACGAATTCGATATAGCGGTAGATATCGCCATCCACGCGCTTGGCGCGGCCGATCTCACTCGGCTTGGCAAGCTGCGCGTAAATATCCTTGTCGAGAAGATCTTCGATCTCCAGTTCCAGCTCATCGGAAAGCTTGTATCCGTCAGGGCCGAACAGCTTGATGCCATTGTCGGAAAACGGGTTGTGCGAGGCCGAGATCATCACTCCGATATCGGCACGCAACGACCGGGTCAGCATCGCAACCGCCGGCGTCGGAATGGGGCCAAGCAGGAAGACGTCGAGACCGGCGGCGGTAAAACCGGCGACCAGCGCGTTTTCCAGCATATAACCGGAAAGCCGCGTATCCTTGCCGATGACGACCCGATGGCGATGATGGCCTCGGCGGAAGATCGTTCCGACCGCAATACCCACACGCATCGCCAGATCCGGCGTCATGGGGAAGACGTTCGATTGTCCGCGGATACCATCGGTTCCGAAATAACGGCGTGCCATTTGAACTCCAAATCTTTTCCAGCATTCCGGCAAAAGGTGAAAACAGCCGGAAGCGCTTTTTGGCTAGATGCCACAAACCACGATAAACAGCACGTAAATTACCGCAAAAATGGCTTATATCTTGTTACCAAACTGAAAAGGCCACCCGGAAAACCGGATGGCCTTTTACAATCAATCATCTTTGGAAAGCGATCAATGCGGCTGCGGCTCCATGCCGCCTTCGGCCTCACCGTCACCCTTGGCTTCGCCGTCACCCTTGACTTCACTCGGGCCGTCTTTCTTGGTGCCGGCTTTCGGCACCGCCGAACCACGGCTGCCGGGAGAATCGTCACCCAGGTCACGCGCGGGCTTCTCGCCCTTCAGCAGTGCCCTGATCTCGTCACCCGTCAGGGTTTCGTATTCGAGAAGACCCTCGGCAATGGCAACGAAGCCATCGTGGTTATCCGTCAGGATGCGCCGTGCCTCGGTATAGGCTTCGTCGATCAGGCGGCGAACTTCGGTGTCGATCGTCTGGGCCGTCGCCTCGGAGACGTTCTTGGACTGCGAGACGGAATGGCCAAGGAACACTTCCTGCTGATTTTCACCGTATGAAACCTGGCCGAGAGCGTCGGAGAAGCCCCATTGCGTCACCATGGCACGGGCAAGCTTGGTGGCCTGCTCGATATCCGAGGACGCGCCGGAGGTGATGTTTTCCTTGCCGAAGGTCAGTTCCTCGGCAACGCGGCCGCCCATCATGATGACGAGACGCGACACCATCCACTTGTAGCTCATGGAGTAGCGGTCGCCTTCCGGCAACTGCATGACCATGCCGAGTGCACGGCCGCGCGGGATGATCGTCGCCTTGTGCAACGGATCAGCCACCGCAACCTTCAGCGCGGTAATCGCATGGCCGGCTTCATGGTAAGCGGTCAGCTTCTTCTCGGCTTCGGTCATGGCAGAGGAGCGACGCTCCGCACCCATCATGATCTTGTCCTTGGCGTCCTCGAATTCCTGCATGGTGACCACACGCTTGTTACGGCGGGCGGCCATCAGGGCGGCTTCGTTGACGAGGTTCATCAGATCCGCACCCGAAAAACCGGGCGTGCCACGGGCCAGAACCTTGAGATCGACATTCGGCGCCAGCGGCACGTTGCGAACATGCACCTTGAGGATGCGCTCGCGGCCGACGATATCCGGGTTCGGTACAACGACCTGACGGTCGAAACGACCTGGACGCAGAAGTGCGGGGTCAAGAACATCAGGACGGTTGGTGGCGGCGATGAGGATGATGCCCTCATTCGCTTCAAAGCCGTCCATCTCGACCAGCAGCTGGTTCAGCGTCTGTTCGCGCTCGTCGTTACCGCCGCCGAGACCAGCGCCACGATGGCGACCGACGGCGTCGATTTCGTCGATGAAGATGATGCAGGGTGCGTTCTTCTTGGCCTGTTCGAACATGTCACGCACGCGGCTTGC
Source organism: Rhizobium oryzihabitans (assembly GCF_010669145.1). Classification (NCBI taxonomy): domain Bacteria; kingdom Pseudomonadati; phylum Pseudomonadota; class Alphaproteobacteria; order Hyphomicrobiales; family Rhizobiaceae; genus Rhizobium; species Rhizobium oryzihabitans. Next base: position 813,706 of record NZ_CP048635.1, read on the forward strand.
ACCAACGCCGACGAACATTTCCACGAAGTCCGAACCGGAAATGGTGAAGAACGGAACGTTCGCTTCACCGGCAACGGAACGCGCCAGAAGCGTCTTACCCGTACCGGGAGGGCCGACAAGCAGCACACCGCGTGGGATCTTGCCGCCGAGACGCTGGAATTTCTGCGGATCGCGCAGGAATTCAACAATTTCCTCAAGGTCCTGCTTGGCTTCGTCCACGCCTGCAACGTCGTCAAACGTCACACGGCCGTGCGCTTCCGTCAGGAGCTTGGCCTTGGACTTGCCAAAGCCCATCGCGCCACGCGAGCCGCCCTGCATCTGCCGCATGAAGAACAGCCAGACGCCGAGAATGAGGAACATCGGCAGAAGCGTGCCGAGATAGCTCAGAAAACCGGAGGAGCCGTCGCTCTCGGGACGAGCCACAATGGTGACGTTCTTGCTCTGCAAGCGCTCCATCAGGCTGTCGTCGATAACGGGGGAATAGGTCTGAAAGGCCGTGCCGTTTTCGGTATAGGTTCCAAGAACCCGGTTACCCGTCACGGTCACGTCGCGAACTCGCCCGGAATCCACATCGCGAATAAACTGGGAATACGGAATTTCCCGCGAACCCGTTTGTGTCGGCGAAGTCTGGAACATGCTGAACAACGCGATCAGCAACAGGGCGATCACGGCCCACAAGGCGAAATTTCTGAAATTTGGGTTCATCGAACTCCCCGAACTCACACGGGCATGTTTGCTGCCCGCTCTTACGTGCCCCTAACATAAGGACGACATCTGCCGTTGCCAAGGCGAAGGGCGTTATCTGATGCGTTTTGGTGTAAAAAGTATTCCAAGGCAATTCACGAAAAAGAGGCCGGATTTAAACCGGGGGCTGTGGATATGCCGGGCGACCGAACAAATTGGCCACCGCATCCGCCAACTCAAGGTCGAAGCGCGGCAGGAAAAGATCGAAGGGCGCAAGCCTCGGCACGATGGTGACGGCGCCTTCCACGGAGATCGAACCAGCCGCCGGTGCGGTGATTTGCGGCAGGATGGCCATGGCCTGTTTCGCCACTCCCACCGGTACAGACGGAAAAAGTGCTGCCGCAGCGTCAACGCAACCAGCGGCCATGACATGGGCGGGGAAAGCCGATCCGTTTTTTAAAAGGAAGCGATCGTCCCAAAAAGCCTCGTCACCGGCCTCCACGCGAAGCTCCGGCAGGTTTCGATGCTCCCGGAAAAGATAAAGCCCGTCCCGCCGGCGGTCCAGAAGGACGCGACCGATCGTTGCCCGCCCGTTCTCACCCGTTTTGAGGAACTGCAACACCCGCGCCATGCTGTTTGCGGCCGGGAGATAGGCCCGCCCGCCTAGCGTGGCGATGATCGTCGCCAGCCCGTGCCTAAACTCTGGAAGATCGCAGCGAATGGCGCTGTCGGGAAACCTGGCCAGCACGGCATGAAAGACTTCCAAGTGTTCACTCAGGAAAATGGCCGTTTTTTCGGAAAGCGCCTGCCTTTTTGCTGCGGCCTCCGTATCAATCTGCACCGGAGCATCAGGGAGCGACTGCCGCACGCGGACACGCTCATATCGAGTATTCTCATTACTCGGATCGTCAAACCAGCCACGCGAGCGGGACGATACGAACTCACGGATCGCCTGTCTTTCACAGGTCAGGAACGGCCGCACCACCCAATGATGTCCATCATATAAGACGGCATCCGCCATGCCGGAAAGGCCGGGATTGTCTTCGCCGCCGCTGCGGGCCGCTCGCATCGCGACAGTTTCCCGCTGGTCGCCGATTGTATGCCCCGTCGCGATAAAATCGGCATCGATCTTACGGGCCACCTCGGCAATCAGGCGATATCGGGCAAGGCGGGAAGCTTCCGAAATACCGGAGACCGGTTTGATACCATCCCAACGACGCGTCGCGTGGGCAATGTCGAGGTCGGCGCAGAGCAACGAGACCTTCTCTGCTTCGTCGGCCGATTCTGCTCTCAGCCCATGGTCAATCGTGACGGCGGACACCCGCACCTCGTCACGACCTTTATCAGCCGCTGCCTCATGCAATGCCAGCAACAGGCCGGTGGAATCGCTGCCGCCGGAGATTGCAACGAGGATATGGGCGGGTTTGCGAATTTTTTCGACGAACGACCTTGCCGCCGCAAGCGGCGCAACTGTCTTTCCGTTCAGAATGCGGGCATCAACCGGCATGGAAAAACCGCCGCCATGGCAGGGGAAAAATCAGCAGCTCAGCCGCTTCTGTTCGCTGGCAACCTTGTTCAGCACGGTCTTCGAAGCACTGGGATAACGCTTCGGCACCTCGCGCAGCGTTGCGCAGGCGGTCTCGGTATTGTCCAGAGCGGCAAGCGACATGCCGAGCTTCATCAACATTTCCGGCGCCTTGGGAGATTTGCCGTAGGTCTGATGACCGTTCAGGAAGGTTTTTGCAGCCTCGTTGAACTTGCCCTGCGAATATAGCGCCTCGCCCAGCCAGAAGCTGGCATCCGCAGCCTTCGTGCCTTTGGGATAACCCTGGAGATATTGCTGGAACCCCTGCTCCGCCAGCTTGTAGTCGCCGGAAAGAACATGGCCGTAAGCAGCCTGATAGATATCGCTCTCGCTGGTCAGCGCCGCCGTATTGACCGGATCGGTCTTGCGCGAACCGTTGCCGGTGGTGACGCCCGGAAGGCTGCCGGAGGAATTATTGGCGCCCTGATTCAGCGTGCCGCCGATAGGCATTCCCTTGGAATCAAGCTCGATGGAGCCAAGCGTCGTCTCTCCCGGCGCGCTGCTCGGCGCATTTGACGGGGCAGACGGCGAAACGGAAGCGCCACCCTCGGGTGGCGTTTCGATAATCGTTGCAACGTCGTCGGTCGGTGGTGTGGCCGGACTTACCGGACTGGCCTCCGCCTTCTTTTTCGGCGTTGCAGGACTTGCGGCCTTGCCGCCGGCATTGCCGCTTTCCAGTTCCTGGAAGCGGAATTCATTGTCTTCCTGCGCCTTGCGGATCGTTTCCTGCATCTGCAGAAGCTGGAAGCTCATTTCCTCGATACGGCCGTTGAGCTGCCGGATCTGTTCTTCAAGCTGCTGAACCCTGTAGGCTTCATTGGCCTGAACCCGGACGACCGGGGCTGCTGAGAGTTGATCGTGCCGAAGCTACCCCCCGCACCGAACAGCGGACCCGAAACGGCTGTGCCGCTCAGGCCGGTGCAGGCTGCAAGCCCCAGCATTCCCGCCACGACAAGTTTCTTCATCTCATTCGTCCTGCCTTAACTGATTTGCACCGGAATGGCGCAAGCCGGATTTTTTCCATATCAACCAAAAAAGCAACTTAACTTCGGCCAAACTATGAAAAAAACGAAAGGCGGCCCGAAGACCGCCTCCCATTCGAGATCACAATAACGTCAGGCAATCACATGCCCGCGCCACCGAGAACCGTCACGGCGCGGCGGTTCTGCGACCAGCAGGAGATGTCGTCGCAAACAGCGACCGGCTTTTCCTTGCCGTAGGAGATCGTCTTCATGCGGTTGGCCGGAACGCCCTGGGAAGCCAGGAAGTCGCGGGTTGCAGCAGCACGACGGGCGCCGAGTGCAAGGTTGTATTCGCGCGTACCGCGTTCGTCGGCATGGCCTTCGACCGTGATGGCGTAGTTCGGGTAACGGGCGAGCCACTGTGCCTGGCGCTGCAGGGTCTGCTGCGCATCGGCGCGGATCGAAGTCGAGTCCGTGTCGAAGAAGATGCGGTCGCCGACATTGACCGTGAAGTCCTGCTGGGAGCCCGGCGTTGCGGAACCCGCGCCACCAAGGCCGAGTTCACCGGCGCTGTTCGGCATGTTCTTCTTGTTCGCGCAGCCTGCGAGAGCAAGCGCGAGCGTCATGGCGATGACAGCCGGGTTACGGGCCAGTTTCTGCATCGGGCTGAGTGCCGAAATGTGTGTACGGCTCATCGCCGGTCTCTCCTTGGAATTTCAATAACGTTGCCAGACACTAACTGATCGCGGTTAATAGCCGGCAAACGCTTATGGTTAACAGAAAGGAAATGTCCCACTTTTTTGCTCCCTCACAACAGTTTGCGGCAAGAAAGAGGCGCATTCCCGCATGGCATGCATAAAACATGACGGCGCCGGATATTCCGGCGCCGTCATGACAGTCATATCAGTCCAGAAGCGGCGACCATGCCGGGTCCGAAGCAAAGGTCGGCGTCTTGATGAGCTGTTCGTTATAGCCCGTCAGGTCGATCGAATAGAGCTGCGGACCGCCGGCACCGGCGTTCTGACGGAAGAACATCAGCACGCGGCCGTTCGGCGCCCAGGTCGGGCCTTCATTGTGGAAGCCACTGGTCAGAATGCGCTCGCCCGAACCGTCGGTCTTCATCACGCCGATCGAGAACTTGCCGCCGGACTGTTTGGTGAAGGCGATCAGATCGCCGCGCGGCGACCATACCGGCGTGGAATAGGACCCATCGCCGAAGGAGAGGCGCTGCTGGCCGGAGCCATCGGCATTCATTACGTAGATCTGCTGACGGCCGCCGCGGTCGCTTTCAAAGGCGACACGCTGCCCATCCGGGGAGAATGATGGCGCCGTATCGATCGCGGACGTGTTCGTCAGCCGCGTCGTGGTGCGCGAGCGCAGGTCCATGGTGTAGATATTGGCGTTGCCGTCCTGCTGGAGGCTCATGATCACCTTCTGGCCATCCGGCGAGAAGCGCGGCGAGAAGGTCATGCCGGGGAAGTTGCCGACCACTTCGCGCTGTCCCGTTTCCAGCTGCAGCAGGTAAACGCGCGGCTGCTGGCCCTCAAAGGACATATAGGTCACTTCCTGACGGTTCGGCGAGAAACGCGGCGTCAGAACGATGTCATTGGAATTGGTGAGGTTACGGACGTTGAAACCGTCCTGGTCCATGATCGACAGCTGGCGCTTGCGGGCCGTCTTCGGGCCGCTTTCGGAGACGAAGACAACGCGTGTGTCGAAGTAACCCTTTTCACCGGTGATGCGCTCATAGATGGCATCCGCGATGATATGGGCGACACGACGCCAGTTTTCCGGCTGGGTGAAGAACTGCTGGCCGGTCATCTGCTGGCCTGCGAAAGTATCCCACAGGCGGAACTCGGCGCGCAGGCGGCCATCGCTTTCGCGTGTCACGCGGCCGGTCACAAGCGCCTGGGCGTTGATGACCTTCCAGTCTTCAAAACGCGGCTGCTGATCCGGGCTGGTAATCTTTTCGATGAAGGCGCTCTTGTTGACCGGCGCGAAAAGACCGGAGCGCTGCAGATCGGCGGCGATGACGGCCGAGACCTGTGCACCGATGCCGTCACCCGACATGAAGTCGGTGATGGCGATGGGCAAGGGCTCGACGTTACCCTTGTTGATGTTGATTTCCACCCGCGCAAAAGCCGGTGCGGAGAAAACCGACATGAGGGCCGCGACAGCGAGCACCAGCCGGATCGGCGAAAATATTTTCATGTTGCCAGGCCTTTCAGCATTCATAGCAATTCACTGGGATCGAAGTTCACAACGACTTCGTTCCATGCGTCATATTTGTCGGCAGGAAGGTTGGTGAACGGAGCGGAACGCATGATGGCGCGATAGGCTCCGCCGGAAAGAGCACGGCGCGTTCCTTCGGAACCACCCGTTGCCTCGATCTCGGGACGGCCGATGATGGTTCCATCACGGTCGAGCTTCATGGTGACCCGAACGCGAACGTCCGAGGCATCCGCCATGCCGGGAATGATCTGCCAGTTCTTCTGGATCGCGCCACGCAGCGCATCCATTTCCGTCTGGCTGAGCGTCGAACCGCCCGTCGTTTTCTTGCCGCCAAGCGAAGCGGTTTGCGTCGACCGCTTCGCGCCGCCACCGGAGGGCGCCTGCTTGTTCAACAGGGCGGCAACATCGTCGGCGTTGAAATCGCTTTCCTTGGACGAAGCGGATTTCGCCGTCTCCTGCTTCTTCTCGCCCGGCTTCTTGTCGGAAGGCTTGTCGGTGGACTTTGCCTGATCGGGCTTGGTCTCCGCCGGTTTTTCAGCGGGCTTCTGCTCGGCAGGCTTGGTTTCAGCCTGCTTCGGCTCTTCCGGCTTCGGCGGTTCGGGGCGGGAGTTCGGGCGCGGCACGTTCTGCGGCACGGGGATTTCGGCCGGCTCCTGCGCGGCCGGCGGCGGTTCTTCCGCCTTGGTTTCCTGCGGCGGCGGCTCCGTCTTCGGCTGCGGCGCAATTTCAGGCTTGGTTTGCGGCAAGGCAGCCATTTCCTGCGGTTTGGGAGCCGAGGTCTCTTCCTTGACGATTTCCTTCACCTCGTTCGCCTTGGTGTCGACGACCGGTTGCGGTTTTTCCTGCTTTGGCGGGCGGCGGCGCTGATATTGTCGTTGGGCTTGGTGGTCGGCGTCGGCGGCGCGTCAAGATCGGCCGTGTTGTTGCCGACATTCTGGGCGTTCTCGACGATATCCGGACGCGTGGTCGGAACAGGTGCCGACTTCTCCGCTTTCGGAGCGTTCTTATCGCCCTGCTGAATCTGGCTCAGTTCCTCAATGGGCACCAGTTCCACCGGCAAGGCCTCGGCCTGCGACACGTCGAGCGGTTCCGGCGAGCCCAGGGAAACGAGGGCGAAAGCCAGAAGCGACGCATGCACGATCGCGGATGTGGTGATGCTGCCCTTCATCGTTCTACGTCAATTGTCCTGTTTCTGCTGGGTCACAAGGCCGATATTCTTGAAGCCCGCCGCCTGGATACGCGCCATCACATCAGCAACGACGCCGTATGCGGCAACGGAATCCGCGCGCACGAAGATACGTTCGTTATAACCAGTCGTGGCAATTGCCTGCAGCTTGTCGGCAACCTCAGCCGCCTGGATTTCCGTTTCCTGCAAATGGATCTGGCCATTGGCATTGACGGAGATCGTGATCGGCTGCGTGTCCGAATTCAGAGCATTGGCGGATGTCTGCGGCAGATCGATCGGCACGCCGACCGTCATCATAGGAGCTGCCACCATGAAGATGATGAGCAGCACGAGCATGACGTCGACCAGCGGCGTCACGTTGATCTCGCTGATCGCACCGCCTTTGCGCCGTCCGCCGCGCCCACCCCGGCGTCCACCGGAACCACCGCCGCTGCCACCTGCTGACATACCCATATCATTTACTCCATTTTGCCTTGCGGCAAATTACTGCACGGCATGTAATTTGGGGCCGCTTACTGGGCGGCCTGCCGTGTCTGAAGTTTTTCATCGATCTGGCGCGACAGGATCGCGGAGAACTCGTCGGCGAAACCTTCCATACGAGCGGAAAGCTTGTGCGCGTCGGCCGTGAACTTGTTGTAGGCAATAACCGCCGGAATAGCCGCAACAAGGCCGATAGCCGTTGCCAGAAGCGCTTCGGCGATACCCGGAGCCACGACCGCGAGGTTGGTGGACTTCGAACCGGCAATCGCCTGGAACGAGGTCATGATACCGACAACCGTACCGAAAAGACCGATAAAGGGACCGGCCGAACCGATGGTGGCGAGCGATCCGAGACGAGCCTCGTATTGTTCGCCTTCACGCGCGATCGTCACATCCATCGCCCGGTCGATACGCATCTGCAGACCGATGGGCGAACGCGCGCCGCGTTCGAAAGATTTCTTCCATTCCCGCATGGCGGAAACGAAAATTGCTGCCAGACCGCCATTCTGGCGTTCCGCCAGCGTGCGATAAAGCTCCTCGAGCGACTGGCCCGACCAGAAGACCTGTTCGAACTGGTCGAACTGGCGCTTTGCCTTGCCGAAGCTCACATATTTGTCAAAGACGATCGCCCACGTCCAGACCGAGGCGGCGATAAGTCCGATCATCACGAGCTTCACGATGAGGCCCGCCTGCATAAACAGTGCCCAGAGACTTACATCGTGCGTCGCCGCTGCCAAACCTGCCTGTTCCATAAATATCCAATCCCCGAATCCAAACGCCCGGTACGGGACCGGGCGATTCAAACGCGTGTTAACGCTCGAAGTCATGCGGCAACAGCCGATAACCCCTTTGCCATACCCCGATACTTGCCAGTAAGCCTTACTTGCCAATAAATTTGGTGAAAGGAAGGCGTGCGCCGCACAAATGCCAGTTGCTAAAGTAAGACACCATTATGGTTAAAGGAGTGTTACAACCGCGCCACGCTTGACGGATTTACTGGACCGGGCCGTCAATTACTTCAGGAATTTTTCCGCAACCGTCTCCGGAAGGCGCCTTGGCCGGCCACTGGCATTGATGACGGCGATGATGACCTTGGCGGCAACCAGCAGCGTTTCACCGCGCCGGATTTCCTGATTAAGCACCATTTTCGCACCGCCGGCCTTTTCGGTCACGGTGGTGATCGTCAACACATCATCCATCCGCGCCGGGGTCTTGAAATCGATCTCCATGCGATGAACGACGAAGACAAGACCCTCCTCGTCGGCGGTCAGAAGCGCGCTTTGTTCGCAGCCGAGGCAACGCAGGTAATCGGTGCGCCCGCGCTCAAGAAAATGCAGATACCTTGCGTGATAAACCAGGCCGGAAAAATCCGTGTCCTCATAATACACGCGTTGCGTCAGGCGGTGCCCATGTTCGATGAGTTCGCCTGAAAGCGAAACCAAAAGCTCGCTCATACTGTCTCCTTGGAAAGTTCGGCCGCACCTGAACGACCTTCATGGACGATAAGATGCTCGTGGCGCTGAGGCAGCGTCGCTACGCGCTCCGCAATGAAACGGGGCCTTAGATCATGCTCCAGCAGGGCGGAGGGTTGCGCAGGCAGCCAGCGGAACTCCACCTCGACGCCATCCAGCACCCGATGCACGATATCGCTTTCATGGAAGGGGAAAGGCTGGCGAAGCGAAACCAGATAATAAAACGCCAGCTCATGGGCGGCATATCCGTCATAGGCGAAAAAATTCTCGGCCGACCAGAGAAGACGCTCGACGGTGCAATCCCGGTCAAGCTCCTCGCCGATCTCGCGGATGATGGTTTGCTGCGAGCTTTCGCCGATTTCCGCTCGTCCACCCGGCAAGGCCCAATAGATGTCCTGCGTGCCGCGCTGGACGAGAACATGATCGTTCTGAAAAATCAGCGCGGCCACACGCATGCTGAAAAGCTGCGGTTTCCGGTCAAGCCGGATCATGTGACGGTCAGGGGCAGAAGTCATTTATCGTCCAGGTCGCCATCATACCAGACGAGATGTCTTGTGGTCTGCGGCAGGTGCTCTATTTCGTCGGCGATGAAATAGGGCGGAATATCGAGTTCCGTCAATGCCTGCCGGGTCGCGGCGACCCAGCGGAACTCCAGTTCGTTGTCACCATCCTGAACGCGGTGGATGATGTCCGTCGGATGAAAGGCGAATGTCTCCGGCAAATCCATCAGGTAATAGAAACCGAGTTCGTGCCAGTCCTTGCCCTCGTAATGGAAAAAATTCTCGACCGCCCATAAAAGCCGCCCGACCCTGGCCTCAACGCCAAGCTCTTCCACCATCTCGCGGGCCAGCGTTTCTTCGGAGCGTTCGCCCATTTCGGCGCGACCACCAGGAAATGTCCAGAATTTCTCATGCGATGCCCGGTGCACCAGCACGTGGCCATCACGAAACGCCAGCCCCGCAACGCGCATCTGGAAAATGCGCTTCGGCTTGAACTTCATGCGGATGCGGGTGTCCTGCGTCTTGCTATCGTGCGTCATTGTCTGGACCTGCGGGCTGGAAACATCAAATCGGTTTCCGTCCACCCTAGCGCATCCATCTCTTCTTTTCTTGCATTTGCGTCATCACCCACGATGAATTCATCCAGTTGCGGCGGCTTGATCGTGGCGCCGGACAACATGGCATGCGCCTGCCCGCGATGATGCGTCTGGTGCTGGAAGAGATGGGTGAGAATATCGTCGCAGCGATCCTGCTGGATGCGCGTGCCGCGATGGATATTGACGGTTGCGGCAAGGCCGTCTTCCTCTAGCCCGTCGACAAATGCGATCAGCACCTCGTCAAGTTCCGCCTGGGCGCGCCGCAACTCCGCCATGGTCTCCAAAGGCTCCTCTTTCGCAAAGGCGGCAAGCCCGAGCGTTCCGCCCTTGACGGCATCGATATAAAAACGATCGACGGTATAGATGTGGTTCAGCGTCGCCCGAATGGTGGGAAAAAAGCTGACCCGAGAGGCGACGAATTCCTCCTGCGAAAGCTGGAGACAGGCATGATGCAGCCGGAAATTGGCGAGCCGGTTGTTGCGTGCGAGTTTGCGAAAGACCCGTAGCGGATCGTAAGACATCGTGATCCTCCATAGACGCCGAAGGCCGGCGTCGTTCAATCGGTGAACTTTCGCGCCGTCTTCCTCAGGCCGATGCTCCAAGATCAACGACCACGATTTCCGGCGGAACGCCAAAGCGGACGGGCGCAATGGAGCAACCAAGGCCACCCGAGATAATCAGGTTGCGATCGTCCTCTACCACATGCCCGTAGGCATAACGATTGCCATAGCGCGACGGTACCACGGGCGAACGTCCAAAAAGCCGTATTTGTCCGCCATGGGTATGCCCGGACAACGTCAAGGCCACGCGGGGAGGCACCTTGGGAAAGACATCCGGTTCATGCGCCATAAGGATCACTGGCGCTTCGTCCGTCACCTGCGCGAGCGTGCCGTCGAGATCGTCCAGTCCGCGCACACTTCGGCGATCCCATTTTTTCCCCGGCAACAATGCAAGCTGGTCCTCCAGTCCGGCAATCCAGAAGCCTTGGCCATTCTTCTCCAGCCGCAAGACACGATTGGCGTAGACGGCAATGCCGACATCGGCAAGCGCCTTGTGGCCGAACGTTTCACCGCCACCGGCCTTCTGTGCGGACCGGTCTTCCCACCAGTCATGATTACCCATGATCGCGTGAACACCGAGGGGTGCTTTCAATACCGCAAGAGCTTTCGACCAATCTTTTGAATGGACATAACTCGTCACGAGATTCATACCAGCGGTATAGTCACCGAGCAGCAGCATTACGTCGCCGTCGAGACTGTTGGCATGATTGCAAATCGTGGCAATTCGGGCGGCAGACATCCACGGCTCGCAGGCGTGAATATCGGCAAGCACCACCAACCGCAATTTGAGACCCGGCGGCCAGCCGGGCGGCGTCAGCGCATAACGGGTCACGTTAAGCCGTACAAGCGGTTCAAAGCCGAAAGCATAAGAACCGAGCGCCATGGCGCCAACAAACCCTCCCCAAGGACCTTCAGAAAGGCGCGGCGAGAAATCAATCAATCTTCCTCCAGCGTCAGCCGGAACTGCGCCGCCTCGAGATCCTTCGGCGGCTGCATGCCCAGGTGCTTCCAGGCCGTGCCGGTCAGAATACGGCCGCGTGGCGTGCGCTGGATGAAACCCTGCTGGATCATATAGGGTTCGATAATGTCCTCGATCGCGTCACGCGGCTCCGACAGGCCGGCGGCGATGGTTTCTATCCCGACCGGACCACCGCCGAAGTTGACCGCGATCATGGTCAAATAGCGCATGTCCAGCTGGTCGAGACCCATTTTGTCGACCAGCAGTCGCGTCAAAGCCTCATCGGCGATCTCGCGCGTGACGGCTTCCGCCCGCGCCACCTCGGCGAAATCGCGCACACGGCGCAAAAGCCGCCCCGCAATACGCGGCGTGCCGCGTGCGCGCCGTGCCACCTCGCGCGCGCCCTCGTCGGTCATGTTAAGCCCCATCAGCCGCGCACCGCGTCTAACGATGAGCTCCAGCTCATCGACAGTGTAGAAGGCCAGCCGGACGGGAATTCCGAAACGGTCGCGCAGCGGCGTCGTCAACAGGCCAAGACGGGTCGTCGCGGCGACAAGGGTGAATTTGGAGAGATCGATCTTCACCGAGCGGGCCGCCGGCCCCTCACCGATGATGAGATCGAGCTGGAAATCCTCCATCGCCGGGTAGAGAATTTCCTCCACCGCCGGGTTGAGACGGTGGATTTCATCGATGAAGAGGACGTCGCGCTCTTCGAGATTGGTTAGGAGTGCCGCGAGATCGCCCGCCTTGGCGATGACCGGTCCGGAGGTGGACTTGAAGTTGACGCCGAGCTCCTTTGCCATGATCTGGGCCAGCGTGGTCTTGCCGAGACCGGGCGGCCCCACGAACAGCACATGGTCGAGCGCCTCGCCACGGTTCTTGGCCGCCTCGATAAACACCTTGAGATTGGCGCGCGCCTCCGCCTGGCCGGTGAAATCGTCCAGCGACTGCGGACGCATGGTGGTGTCGACATCTTCACCGCGCTTTTCGGGGGTGATCAGCCTTGCCGCATCGCTCATGTCAGAAGTTCCATTCCGGGCAGCTTGCGAGCAGCTTTTTTGTCAAACGTATATGTCGCCACGCAGCCATTGACCCTGTTGCTTTCCGATACAATCGCGTCGGAAAAATCCGCATTTGTATTCCGGCATATGTCGATGGCATTGCCAATCGCCTCATAGTCCGGAATTTCCAGTTCCCGCCGCTCGAGCATAAGCTGGAAAAACTCCAGAACAGCGCTTTTGGGATAACCGTAAAACTGACCAAGAACCCACGCCGTCTCCAAAATCACAGCAAGGTTTACAAGCAGGGTTTCACCATCCTCAAGCCGTGCAAGAAGACGCTTCACCGTTTCTTTTTGTTCAACATCGTCATCTACCACGATACGCAGCAGAATATTCGTGTCTATTCCGAAACGGCTGGTCATTCCTCTTCCGTCTTACCCGTGGAACGCTTGTACCGCGCAACGGCTCCCTCACCAATCGCATCATTCATCTGCTCGACGGTAAGCTTTTTGCCATTCGGAGGTTTACCGAGAATTCCGGCCAGATCGGCAAGAGATTTATTGCGAGGGATAACGATCATCTCCCCGTTACGAACCCAGGCGTAACATTTGTCGCCAGGCTTGATTTTCAATTGTTCGCGCACGTTTTTAGGAACTGTCATTTGCCCTTTGGAGGTGATTGTCACCTGAAAGCCCATGCTGCTGTCCTTTCTTACTTTTCACCTATCGTAAGGAATCTAGCATTAAGCGCATCAACGTGAAAGCTCCTTCAGGCCGAGACGGATGAGCTTGGCGCTGTCGCCACCCTCCCCGCCATTCTTCAGCGCGGCGGCAACCGCATTGGCGGCCTGGTCGCGTGAATAGCCGAGATTGGTGAGTGCGGAAACGGCATCCGCCACCGGCGCGGATGCGACGCCTTCGCCAAGCTCCTGCTTGAGGCCGATCGAGGCGGAGGCCTCTCCCGCAAAGGCGGGCGCCTTGTTGCGAAGCTCGGTCACGAGGCGCACCGCCACCTTTGGCCCGACGCCGGGCGCGCGTGAGATCATCACCTTGTCCTGTAGCGCAATGGCATTGGCCAGTTCGGAGGGCGACAGCGTGGAAAGAACGGCCAAGGCCACTTTCGAACCCACACCCTGCACGCTCTGCAGCAGGTTGAACCATTCCCGCTCCAGCGCCGAGAGAAAACCGAAGAGCTTCAGCTGGTCCTCACGCACATAGGTTTCGATGAACAGCACCACCGCCTCACCGACGGAGCCGATTTTCGACAGCGTGCGGGCCGAACAATAGGCGACATAACAAACGCCATGCACATCCACCAGCACGTAATCCGCGCCGATTTCCTCGATGCTGCCTTTCAGTTTTCCGATCATGATGCCGCCCGCTGCAATGAGACTTTATATATTAACCGGCCGCCAAAAGCCGCGCCATTCTGTCGCCACCGCGATTATGGGCGTGGCAGATGGCGATTGCGAGCGCGTCCGCCGCATCGTTACCCTTGAATTCGGCCTTCGGCATCAGGATTTTCAGCATCATGTGAATTTGCTGCTTTTCGCCGTGCCCGACGCCGATGACGGCTTTCTTGACCGCATTCGGCGCATATTCGAAAACAGGCAATCCTGCCCGCGCCGGAACCAGCATGGCGATGCCGCGGGCCTGGCCGAGTTTCAGCGTGGCGACCGCATCCTTGTTGACGAAGGTCTGCTCCACCGCTGCCTCGTCGGGCTGATGGCTGTGCACGATATCGGCCAGCCCGTCATGCAGCTGGCACAGGCGGGAGGCGAGATCCATATCGCCATCCGATGTCACCGTGCCGGAGGCGACAAATCGAAGGTTGTTGCCGAGGGTTTCGATGACACCCCAACCGGTGCGCCGCAATCCGGGGTCGATACCGATGATTCGAATCGTCTTTTGCATGAGTTACCTTATCTTTCCGGCTGCGACCCTGCCAGCGATAAGTGAACAAAACGACAACATTCATCAAATTTGCGGTGCAGCATTTACCTCTGCTTAAACCGCGTACCGCATTGTTCCCGCACAAAATCAAAAAAGGGGAGCTGCGGACATGATGATCCGCAGCATAATATTCAAGCCATATCAGCCATCCGGTGGCGCCACTCATGCGTGGCGTGGGAACTGATCCGGCATTGGGGGCTGCAACGGCCATGCTGAACCGTTTTCATTCCATATCCACCAAAGTGCTGGTGATTTTCCTTGCACTGATGGCGATCTCAACCGGGGCTCTGACACTTCTTGGCTATCAAAGCAGCAGCGGCGTTCTCGAAGAGCAGGCGTCGAAATCCATGGAAAGCATTCTCGTCTTCCGCGGCGACATGCTTCAGGAGCGCCTTGAACAGCTGAAGACACAGGCGGATTCCATCGCCAAGATCGAATCCCTGCAAATGGCCGTGGTCTCTATGCGCAGCGGCTGGGGCACAGTGCAGAAAAGCTCCGGCGACGCCAAGGCGGAACTGCAGCGCGTCTTCGTCAAGGAGAACCCCTTCACCGACAGGGAAAAGCTGATCAAGCCCGAAAACCCGAGCGGCTTTTATTATTCCACCCACGAGAAAACCCAGACGGATATCGGCGGTTATCTGCAGGGAACGCCCTTCAGCGATGTTCTCTTTATCGATCCCGCCGGCACGGTCTATTACTCCTATCTGAAAGGACCGGCCTTCGGGGAAACCGTCACGGGCGGCGCCTGGGCGGAAAGTGGCCTTGGCGCTGCATTTACCCGCGGGGCTGCCAACGCCGAAAAAGCCGTGAACGACGTGGCGCAGACGAGTTTCTCCGGTCTGCGGATCGACGCAGCAACAAACGAGGCCGGCATTTATTATGGCATTCCGGTTGTCAAATTCGGCGCGTTCAAGGGGATCGTCCTGTTCCGGGTCAAGCAGGAGATCTTCAGCCAGATACTCGCGAAAGGCGTCGCCGCCGGTAGTTCAGAGCAATCCGCAATCATCTCTGCCGATGGCAAAGTGCTCGGCGTCGAAGGCGACAGGCTCGTCAGCCTCGATCCGGCAATCTACGGCTTCCATGGGCAGGCATCGAATGCGGCCGGCATGACGATTGCCAAGATCGACCGCCCGGATGGCGAGGCCAATGCCTATGCCCGCTCCTTCTCGTTTGCCGGAGAACAATATCTCGCCGTCGAAAGCATGTTGCGCAGCGAGTTGAATGCAGGTTCCATCTCGATTGCCGGCACACTTGCCGTGATCGGCCTTGGCGTTCTGGCCGCCATGTGCGTGGCGACAGCCTTTTTCGCGCGGCGGCTGTTCGCGCCGCTGGAAAAGCTTGCCGGGTTGACCGGTGAAGTGGCGGCTGGCAGGCTGGATGCCGAGATCGGCAATCAGGACCGCAACGACGAGATTGGCCGCATGGCGCAGGCACTCGGCAGTTTCCGCGAAAAGCTCATCCTTCAGCGGGAGATGGAGGAGACCGCATCGCGCACGCGGGAGGAAGCCGAAACGGCGCGACGCGCGCATCTTGCCGAGCGCGAAGCCGAGGCCGGCACGCTGCAAATGGTCGTGCGGTCTCTGGATGAGGGGCTGGACCGGCTGGCGAACGGCAATCTCGCCTATCGCATAGACACGGTCTTCCCGGAGGATCTCGAAAGCCTGCGCCATAATTTCAATACGGCGCTCGCCCGGCTCAGCGAAACGATGCAGGCCATCGGCGGCAACTCCGCCGCCGTTCGCGGTGGCTCGGAAGAAATGCGGGTGGGCGCCGACCAGCTGGCGGAACGCACCGAACGGCAGGCCGCCTCCATCACCGAGACGGCAAGCGCTATCAAGGCAATCACCGAAGCAGTCCGCGACCAGATCGACCGCGCCGAACAGGCGACAAGGATCGCTCGCGATGCCAGCACGGAAGCCACGGCCTCGAGCCGCGTGATGGAACAGACCATCGCCGCCATGGAGGCGATCCAGACCTCGTCGCGCCAGATCAACCAGATCATCGGCGTCATCGACGAAATCGCCTTCCAGACCAACCTTCTCGCTTTGAATGCGGGTGTCGAGGCCGCCCGTGCGGGCGACGCCGGCAGGGGCTTTGCCGTCGTGGCGCAGGAGGTGCGCGAACTGGCGCAACGCTCTGCCGCGGCCGCGAAGGAAATCACCAGCCTGCTGAAGCGCTCGACCGACGAGGTTTCCGCCGGCGTGGTGCTGGTCGAAAAGGCGGGCACTTCGCTGACCGGCATCGGCAAACACGTGCAGACCATCAGTTCCCGCATCGAGGAGATCATGGAATCCACCCGCGAGGAGGCGCATACGCTTGCGGAAATCAACAGCACCGTCACCAGCCTCGACACCATGACCCAGCAAAACGCCGCCATGGTGGAGGAAACGACGGCAGCCATCCACAATCTCGCCTCCGAAGCGGGCGAGATGGATGGCAGACTCGGACAATTCGTGCTGGCCCCTGACCAGGATGCGAGAGGGTATCGTGAAACCCGGCAATTCCGGCGGGCGGGCTGAAACAACGAAAGGGGCCTCTTCGGAGGCCCCAATTTTTTTGAACCATCCATCAATTCTATGCGACTTCACTGGTAAATCGGGACACGCGCCTTACATCCGCAACAAAGATTATATTTCTGCAGGAGCGTCGGATGATCCCCTTTTCCATTCTCGACCTTTCGCCCATTGGCGAAGGCGAGAGCGTCAGCGAGGCGCTTGAAAATTCCCGCCGCATGGCGATCAAGGCTGAAGACCATGGCTATAACCGCATCTGGCTGGCGGAACATCATGGCATGCCGGGTATTGCCAGTGCCGCAACCTCGCTCGTCATCGCCCATGTGGGCGCAGCCACGAAACATATCCGGGTCGGCTCGGGCGGCATCATGCTGCCCAACCATTCCCCGCTTGTCATTGCCGAACAGTTCGGCACGCTTGCGGCGCTGCTGCCCGGTCGTGTCGATCTCGGTCTTGGCCGCGCGCCCGGAACCGACATGCGCACGGCAAGGGCACTGCGCCGCAACCTCGATGCGGGTGCGGAAAACTTCCCGCAGGATATTATCGAACTCCAGCGTTACCTCGGCCCCCGCAGCAGGATCAGGCGATCCTAGCCGTGCCCGGCATGAATTCGAACGTGCCGCTGTGGCTGCTCGGCTCCAGCACCTACAGCGCGCATCTGGCGGCAGCGCTCGGCCTGCCCTATTCCTTCGCCTCGCATTTTGCCCCCGATATGCTGATGGAAGCTATCCATATCTATCGTGAGCGCTTCCAGCCCTCCGAGGTGCTCGACAGGCCCTATGTGATGGTGGGTGTGATGGGCGTTGGCGCCGAAACGGACGAAGAGGCGCAACACCTGTTCACCTCGTCGCAGCAGCAATTCGTCAATCTGCGCCGCAACGTACGCACCCCGTTCCCGAAGCCGGTGCACAGCATGGACGGCTACTGGAACGAAATGGAGCGTTTCTCGGTGGAGCACACCTTGCGTTTCGCCGCCGTCGGATCGCCTGAGACGATAGAGCGCCATCTCGACGGTTTCCTCGCCGAAACCCAGGCGGACGAACTGATCGTCTCCATGCCGATCCACGACATTGAAAAGCGACTGCGTTCCGTGGAAATTTTCGCCGATGTGCG
This sequence comes from Rhizobium oryzihabitans, assembly GCF_010669145.1. Lineage (NCBI taxonomy): Bacteria > Pseudomonadati > Pseudomonadota > Alphaproteobacteria > Hyphomicrobiales > Rhizobiaceae > Rhizobium > Rhizobium oryzihabitans. Next base: position 831,500 of record NZ_CP048635.1, read on the forward strand.
GACCTCCATAAGGAAAGCCGCCTGAATGAAAAAAGCCCCGGAGCGACGACGCTGCCGGGGCTTTTTTAAAAGATCGGAAACTTCAGGCGGAAAGCTTGGCGAGAATTTCTTCGGAAACCTCGAAGTTGGAATAGACGCTCTGCACATCGTCATCGTCTTCGAGATTGTCGATGAGCTTCATTAGCGACTGCGCCTTTTCTTCATCCACCGGCACCGTGTTCTGTGGCTTCCAGATGGCCTTGACGCTTTCGGCCTCGCCAAGTACGCCTTCCAGCGCCTTGGAAACCTCGTTCATCGCTTCGAAACCACAGATGATGGTGTGGCCGTCTTCGGAGGATTCGACATCGTCAGCGCCCGCTTCGATGGCCGCTTCCATGACCTTGTCGGCATCGCCCACTTCCGCCTTGTAGGTGATTTCGCCAACGCGGTCGAAGGAGAAGGAGACGGAGCCGGTTTCGCCGAGTGCGCCACCAGCCTTGGTGAAGATGGAGCGTACGTTGGAGGCGGTGCGGTTACGGTTGTCGGTCAGGGCCTCGACGACGACGGCGACGCCACCCGGGCCGTAACCCTCGTAACGGACCTCATCGTAGTTTTCACTGTCAGCACCGGAAGCTTTCTTGATCGCGCGCTCGATATTGTCCTTCGGCATGGACTGGGCCTTGGCGTTCTGGATCGCCAGACGCAGGCGCGCGTTCATGTTCGGGTCGGGCATGCCCGCCTTTGCCGCAACGGTGATTTCACGCGCAAGCTTGGAAAACATTTTGGACCGTACGGAGTCCTGCTTGCCCTTGCGGTGCATGATGTTCTTGAACTGTGAATGACCAGCCATGGAAAACCTGATTGTCTTAATTTGGAGATTGCGGGCCTTATAAGTGCGATGGGCCCTTCGTTCAAGCCCGCAAGCGCTTTCTCTTGCCCGCAAGAATATAAGGAACTGATTTATCCGCTTTTCGTTTTGACAATGAACGCGGAAGAGCCGGGCATTTTATCCTCCCGGTCGCCGCAGCAAACCCGAAGGAGGAAACACATGGTCAGCCTGACTGAAGCAAGAGAAACCCCTGCCCGCCAGCTGTGGGACGAGGTCAATTCGGTCCATGCCGGCATGCTTGGCCTCGAGGGTCTGCATAATCACATGCAGCCAATGGCACCGCACGCCGACCCCAAGACAAACACGATCTGGTTTTTCTCCAAGAAAGACACCGATCTGGTCAAAACGCTGAAGCCGGGTTCGCGGGCGCACTTCTGCCTCGTCGGCAAGGACCATGATTATCACGCCTGCCTTTCGGGTGTACTTGAAGCGCGTGACGACAAGGCAAAGATCGAGGAATACTGGAACTCCGTTACCGCCGCCTGGTACGAACACGGAAAGTCCGATCCGCAATTGACGATGCTGGCGCTTCACGTCGACGACGCGGAAATCTGGGCCTCGACCGACAGCACGCTTAAATTCGGCTGGGAAATCGCCAAGGCCAATATGTCCGACGACAAGACACCGGATGTCGGCGTGCGCCAGCACCTCGCCTTCGCCTGATAACGGGCTCCCCGACTTCCTCGCCGGCCCCTCTATTGCATGCCTTTTGGCACCAGTATCTCCGGCTGGCGGGGAAGATTTCTCATTGAGACCCGGATGATCGGATCGCTCGCATAGGCAATCCGGAAACTTTCACCAAACATGGTCAGAAACTGCTCCAGCGGCGCACCGGTGCGGTGCATCGGCAGGATCAGCGCGGAACGCAGGCGCTTGACCACGCGGCTCATGCTGTCGGCGCCCATCGTCAGCCCGCCATCGACAGGCACCATCAGTACATCCAGACGGCCAATTTCGGCATAATGCGTATCCGTCAGCTCATGATGCAGATGACCCAGATGACCGATACACAGCCCTGCGACCTCGAAGATGAAAATGGAATTGCCGTTTTCCTGAAACGACTCGTAATCACCCCAGCGGTTGCGGATGTCAGTCGCGACATTGCGGATATAGACATCGCCCACCAGAACCTTGTGTTCGGCCTTTTCCCCCGGCGTATCGCTCCAGCCGTGCAGCACATATTGAATGGCCGGGTCCGGACTAAGCGTGAAATGCGTTGAGTGCGCCCGGTTCATCGTCACCACCGTCGGCGTGACGGGCGGGCGATAGACGCCATTATAATCGGTGGCGATCGTCACGCCGCCGGGGCTTTCGATGAGATAGGTGGAATGGCCGATGAAGCTGATCTTCACCTCTTCCCTCGCCGTCGCCTGCGCCAGCTGGACACTTGGCCGATTGAGGGGCGGTTCGAAGCTGGCGAACATGACGCCGGGAATGTTGCGGGCGATCGCCTGGCACTGGCTGACCGGAGGACGGCTTTCCGTTTGGGCAAAGGCCGCTCCCGCACAGGTGAGCAGACCCGTTATTGCAAGCATAAGCACACGCAGCATCATGCCACTCCCTGAACTTGCGAAGGTTGAGAGGATGAGACAGGTTTTGCCGGGCGTCCAGTTTCAAGAACGGGGGAAACGCTCACAATCTCGTCATTGTGAACGTCTCACGGACAAGCGAAAAGCTTACGCCCAGAAGGATGGAAGGGTTTCGGCAAGTCTCGGGCCAATGCGCAGCGGTGCGATCTTTTCCGCAAGGCCGGTGCGGTCTGAAATCTCGACGCCGACGCCACAGATCGTCGCGGGCCCGCTGGCCGCCTCGAAACGACCCTTCGGCATTTTGGAAATGAAGCGGTTGATCGGCTCTTCCTTCTCCATGCCAAGCGAACTGTCATAATCGCCGCACATGCCGGCATCCGACATATAGGCGGTTCCGCCGTTCAATATCTGCGCGTCGGCGGTCGGAACATGGGTATGAGTGCCGACAACGAAGCTTGCGCGCCCATCGACGAAATGGCCGAAACACTGTTTTTCGCTGGTCGCTTCCGCGTGGAAATCGAAGATGATGGCGTCGGCCTGCTCTTTCAGCGGGCAGGCGGCGAGAATGTTTTCCGCCGACTTGAAGGGATCGTCGAGCTCCGGATGCATGAATACCCGGCCCATGATGTTGGCAACGAGCACGCGTGCGCCGTTGCGGGCATAAAAGATGCCCGAGCCCTTGCCCGGCGTACCATCGGGATAATTGGCGGGCCGCAGGAACTGATCGTGGCGCTCGCAGAAAGAGACCGCCTCCTTCTGATCCCAGACGTGGTTGCCTGTCGTCACCACGTCGGCACCGGCATTGATGGTCTCGAGGTAGATATCCTCGGTAATGCCGAAACCGCCGGCGGCATTTTCACCGTTGACGACAACAAAATCAAGCTTCAGATCGGAAATCAGCCCCGGCAACCTGTCCCAGACAGCCGTGCGTCCGGTCTTGCCAACCATATCTCCGAGAAAAAGAAGCCTCATTCACCCGCCCCGATCTTGCGCATGTTCCTAGATTTCGTCCCCTCTAACGGGTAATCCGTTTTTTAAAAAGTGCTAAAGCGCCTTTTTCCCAGTTGGCAGCAACGGCTGCGCGGAAAACCAGCGTAGACCGCTCTCCGTCAGAACGGCATGAAGCGGCACATCATGCGGCTCCGCCGGCACCAACGGCACTTCCTGACAATCGAATGCGACGCCGATGAGAATGGGAACCCGACCCTTGCCGTGCAATCTTGCAATCGCGCGGTCATAGTGACCCGCGCCATAGCCGATACGCTGACCGTGCCCGTCGAAGACGGAAAGAGGAACCAGCAGAATATCCGGATCGAGAACCTGCGCATCCTCCCCCGGTCCGGTCGTACCGAAGCCGGTCCTCACCAGCGGCGCATCCACCTCGAAGGCACGAAAGATGATGGTTTCACGGTCCAGCACAACGGGGAGAACGAGACGCGCGCCCCGTGTCCGCAGCGCTTCCATCAGCGGCCGGATATCGGCCTCCGAGCGGATCGGCATGAAACCGGAAACAACCGCGCCCGGCGTGAGCGGAATGACGGATGCGCCACGTTCCGTCATCGCCCGGCTTTTCTGCTGCCGCTCGGCTTGTGTCAGCGCATCGCGCGCGGCGAGCCTTTCGCAGCGCAGTCTTGCTTTTTCGGCAATGTCGCCGGACATCAGGCGGCCCGGCTCACAAGCACCTTGTCGATACGGTGTCCGTCGAGATCGATAACCTCGAAACGCCAGCCGTTGCGGGTGATGTGTTCACCCAGTTCCGGCAGGCGACGGAACTCGTCCAGAACCAGACCGGCAACGGTTTCGAACTCCGCATCCTCGTCGATCTGGAAACCCATGCGATAGGCAAACTCATCGGCCGGCATCCAGCCGGCAACGAGGAACGAACCGTCCTCGCGCTCGACCATGGCAGGCTCCTCGTCATTGTCTTCCTGGAAGGCACCGGTGATGGCCTCCAGAACGTCGCCGGAACTGACGATACCTTCGAAGTGACCGTATTCGTCGTATACCAGCACCATATGCACCGTGGAACGGCGCAGCGACTGGATGACATCCACGGCGCTCGTCAGATCCGAGACCACGGGAACCTCGCGCAGAAGCTCGCGGACATTCAGTTCCTTTCCTGATGCCAGCGCATCGAAAGCGTCCTTGGCGAAAAGCACGCCGAGAATTTCATCGGACGCGCCGTTGCGCACGGGCAGACGCGAACGCTGTGTCTCGCGAAGCTGAACGCGGATTTCTTCCGCGGTGTCTTCGATATCGACCACTTCCACATCGCGGCGCGGCGTCATCAGGCCGCGCGCATTACGGTCGGCAAGGCGCATGACGCTGGTGATCATCGCCGATTCCTCGGTCTCGATCACGCCGGCGCTGTGGGCCTCTGCCAGAACCGTGCGAATTTCATCGTCGGTTACCGATGCATTGGACTCGCCGCTATGGCCGAGAAGGGCAAGAACGGTCTTGCCGGATTTGTCGAGCAGCCACACCAGAGGCGCACCAACCCTCGAAAGCAGCATCATGGTGGGCGCGACGCGGGCGGCCACCTTTTCCGGATCGCGCAACGCGATCTGCTTGGGCACAAGCTCGCCGACGATCAGCGACAGATAGGTGATGGCGACAACCACCGAACCGACGCCAAGCGCATCGGCGGCGCGGTCGGGAATGCCCTGTTCCAGAAGCCAGGCAGTGAAACGGGCGCCGAGCGTGGCGCCGGAAAAAGCACCGGAAAGGACGCCTACCAGCGTGATGCCGATCTGCACCGTGGAAAGGAAGCGTCCGGGATTTTCGGAAAGGCTGAGCGCCATTGTGGCGCCCTTGCTGCCCTGGGAGGCAAGCACCTTGAGCCTCGCCGGTCTGGAGGAGACAACGGCAAGCTCGGACATGGCAAGCACACCGTTCAATACGGTGAGCAGAACCACGATCATAATTTCAGTAAACAAGTTTAGCTCTTTGGGCTGTTGAACGGCACGTCGCGGTTTTGGCCGCAGCGCCCTTTCTGTAAAAGGGCATGACAGACATACCAATCCGGATAATAGGGAATTGTTCCGCCAATGCAATGATGGCGGGATAAAAAAGCCGAGCCCGGCAGCAATGAAAATAACTGTCGACTATATCAGGGTCAGGGAAGAGCCGGGGTTAACCCGGAACTTCAAGCGCGATCCACGGCGACCGATGGAGATTTACGATCCTGGGTGCCTACAAAAGTAGGTGGGCACCGTGTGTCCAGCCCCACGGGACTGGCCAGGGACAGCTCCCTTTGGATCGAGTATGGCCCCAGGGATTGTGGTTCCTGTCGGGAAGCGCAGAACGCGCTACAGATATAAGACGTATCGAACCAAACCACCAGAGGGCCGGCAGCGAAATTTTGCCGGCGCAAAGCTTCTCGGGCGATCAATGCGCCGCAGGCTTCGGCCGCGCCAGCAATTTTTCCGTAATGCCGTTCAGGCGGTCGGCCAGATCGCCGATGGCGAGCGCCACCATCTCGTCCGATTTCGCCCTGTGCTCGGCCATGCCGTCGCGGTTGCGGGAAAGGGAGGTGACTTCGCCCTCGAGTTTCTCGAGCTTGCGATTGATCTCGGAAAGCTCGTCCATCACCATGATGCCCGCCATGACGGTGAGCCTGAGATCGCCGATTTCGCCGAACTGGCTCTTGAGATGTCCGACGTAACGGTCGAAGCGGGTGGCAAGATCGGTCAGGTGGTCTTCCTGTCCCGCTTCGCACGCCATGCGATAGGCCTTGCCGTCGATCATAACAGTAACTTGCGCCATGAAACCGCTCCTATCGATCCAGCACCGCGCGGATCGTCTCCATCGCCGTCACCAGACGGCGGGAAACCTCGCGGTTGACTTCCTCAAGACGGTTGGCGCGAAATTCGGCCTGATCAAGCTCATGCGCGAGCCTTGCGCGGTCGACATGGACCCGCTTGACCTCGTTATCGATCTCGCCCGTCTCCCTTTGCCGTTCGATACGCATATCGATGGCATTTTCGAGATTTGTGATGGCAGCACTCAGCTCCGTCAGCGCAGATTGTACGGTCTTCTCAGCCGACATCGTTTTTTCCAACTTGCAAGCAACCGGCCGAATCGTCCGGTTTCAGGCCTTTTCAACAATCACGAGGTTATTACCCGATTTATCATCCAGTCAATCAAACCAGTGCATTGAGGCGTTTTGCTCTGTGGATGAACGAGGAAGCCTCGGCACATATCGCGCAGATTTTGTCCGGACACCCGATTTTCTAAACGATTTTTATCTTCGACAGAACCGCAAACGCCCGTGGATTTATTGACTTGCCTGCCTCACCTGCTATGGATCAACCCGCTTTTTGGATAGTTGCGTAAAACTATCTCCTTTCACCCGGAAACAGACGGAAAAGCCATGATTTCTCGCGACAAACACAACCGGATGGCAAATGCGATCCGCTTTCTTGCCATGGATGCAGTGGAGAAGGCCAATTCCGGCCATCCCGGTCTGCCGATGGGCGCCGCTGATGTCGCCACCGTTCTCTTCACCCGTTACCTGAAATTCGATCCCAAGGCTCCGCTGTGGGCGGATCGCGACCGCTTCGTGCTGTCGGCGGGTCATGGTTCGATGCTTCTTTACTCGCTGCTCTATTTGACGGGCTACGAGGATATGACGATCGACGAGATCAAGCGTTTCCGTCAGTTCGGTTCCAAGACCGCCGGACATCCCGAATATGGCCATGCGACCGGCATCGAAACGACGACCGGCCCGCTCGGCCAGGGCATCGCGAACGCCGTCGGCATGGCAATTGCCGAGCGCAAGCTGGAAGAGGAATTCGGCTCCGACCTGCAGAGCCACTTCACCTATGTGCTGTGCGGCGACGGCTGCCTCATGGAAGGCATCAGCCACGAAGCCATCGCGCTTGCCGGCCACCTGAAGCTCAACAAGCTCGTTCTGTTCTGGGATGACAACAACATCACCATCGACGGTGAAGTCGGCCTTTCCGACAGCACCGACCAGATCGCCCGCTTCCAGGCCGTTCACTGGAACACCATCCGCGTCGACGGCCACGATCCGGATGCGATTGCAGCCGCCATCGAAGCCGCGCAGAAATCCGACCGACCGACCTTCATCGCCTGCAAGACCGTGATCGGCTTCGGCGCGCCCAACAAGCAGGGCACCCACAAGGTTCACGGCAACCCGCTCGGTGCCGAAGAAATCGCCGCTGCGCGCAAGAGCCTCAACTGGGAAGCCGAAGCTTTCGTCATTCCGGAAGACGTGCTGGATGCATGGCGCCTCGCCGGCCTGCGCTCCACCAAGACCCGCCAGGACTGGGAAGCCCGCCTCGAAGCGACCGAAGCCGGCAAGAAGGCCGAGTTCAAGCGCCGCTTTGCCGGTGACCTGCCCGGCAACTTCGACAGCTCCATCGATGCCTTCAAGAAGAAAATCATTGAGAACAATCCGACCGTCGCCACCCGCAAGGCCTCGGAAGACGCGCTTGAAGTCATCAACGGCATCCTGCCGGAAATGATCGGCGGTTCGGCCGACCTGACGCCGTCCAACAACACCAAGACCAGCCAGATGAAGTCCATCACGCCGACGGATTTCTCCGGCCGTTACCTGCATTACGGCATCCGCGAGCACGGCATGGCAGCGGCGATGAACGGCATTGCGCTCCATGGCGGCCTCATCCCCTATGCCGGCGGCTTCCTGATCTTCTCGGACTATTGCCGTCCGTCGATCCGCCTTGCCGCACTCATGGGTATCCGCGTCGTCCACGTCCTGACGCATGATTCCATCGGCGTTGGCGAAGACGGCCCGACCCACCAGCCGGTGGAGCAGATCGCGGCGCTGCGCGCCATTCCGAACCTTCTCCTCTTCCGCCCGGCGGATGAAACCGAAACGGCGGAATGCTGGCAGCTGGCGCTTGAGCAGAAGCATCGCCCGTCTGCGCTGGCGCTCACCCGTCAGAACCTTGCGCCCTCGCGCAAGGAATATGAAGAGAAGAACCTTTCCGCTTACGGCGCTTACGAACTCGTATCGGCAAGCGATGCCAAGGTTTCGATCTTCGCATCCGGTTCGGAAGTCGAAGTCGCCCTCAAGGCCGCAGCGACACTGAAGGACAAGGGCGTTTCCGCCCGCGTCGTTTCCGTTCCCTGCTTCGAACTCTTCAAGGAACAGCCGGAAACCTACCGCAACGCCATCATCGGCAAGGCTCCGGTCAAGATCGCGGTTGAAGCCGCCATCCGCCAGGGCTGGGATTATTTCATCGGCTCGGACGGCGCATTCGTCGGCATGCATTCCTTCGGTGCATCCGCACCAGCGAAGGATCTCTTCAAGCACTTCGGCATCACGGCGGAAGCCGTTGTCGCCGCAGTCGAGGCAAAACTTGCGTGAGGGCTTCCCAAGCCCTCACATTTCCGCAAAGACCAAGCACATATCTTGATCGGGAGACTGTAAATGACTGTAAAAGTTGCCATTAACGGCTTCGGCCGCATCGGCCGCAATGTTCTGCGCGCCATCGTTGAATCCGGCCGCACCGATATCGAAGTCGTTGCCATCAACGACCTCGGCCCGGTTGAAACCAACGCCCACCTGCTGCGTTACGATTCCATCCACGGCAAGTTCCCGGCTGACGTCAAGGTCGAAGGCGACACGATCATCGTTGGCGGCGGCAAGCCGATCAAGGTGACGGCCGTTCGCGATCCGGCAACGCTGCCGCACAAGGAACTCGGCGTCGACATCGCGCTCGAATGCACGGGCATCTTCACCGCCCGCGACAAGGCTGCTGCACATCTGACGGCCGGCGCAAAGCGCGTCATCGTGTCTGCTCCGGCTGACGGCGCTGACCTCACGGTCGTCTTCGGCGTCAATGACGACCAGCTGACGAAGGACCATCTGGTCATTTCCAACGCATCCTGCACCACCAACTGCCTCGTGCCGGTCGTGAAGGTTCTCGATGACGTCGTTGGCATCGATCATGGTTTCATGACCACGATCCACTCCTACACGGGCGACCAGCCGACGCTGGACACCATGCACAAGGATCTGTACCGCGCCCGCGCCGCAGCCCTGTCCATGATCCCAACCTCGACGGGTGCAGCCAAGGCCGTTGGCCTCGTTCTGCCGCACCTCAAGGGCAAGCTGGACGGCACGTCGATCCGCGTTCCGACCCCGAACGTTTCGGTTGTCGACTTCAAGTTCATCGCCAAGCGCGACACGACGGTTGAGGAAGTCAATGAAGCGATCAAGTCCGCTTCCAACGGCAAGCTGAAGGGCATTCTCGGCTACACCGAAGAGCCGCTCGTCTCCCGCGACTTCAACCATGACAGCCATTCCTCGATCTTCGCGATCGACCAGACGAAGGTCATGGAAGGCAAGTTCGTGCGCGTCCTGTCCTGGTACGACAACGAGTGGGGCTTCTCCAACCGTATGTCGGACACGGCCGTCGCATTCGCGAAGACCATCTAAGACACCACTTCCACAAAGAAACCGGCAGGAGCGATCCTGCCGGTTTTTGTTTGCCTGAAAAATGCCGGCGGGAATGGGGGATCCCGCCGGCATCGATCCAGAAGCAATGCGGGGCGCTTCGGACCGAAACAATCACCGGAGGCGAGAGGGCCAGCCGTCCGGCATGAACCCCTCACTTTCTGTTATTGATAATGATCGGGTCCCGTGAGCCGGCATTGCTCCAGATCGTATCGAACGTCTGTTGTCTTAATTCGCTTTGCTGCATGGAAAGCTTCATCATGCAGTCGGCAAAATCCCGCGAACCTTCCGGGTAACCAAACGACCGGCAGCGCTCGCGTTGCGCACCCATGTTTGCAGCCGTCTGTTCCGTGCTGGAGCAGCCCGAAACAATCGAGCCTGCCGCCAATACCATTATAAATGCAGTAATAGATTTCCGTTTCATCCGATCGCTCCGGTAATGATGAAAAGCAATTCGGACGAGAGAACTAACGCAGCTGCATTGTCTCTATGTTACGTCGAGACACCGGCAGGCAAATTGTTTCCGCGCAGCATCCACAGCGCTGCGTGCATTGAACGTTTTCGCCCGCGCGCCGAAAAAATTCCCATTTCCTGCCTTCGTCTGGTCCACTTTGAAACGGACAAGGGAAACAGGGATAACGGTCGTGCGCAATGCACTTCGGCCCTGCCGTATCATTCGATACACCCCGCCTTGCGTCGCCTTTCAACGCCAGCCGAAACAGCGCTGACAGACCGCAACCCGTGGCGCATTGACTGCACACGCGCAGAGCATTCATTGCAGCGGTCAACGCGGTTTGAATGAGGCGGTGAACGTGGAATCATTTTATCTTCTGTTGCTGGTCGCAACTGTTCTGGTTCTCGTCGCAGCCTTTTCGAGCCTTATCGCCTTCCGCTTCGGCGCACCTCTCCTGTTACTCTTCCTGATGATCGGCCTTGCGGCTGGTGTGGATGGCCTCGGCATCGAATTCACCAACAATCCGCTGGCCTATATGCTCGGCTCGCTCGTGCTTGCCGTCATTCTTTTCGATTCCGGTTTCGGCACGTCGATACAATCCTTCCGGCTTTCGGCAGCACCCGCCGTCGCTCTCGCGACAGTCGGCGTCATTCTCACATCCGTCTTTTTCGCCGGTGCGGCCGCCCTGCTGCTCGGGCTCTCCTGGCTGGAGGGCCTGTTGCTTGGCGCCATCGTCGCCTCCACGGATGCGGCCGCCGTTTTCTTCCTGCTGCGCATCGGCGGCATTCATATCCGCGATCAGGTGCGCTCGACGCTGGAAGTCGAATCCGGCACCAATGATCCGATGGCGATCTTCCTCACCATCGCCCTGGTCGAAATTATTGCCAAGGGCCAGGGGCTTGCCGGCATCGACAGCGGCTTTCTGCTGCTTTTCATCGAGCAGATGGGCCTTGGCGTGATTTTCGGCCTGCTTGGCGGCGTCATGATCGCGACTGTCGTCAACCGCTTCGCCGCCGACCGCGGGCTTGCGCCGATCTTCGTGCTGGCGCTGGCGCTGCTCGTCTTCTCCTTCACCGGCACCATTGGCGGCAGCGGTTTTCTGGCGGTCTATGTGGCGGGCATCGTTGCCGGCAACCGCCGGATTTTCGCCAAGGAAACCATCCGCCGTTTCCATGAGGGGCTGACCTGGCTTGCCCAGATCATCATGTTCCTGATGCTCGGCCTCCTCGCCACACCGTCGCAATTTCCGGCGATCGCCATCCCGGCCGTCCTGCTGGCGCTGTTCCTGATCTTCGTCGCCCGTCCGCTTGCGGTGTGGCTCAGCCTGATGCCCTTCAACTATACCCAGCAGGAAACATCCTTCGTGGCCTGGGTCGGTCTGCGCGGCGCAGTATCGATCCTTCTTGCCATCATGCCCATTCTCGGCGGGCTCAACGATGCGCAGATCTATTTCAACGCCGCCTTCATCATCGTGCTGGTGTCGCTTCTGCTCCAGGGCTGGACGATCAAGCCGGTGGCCACAAGGCTGGGGTTGATCGTGCCGCCGCGCATGGGCGATGTCGACAAGCTGGAAGTGGACCTTCCCGGCACCGCCAATCACGAGTTGATTTCCTATCGCGTCGCCAAAGGCAGCGCCATCATGCAGGGCGAGCGCATTCCGCGCTGGGCGATGCCCTCTCTGGTCGTGCGCGACGGCAAATCGATCCGCTACCAATATGCCGGGCGGCTGCGTGAAAACGATCTCGTCTATCTTTTCATCGCACCCGGTTATTCCCGCCTGATCGACCGGCTGTTCGCCAGCGCCCTGCCCGTCGCCGATGACGATGCGGATTTCTTCGGCATTTTCGCGATCTCACCCGCACGCCCTGCCAAGGACCTTGATGCCGCCTACGGCCCGGGCCTCATTTCGCCCGCCGAACAGGCGATGAACATTGCGGAACTCATCGAGGCGCGGCTCTCCGGAAAGGCGGATTATGCCGACCGGGTGCGCCTCGGTTCCATCGTTCTGATCGTTCGGGCGCTGGACGAACATGAGGCGATCACCGGTATCGGCATTTCGCTTGAACCGGTCGAGCCGGCCACGAGCCTGCCGATCTTTATAAGCCTTTCGGAGATTCTCAGCCGCGTGCGGCGGTATCTGGCGCAGCGGCGTCAGTCACGCTCCGGCGATGGCAACGAGGGCATTTCCGCGCCTCCGTCCGAGGTGAGAGAAAATGAGGCGTGACCGGCTTGCGTCGGCAATCAGGCATAGTATGGTCCGTCCCGAACTCGCAACAAATCAGGATCGACCTATGCCCGCTTTCAAGACCATCGACGACCTTAACGACATTGCCGGAAAGCGCGTTCTCGTCCGCGTTGATCTCAACGTGCCGGTTGCGGATGGCAAGGTGACGGACGCGACCCGTATTGAACGGGTTGCGCCGACCATTCTCGAACTCTCCGGAAAAGGCGCGAAAGTCATCCTGCTTGCCCATTTCGGCCGCCCGAAGGGTGAACCCGTCGCCGACATGTCGCTTTCCCAGATCGTAGCTACCGTTGAGGAAGTTTTGGATCACCCTGTGTCTTTCGCAGCCGATTGCATCGGCGCGCCGGCAGCGGACGCAGTCGCGAAAATGAATGATGGCGATATCCTTCTTCTGGAAAATACCCGCTTCCACAAGGGCGAGGAAAAGAACGATCCGGCATTTGTCGAGGCTCTGGCAGCCAACGGCGATATCTATGTGAATGACGCCTTCTCCGCAGCCCACCGCGCCCACGCCTCGACAGAAGGTCTGGCGCGTCACCTGCCCGCCTATGCCGGCCGCACCATGCAGGCCGAGCTTGAGGCGCTGGAAAAGGGCCTCGGCCAGCCGGTCCGTCCTGTGGTCGCCATCGTCGGCGGCGCGAAGGTTTCGAGCAAGATCGATCTCCTGATGAACCTCGTCAAGAAGGTCGATGCCCTCGTCATCGGCGGCGGCATGGCTAACACCTTCCTTGCCGCACGCGGCGCACAAGTCGGCAAATCCCTCTGCGAACACGATCTGGCCGAAACCGCAAAACAGATCATGATCGAAGCGGCCACATCCGGCTGCGCCATCGTTCTGCCGGAAGACGGCGTGGTCGCCCGCGAATTCAAGGCCGGTGCGGCGAACGAAACCGTCGATATCAACGCCATTCCCGCTGATGCCATGGTTCTCGATGTCGGCCCGAAATCGGTCGAAAGCATCAAGGCCTGGATTTCCCGCGCGGAAACGCTGGTCTGGAACGGGCCACTCGGCGCCTTCGAAATCGAACCCTTCGATGCGGCAACAGTGGCTGCGGCAAAACATGCCGCCGAATGCACGAAAGCGGGCAAGCTCGTCTCTGTCGCCGGTGGTGGCGACACGGTCGCGGCACTGAACCACGCCGGCGTCTCCGACGATTTCACCTATATCTCGACGGCAGGCGGCGCCTTCCTCGAATGGATGGAAGGCAAGGAATTGCCGGGCGTTGCCATCCTGACCGCTGCCAAGTAAACTTATCCTACTTGCCTGACACGAGGCCGGACAAGCAATGCTTGCCCGGCCTTGTTTTTTGGTAAGTACGCACAGGAGGAAAAGTTTCAAACGATTGAAATCATTTCAATCGTTTCAATGAGTTAGCCTGCCATTTCCCTGCCCTGGAACTTCTGTTATCGGGAATTTATTGTGCCTTGGGAGAATAGCAAATGACCGAACGTCTCGAAGACATTGCCATCAAAATGGTTGCCGACGGTAAAGGCCTGCTCGCAGCCGACGAATCCACAGGAACGATCAAGAAGCGTTTCGACAGCATCAATCTGGAGTCCACCGAGACCGCCCGCCGCGACTATCGCGAAATGCTGTTCCGCTCCGACGACGCCATGAAGAAATACATCTCCGGCGTCATCCTTTACGAAGAAACCCTGTTCCAGAAGGCAGCCGACGGCACACCTTTTGTTGATATCATCAAGGCGGCCGGCAGCCTGCCGGGCATCAAGGTGGATATCGGCGCAAAGCCGATGGCCTTCCACCCGCATGAATTCATCACCGAAGGTCTCGACGGTCTTTACGAGCGCCTGCGCAAGTACCATGAGGCCGGCGCCCGTTTCGCCAAGTGGCGCGGCGTCATCACCATCGGTGATCAGCGCCCGAGCTGGGGTTCGATCAAGGCAAACTCCCAGTCGCTCGCCCGTTACGCCGCTCTCTGCCAGCAGGCGGATATCGTGCCGATCGTGGAGCCGGAAGTGCTGATGGACGGCGAGCCGGGCACGCATGACATCGATCGCTGTGCGGAAGTTACGCAATGGGTTCTCCAGACCGTGTTTGCGGATCTGTTCGATGCCCGCGTCAACCTTGAAGGCATGATCCTCAAGCCGAACATGATCATCGACGGCAAAAAGGCCCGCAAGGCCTCCGTCGAGGAAGTGGCGGAAAAGACCGTGAAGGTTCTCAAGGCGACCGTGCCCTCTGCCGTTCCGGGCATCGCCTTCCTTTCCGGCGGCCAGTCCTCCGAAGAGGCGACGGCACATCTCTCCGCCATGAATGCCGGTTACGACCTGCCCTGGTCGCTGACCTACTCCTACGGCCGCGCGCTTCAGGATACGGCCCTCAAGACATGGGGCGGCAAGCAGGAGAATGTCGCAGCCGGCCAGCGCGCCTTCACACACCGCGCCGCCATGAACAGCCTTGCTGCCAAGGGCAACTGGAAGCTGGAACTCGAAAAGGCCGCTTAAGGCCAGGCCGACAGGCACGCCGAAAAATCAAAGCCGCCCCATGGGCGGCTTTTTTCTTTACGGGCGCAGGAGAAGCGTGGCCGACCAGATGACAAAGGCGGCAACCGCTATCTTCCAGCAATCGCCCCTTTTTTTAAGGCCCGGCAGGCCGAGCGGCCGAATGATCTGGACCACCATGGCCAGCAGTAAAAAAAGGCCGATCGCCTTTGTCATTTGTTGAGCCTTTTCTTTATTTCTGCATCGTCACAGGCTGGACATTTTTAGCGTTCACCAGAAGAGTGCAACTCATTCGGGTAATCCCGTTCTATGGCCTGTCCGACCGTCCGTCCGAACGCATGAGAGTGTCTTCATGAGCAGAAATCTTCTACCCGTATTCGCTCTTTTATCCAGCACTCTGTTTCTTTTTCTCGGTAACGGCCTCCAGGGCCTTGTGCTGCCGGTGCGCGGTTCGGCCGAAGGCTATTCCAATGAAATTCTGGGCTTTCTCGGCACCTCCTGGGCGGCCGGCTTCGTCATCGGCTGCTTTGTGGCACCCGCCATCGTGCGCCGGGCGGGGCATGTGCGGGCATTCGCCTCCTTCGTTGCGCTGGTCTGCCTGACCGTGCTGATGACGGGTCTTATCATTGACGACGTCTGGTGGATCACCATGCGCGCGCTCACCGGCTTCTGCACGGCCGGCACGTCCATGATCATCGAAAGCTGGCTGAACGAACGCGCGACCAATGAGAGCCGCGGCATGATCTTCTCGCTTTATATAGCCATCACCCTGCTTGGCGTCGTGGCGGGGCAGATGATCGTGCCGATGGGCGACATCAGCAACAACTCGCTGTTCATGATCTGCGGCATCATCTATTGCATCGCGATTCTGCCAGCCACGCTTTCGAAGGCCGACAGTCCGCAGCCCTTGCAGAAGGTCAAGCTGGATTTACCGGCTCTATACCGCAACTCGCCGGTTTCCTTCGTCGGTATCCTGATGATCGGCATCGCCAACGGTGCTTACGGCACGCTCGGCGCCGTTTTCGGCGCACGGGCGGGTCTTGATCCGACCATGATCGCCATCATGGTGTCCGTCACGATCTTCGTCGGCGCGCTCGCGCAATTTCCGGCCGGCCGCCTTTCGGACCGCATAGACCGCCGTTATGTGCTTGCCGGACTGGCAGGTCTTGGCGCAGTCGCGGGTCTGGCCGTTGCGGCCGTGCAGCCGCACAATGTCTACGTCCTTATCCCCATGATCGCCATTTACGGCGCCGCCGCCAACGCGCTTTATCCCATCGCCGTGGCCCATGCCAACGATTACGCGGCATCGGAAGACTTCGTCAAGGTGTCGGGCGGGCTGCTGCTGCTTTACGGCATCGGCACCATCATCGGCCCGACACTCGGCGGCGCGGTCATGACCTATTCCGGCCCATATGCGCTATTCTTCGTGACGGCCGTCGCCCACGTGCTGATAACGGCCTATGCCATCATCAGAAGCCGTCAGCGCGCCGCCCTTTCGACCGACGAAAAGGACAATTTCTCGACCATGATGCCGACGACGCCCTCGCCGCTCGTCACGCCGGAAAGCATTGCACTTGATCCGCGCGCGCCGCAATATCCAGAGGACGATGGCGACTATGTTGAAAAAGGAGCAGGCATATGAGCCTCTTTGACGATGACCGTCCGCAAAAACCGCTGGCGCATGAGATCGGCGGCGATCTCAGCCTTCTTTCCGTGGACGAACTCAGCAACCGTATCGACCTCCTGCAAACGGAAATCACCCGGCTGGAAGAGGAGCGGACAAGGAAATCGGCGGGCCGGCTGGCGGCGGAGAACCTCTTCCGCTCCTGACGAAGGCCCGCAGAAACGCCCGGGAAGAAGCCGACAAACCGCAAGCTGCGGCCGGAATGGTGCGCGGGTGTAAATATTCTGGCGCAGTCTTTCGTTTACCATTAACCAAAAATTAAGCTTTCTGAGAGATTACTATACATGTCCAGTTCTTCTGGACCTCAGGCATCTTCTCCATTCGGCGAATTGGTCTGATTTTTCTCCCTGTTTTACCTTGAGAGCCGCTTTCGCGGCTCTTTTTTTGCCGGCATCCGGATTTCGTAAAACTGTGGGTATTAACCCTTCTTTAATAATTGCCTTGCGCATTTCAGGTAAAGATACCATCCTGAAAACACTAAAGGCCGGAACAAAATATCCCGGTCGTCGTTGCCTGACAGTGTGGTGCGTGAGCAGGGATTTAAAGAAAATGTCGGAACAGGTTTTAAATACCATAAGCTTTGCGGGTCGCGCGGCTGCTTCCAACCAGTTCAAAACCCTCTATACCGAAGGCATGACCTTGGTTGAGGAAACGGCTAGCTACCTTGATGGCGCTGGTCGCGCTGCTTCCAAGGTTCTGCCGCGCATGGCTTCCGTTCTTTATGCAGCGGAATCGATGCGCCTCACCACCCGCCTGATGCAGATGGCCTCCTGGCTGCTTCTGCAGCGCGCCGTCAACAATGGCGAGATGACGCGCGATCAGGTTCTGAGCGAGAAGAACAAGGTGCGTCTCGACAGCTTCAATGTCGACCGTAACGCGCCCGGCTGGAACGATCTGCCGGAATCCTTCCGCGACCTCATCGAACGGTCGCTGCGCCTCCAGAACCGCATCGCCCTTCTCGACCGCGAAATCTATCGCCCGTCCGAAGCCACCAAGGTGCCGGACAACGAAAACAGCGTGCAGGCACAACTGAACCTCCTGCGCACGGCTTTCTCCATCAACTGAGAAAAGACGATCTTATCCGGACAATTTGAAAAGCAGGCTGGCAAGCCTGCTTTTTTGTTTTGGGCTATACGTGCCCACCCATCATCATTGGAAAAGGCAACAAAAAAGCCCGGTAAAAACCGGGCTTTTTTAAACGATCCGTCCGCAAGTGGATCAGAGGCCGAGGCCGCCGAAACGCTTGTTGAACTTGGAAACGCGACCACCACGGTCCATAAGCTGCTGGTTGCCGCCCGTCCATGCCGGATGGGACTTGGGGTCGATTTCAAGGTTCATGACGGCGCCTTCCGAACCCCAGGTGGAGCGGGTTTCGTATTCGGTGCCATCGGTCATGACCACCTTGATCGTGTGATAATCGGGATGGATATCAGCCTTCATGACAATCTTCCTGGTTAAGTGACGTGCGGTCCATTTGCCGCAATTGCGTCAACTGAGCCATTTCAATAAATGAAGCCATAGACCAGATGGGCCATGGCTTCCCAATTCGATGCGGAGCCTATACATGAAGGTCGCCCAGATAACAAGAGCCTGCTATCCCCTTGTGAAAGGAGATGGCCGCAGGGGCAGGAATTTTACCGCGGGCCGGAAATCTGGCCCCAAAAGACCGAAAAACGGCGCGGAACGAGGAGCATAAAGGACGT
Organism: Rhizobium oryzihabitans; assembly: GCF_010669145.1. NCBI lineage: Bacteria > Pseudomonadati > Pseudomonadota > Alphaproteobacteria > Hyphomicrobiales > Rhizobiaceae > Rhizobium > Rhizobium oryzihabitans. The sequence goes on from NZ_CP048635.1 coordinate 849,893, forward strand.
GGCAGATATTGAAGCGCAGAAAGCGGCGAAACAGAGAAGCCTGAAGCCGCTTCTTGGCCTTTTCCCCTATCTCAGGCGTTATCGCGGCCTGATGGCGGCTGCCATTTTCGCACTTGTCCTCTCCTCCGCCACGACACTTGCCTTGCCGCTTGCCGTTCGCCGCATCATCGACCACGGTTTCCAGACGCCGGATGGCGGCATGATCAACAGCTATTTCGCCATGCTGCTGGCGATTGCCGTCCTCCTCGCGCTTGCCAGCGCCATGCGCTATTATTACGTCATGACAATTGGCGAAAGGGTCGTTGCCGATCTGCGCCGCGATGTCTTTGCCCATCTCACCACGCTGTCGCAGCAGTTTTTCGATACCAATCGATCCGGTGAACTGACCTCGCGGCTGACGGCCGACACGGTGCAGATCCGCTCCGCCTTCGGTTCATCCGCCTCCGTGGCGCTGCGCAACATCATCATGTGTTGCGGCGCTGTCGCCATGATGATCTATACCAGCCCCGGCCTTTCCGGCCTTGCGCTGCTTGCCATTCCCTTCATTGTTTTTCCGCTGATTGCCTTCGGCCGTTCTGTCCGTGCCCGCTCGCGCACCACACAGGACACATTGGCGAATTCCGCCGCCTATGCCTCCGAGACGATTGCGGCGAGCCGCACCGTGCAATCCTTCAATGCCGAGACCCTCGCAAATGCGCGTTATGGCGCCTCCGTGGAAGCCGCCTATCAGGGTGCGCGCGCGGCGATCGGTGCACGCTCCATCCTCACCGCCGTTGCCATTGCACTGGTCTTCGGCAGCGTCGTCGGCATTCTCTGGTATGGCGCACAGAGCGTCCTGTCCGGCGGCATGACCGCCGGCACGCTCGGCCAATTCGTGCTTTATTCGGTTATCGCCGCAAGCGGCCTTGGCCAGCTTTCGGAAGTCTGGGGTGAACTGGCGCAGGCGGGCGGCGCGGCCGAACGGCTTTCCGAACTGCTGGACGAGCGCTCACCCGTCATCGAGCCGACGGCGCCCATTGCCCTGATACAGCCGCCGCGCGGCGAGGCGGCATTTGAGAATGTCGATTTCATCTACCCCCTCGCGACGGGACGGCCGATCATCTCCGGCCTCTCCTTCAAGGTCAGCGCCGGCGAAACCGTTGCAATTGTCGGCCCTTCAGGCGCTGGCAAAAGCACGGTATTTTCGCTGCTGATGCGGTTTTACGACCCGCAGCAGGGCCGTATCACCGTCGATGGCAGCGATATCCGCGACGTCAGCCTGGCAGACCTGCGCGCCCACCTGTCAATCGTCCCGCAGGACGTGGCGATATTCGCCTCATCCATCCACGACAACATCGCCTTCGGCCGGCCGGATGCGACACGCGAAGAAGTCCGCGCCGCAGCCACCGCCGCACAGGCGGACAGCTTCATCACGCGACTGACCGATGGTTATGACACGCAGGTGGGTGAACGGGGCGTTACGCTTTCCGGCGGCCAGCGTCAGCGCATCGCGATTGCCCGCGCCATCCTGCGCAATGCGCCGATCCTGCTACTCGACGAAGCGACATCCGCGCTTGATGCGGAAAGCGAAATGCTGGTGCAAAAAGCTCTGGATGAGTTGATGAAGACCCGCACCACAATCGTCATTGCCCATCGCCTTGCCACCGTGCTGAAGGCGGACCGCATTCTGGTGATGGATGAAGGCCGCATCATCGAGGAAGGCACGCACCAGAGCCTCATTCGCCAGAACGGCCTCTACGCCAAACTTGCCCGGCTGCAATTCCAGACGGGGCCGGACGAATTGCGCGCCCAGGCGTAATCACGCCAGCACTTTGCGCCCCGCAACACGGCCGGAAAACAGGCAGCCGCCGAGGAATGTGCCCTCAAGCGCATTATAGCCGTGCATGCCGCCACCGCCGAAACCGGCCACCTCGCCGGCAGCATAAAGGCCCGGCACCGGCGCACCGGCGGCATCCAGCACCCGCGCCTCAAGGTCCGTATGCAGGCCGCCCAGCGTTTTTCGCGTCAATACATGCAGACGCACGGCGATTAAGGGACCCATCGCCGGATCGAGCAGCCGATGCGGTTTTGCGGTGCGCATCAGCCTGTCGCCGAGATAACGCCGCGCGCCATGGATTGCCGTTACCTGCGCATCCTTGCAGAAACCGTTCTCGATCTCACGGTCGCGCGCCTCTATCTGGTGGCGAAGATGGCCAATATCCAATCGGTCATCGCCGCTGATCGCGTTCATTGCCGGGACAAGCTCTTCCAACGTATCGCGGACGGCGAAATCCTCACCACGCTCCATGAAGGCCTTCACCGGCCCGGGCGGTTCCTTGCCCAGCCGTTTGAGCAGCAGCCGCATATTCTTGCCCGTCAGATCAGGGTTTTGTTCCGAACCTGAAAGCGCAAACTCCTTCTTGATGATCGCCTTGGTCAAGATGAACCAGCTATGGCCGCTGCCGCGCTCGCCCAGCATTTTAAGCGTGCCGAGCGTATCGAAGCCCGGCATCGCCGGCGCTGAAAGCCGGTTTCCATCGGCATCGCACCAGAAGGAGGAAGGGCCGGGCAGTATGCGGATGCCGTGGTCTGGCCAGATCGGATCGTGGTTTTTCACACCTTCGGTATAGTGCCACATCCGGTCGCGATTGATGACTGTTCCACCCACCATTTCCGTAATGGCAAGCATGCGACCATCCACATGAGCGGGTACGCCGCAGACCATGTTCGCGGGGGGCTCACCCAGCCGCTCTATCGGCCAGTTACGCCGCACCAGCTCCTGATTGCCGCCAATGCCGCCGGAACTGACGATGACGGCCGGGGCTGCAATTGTGAAATCCCCCGTTACGTCCCGGCTACTCTGTTGCCCGCGTTGCACCGGGTCTGTCGCAAGAACAGCGCCGGAAATGCCAGTCACCCGGCCGTCGGTGATATCCAGCCGATCGACGCGATGACGAAACCGGAGGGTTAGCCGGCCGCTTGCAGCCATGGTTTTCGCCTTTTCAGCGAAAGGCGCCAGCACGCCGGGACCCGTGCCCCATGTGACGTGGAAACGCGGCACGGAATTGCCGTGGCCATGGGCAAGGGCGCCGCCACGCTCGGCCCAGCCAACCACCGGAAACCAGCGCATGCCAAACCGATGCAGCCATTCGCGTTTCTCACCGGCGGCGAAATTGAGATAGGCCTCCGCCCACCGTTGCGGCCAATGGTCCTCGGAACGATCGAAACCTGCCGAGCCGAACCAGTCCTGCCGGGCAAGATCAAGACTATCGCGCACCCGCATCAGGCGCTGCTCGGGACTGTCGATGAAAAACAGACCACCAAGCGACCAGAAGGCCTGCCCGCCAAGGTTTTGTTCTCCTTCCTGATCCACCACGCAAACGCTGAGGCCGCGCTCGACAGCCTCCGTTGCCGCAACCAGTCCGGCAAGCCCCGCACCGACGACAATCACATCATATCGTTCCATCAGCCCCTCCCAGATATGACGGAATTACTTTTACGCGAACGTAAATTCACTTGCCGCCCAAGGCAACCGCCCTAATGCGGCCCGCTGTTTCAGCGCTCGGTGAGTTTGAGCTCGATACGGCGGTTCTGCTGACGCGCTTCCGGCGTGTCGCCTTCTGCAATCGGCTGATATTCGCCGAAACCGGCCGCGACCAGCCGGTTTGACGGAACGCCCTTGGAGATCAGGAATTTCACCACCGAGGTGGCGCGGGCAGAGGAAAGTTCCCAATTGTCGCGGTAACGTCCGGAGCCGGAAAGCTGGACATTGTCGGTATGGCCGTCAACGCGCAGAACCCAGTTGATCTCCGCCGGGATTTCCTTGGCAAGATCGATCAAAGCGACAGCCAGCTTCTCCATCTCCGCCTGCCCTTGCGGATTGAGCTCGTTGCCCCCGGAGGGAAACAGCACTTCGGACTGGAAGACGAACCGGTCGCCGACGATGCGGATATTTTCGCGGTCCGAAAGAATTTCACGCAGGCGTCCGAAGAAATCAGACCGGTAGCGGTTCAGTTCCTGTACTCTCTGCGCCAGCGCCACATTGAGACGGCGGCCGAGATCGGCGATCTTGACCTGAGACGAGGCGTCCTTGGACTCCGACGCCTGCAGCGCGGCTTCCACGGAAGCAATCTGCGCCCTGAGCGCTGCAATCTGCTGGTTGAGCAATTCTATCTGTGCGGAGGCGCGGGAATTGGCCTGCTTCTGATCATCCAGTTCGCCGGTCAGGCTGCCAATACGGGCATTGGCGCTTGCGCTGTTGCCCGATCCCGCATCGAGAAGCGACTGCAGGCGCGAACGCTCGCTTTCGGATGCGGCAAGCGTGGATTGCAGGCTCGCCAATGCGTCCTCGATATCCTGCTTGTTGCCCTTTTCCATGGCCAGAAGTTCGGTCAGTTCCGCTATCTGGCTGTTGAGGCGCGTCAGCACCTCGTCCTTGCCGGTGATTTCTCGCGACAGCACGAATTGCGCCAGCACGAAAACCGTGAGCAGAAACATGATGGCCATGAGCAGCGTCGAGAGCGCATCGACGAAACCCGGCCAATAATCCACACCCCTGTCGCGGCGGCGGTTGCGCGCAAGCGCCATGGCTACTCGCTCCCGTTATCGTGCCGGGTGCGTCCGGAAGATTTCGTCTCACCATCGATACGCGTCGACAGCCGGTCGAGCGTGCGGCGAAGCGATCGTGATTCCTCCTGCTGCGCCTCGATCCAGTCGCGCAACATCTGCTGCTCGCTGCGCATATTCTTGACCAGGCCCTGAATGCCCTCGGCAAGGCTGGTCATGGCTGCAAGCGAACGCTCGGTGCTGACAACCGCGCCGGGCTCAGCTTTGAACTCCCTCGGCATTTCCACCGAGGTATCCGTAACGGAAGACAGCCAGTTTTCGAGCTGGGTATAAAAACGGTTCTGGGCGCGGCCGGCCTGAAGATCGAGAAATCCGAGGATCAGCGAGCCCGAAAGACCAAGCAGCGACGAGGAAAACGCCGTTCCCATGCCCGCCAGCGGCGCAGTCAGGCCGGCCTTGAGGGAGCCGAGAATATCGTTGCTATCACCAGCACTTGGATCAAGCGACTGGATGACGTTGCTGATGGCGCCGATGGTGCCGATGAGACCCCAGAAGGTGCCGAGCAGGCCAAGGAACACCAGAAGGCCAACGAGATAACGCGAGGTATCACGCGTCTCATCAAGGCGAGTCGCGATGGAATCGAGGATCGTCCGCTGCGTAACGGCGGAAAGCCGGACCTCGCCGCGCTTGCCGATCAGCGTGCTCATGGGGGCAAGCAGTTTTGGCGCACGGCCAACCTTCTCAACGCTGCCGGCGGCGCGGAAGGCATTGAACCAGCGGACTTCCGAGCGCAGGCTCATGGTCTGCGTGAACACCAGAATGATGCCGATGGCGAGAACGCCGAGAATGAAACCGTTGAGGCCCGGGTTCGTCATGAAGGCGGTGTGCGCCTGCCGGTAAAGAATGGCCGCCAGAAAGCCCACGAGGATCAGAAACAGAACCATCGTCCAGAGAAACGGTGTCGGGCTGGACAGCTTGTGGCTGTATTGCCGCGTGGTCACCGGTTTCTCGACGCCGAGATCAAGTAACTCCGAATCCGCCATAACGTTCGCATTCCCTTCGGTCAGGTATCCAGCGGAAGCTATTTGAAAATTGCGACGATTTGAAGCGAAAAGCCGGTCTTTCGTCATACGCATTTTGCAAAGACGGATAGGACCAGCGCTCAGAAAAACAAAAACGCCCGGCAAGGGTTCGCCGGGCGCTTAAAAACTTGCACTAAACGGCAGGTTTTCTGCCGAAATCGATCAGCGGCCCGGTATCGGGCGGTTGGCGACTTCCACAAGCGACTTGTGGATATATTCATTTCCAGCCGCAACAGTACCGCTGCCGAAGATGTCCGTGCCGCCCTTGATATCAGAGGCGAAGCCACCGGCCTCGCGAATCAGCACCAGACCGGCCGCCATGTCCCAGGGCGAAAGATCCGCCTCCCAGAAACCGTCGAGACGGCCCGCAGCAACATAGGCAAGGTCGAGCGCTGCCGCACCCATGCGGCGAATGCCGGCCGCTTCACCCATGACGTGACGAAGCTCGACGAGGAACTTGCCGTGATTGCCACGGCCGAGATGCGGCACGCCGCAGCCGATGACGCAATCGGTCAGCGCTTTACGCGCAGCGACGCGAATGCGGCGATCGTTGAGGAAGGCGCCACCGCCACGCTCGGCGGTGTAGAGTTCGTCGGTGGCCGGATTGAAGATCACACCGGCGACGATTTCGCCGTTGCGCTCCAGCGCGATGGAAACGGCGAAATGCGGAATGCCGTGCAGGAAGTTGGTCGTGCCATCAAGCGGATCGACGATCCAGCGATGCGCGCCGTCACTGCCTTTTTCCTCGCCGCCTTCCTCACCCAGGAAGTCATAGGTCGGGCGGGCTTTCATCAGCTCTTCGCGCACGATCTTTTCGGCCTTGAGGTCTGCCTGCGATACGAAATCGCTCGGTCCCTTGACCGAAACCTGAAGGTTCTGCACTTCACCGAAGTCACGCGACAAAGACTTACCCGCCTTGATGGCGGCCTGAACCATGACATTGAGAAGGGCTGAACGGGCCATCGAGTTTGTTTCCTGGAAAGCTTGCGAGCCGCCCGAAAGCTTGCCGGGCAGGCACGTCATTATTTTCTTGAATTGAAAGTTTGCGGTTCAAGACCACAAAACGCGCGGAAATTCAAGGCAAAAAGCCTGCGGGCCGAAGCTGGCGACGGTTGAACCGCCCTGCATCACACCGGGCGGAACCGATTTGCGGCCTCGATCGCCTTTTTCTGCTGCTCGTCGGTGATGCCGAGATAAAAATCCTCGAGAGCCGGATCCTTGAGCCCTGCACGCCGGGAAAGCACATACCATTTGGCCGCTTCCACCGGGTCGGGTCGGGTGCCCAGTGCCTGAATATAGAGGTGCGCCACCTTGTTCTGGGCCACGACATTGCCGCGCTGTGCGGCGCCATAAAGCCAGCGGAAGCCCTCATCCAGATTTCGCTCGCCGCCAAACCCATTGACGAGCCAGATACCGAGATCGACCTGCGCGGTATCGTAACCGGCTTTTGCAGCCCGCGTCAGCCAATCCCGGGCCTTGGCCTTCTTTTCAGCCGGCACATCCTTGAGCGACCAATAAATCTGCGACACCGCATATTGCGCATCGGCAATGCCCTGTTCGGCGGATTTTTCATAAAACGGCATGGCCATCAGCAATCCCTTGGCACCAGGATTTTCCGAAACCAGTATCTGCCCCCAGTTGAACTGGGCCGAGGCATTGCCGGCTTCCGCGGCCCGGCGCATGTAATCGTCGGCCTTCACCTTGTCGCGGGTGACGAATTTACCTTCCATCAGGATCAGGGCGAATTTGAACATGGCGACCGCATCGCCACCCTGCGCCGCCTGCTGGTACCAGAAAGCCGCTGTCTTTTCGTCACGGGCAATGCCGAGCCCGCGCGACATCATTTCCGCCACCAATGTCTGGGCGGCCGCATCGCCGTTCTGCGCACGGTTCAATGCCTTGTCGAGCGCCTGCACATATTCACCGCGCTGGAAATGGCCATAGGCCTCGTCCACCCTGCCCTTGAACTCCTTTTCAGGCGGCAGAGCAGGCAGTTCGGCACCCATGCGCTGATAGACGTTGACGCCCTGCGACGGTTGCAAATCCTTCTGTTCTTCGGATTGCACCCTGCCCTGACGGGAAGGCTGCGCCTCATCCTCCATCTGCCGGGAAAGCGCGTTGCTTTCGCTCTGCGGTCCGGACTGGGCAAAAGCAACGCCCGCCGACGCGCCAAAAATCAGCGTCATCAGCGAAACGGAAAGGCAGAAGGGAACCGAGCGCATGAACATCGCCTGTATCAACCGCCAAACCGTGGCGCTTTTTCGTCAAGCAATGCGTTGATTTCAGAAACGGCCTGTGCGGCGCCGGCAGCATTGTCGAAAACGCCGCTGCGCATCGCCACAAATTCCACGCCGGTTTCAGCAACGGCAACCACCGAGGATGGATCCGTGCCGCCCATGACGATGGCCGGGATTTCGATCATCGAAGCCCACCACTCGCCAAGCGCCAGATTTTTGGGGTGCGCTTCCGGCTTGATGTCGCCTTCGAGCTTGCCGAAAAAGACGTAGTCCGGATTGGACTCGCCCTGTTCCAGAGCCTTGTGACGGTCATCCGCATTGCCGCCGCCGACGATCATCTTGGGCGTGAAATTTTCAACGGCTTCGGCAAGCGCCTCGGCATTGCCCGCCACATGCAGGCCATCCGCCTTCACCCGGCCCGCAACACGGCTGTCGCCCGCGATGAGCGCAGCCGCACCCGCCTTCTGGACGAGAGGCACGATCAGTTCGGCACGCTTCTGGAAAGAGGCGTCATCCAGACCGTATTGCGGAATGATGACCGAGGCCACATCGCCGCCCCGCAGTGCTTCTTCCACATCTGTCGCCTGCTTTTGCGCATCGTCCGACTGCGGGACGATCAGAACAAGGCGGCAACGGTCTTCAACTATGGTCATTGGTTCGTCCATTTCAGGCAGAAGACACTTCCGGCGCGATCTGCACTCGTTTTGATATGATAAATCCGATAAACCGGACCGGCGAAAGGATCAACCATCCATCCATGCTGACCGATTTTCATTTTTTCCTCGTCGCCATCCCCGCAGTCGTGCTTGTCGGCCTTTCCAAGGGTGGTTTGGGCGGCGCGCTGGCGCTGATGGGCGTGCCGCTGATGGCGCTTGCAATCCCGCCGGTACAGGCGGCGGCGATCTTCCTGCCGATCCTGATCGTGATGGATCTCGTGGCGCTTTGGGCCTGGCGACACCACAACCATCGGCAGACGCTCCTCATCATGCTGCCCGGCGCAATCGCCGGCATTGCACTTGGCTGGGCCACCTCAAGCCTCATATCCGCGGATGCCATGCGGCTCGTCGTCGCCTCTGTGACCATCCTCTTTGTGCTGCGCTATTTCCACGAGAGCTTCAAAAGCCGCAACGGGCAGCAAATCCCGGCTAGACCGCAACGACCGGCCGCAGCGACGCTCTGGTCCAGCCTGTCGGGTTATGCGAGTTTCGTCGCCCATGCGGGCGGCCCGCCCTTCCAGATCTATGTTCTGCCGCTGAAGCTCGATCCCAAGACCTATACCGGCATGAGCGTGCGTTTCTTCGCCATCATGAACGCGATCAAGCTCATCCCCTATTTTGCGCTGGGCGCGCTGGACGCCACCAACCTCAAGACCTCGGCCAGCCTCTTGCCGGTCGCGATGCTGGCGACGCTCGCCGGTGCAAGGGTGGTGAAATATCTGAAACCATCCGTGTTTTACCCGCTGATGTATGCCATGGCGTTGATCGCAGCCCTGAAACTGCTCTGGGACGGACTGCCCCTCTAGGTTTCACAGCCACTAAAAAGCCCTGGCAACACCGCAGGCGCCGCCAGGGCCGAAAAGGAACCGTCAGTCCTTCATCGAAGGCTGCGGCATGGCATCATTTAATGCCTTGTGGAGGCTTTAAGCCTCTGCAGTTCATCCTTCAGGCGCAGTTTTCGACGTTTGAGGTCAGCGATCTCTGTGTCGTCCGAAGACGGGGAAGCAAGAATACTTTCGAGCTCTTCCTCCAGAGCACCGTGTTTCTTTTCGAGCGATGCAATATGAGCCTGAATGGTCATGCGGCACGTCCTTCCATTTTTAAGCCTACCTCCAGCTCTCCATCGCTGGAGTTTCAGGTTTGCGACGACAATGTGACATGGATTAATCGTATTGTCGAAGGCGAAATGAAGGCAATAAGTGGGCAATTTGGTCGCAACGGATAACTTCCCGTTACCGCGATTTGATGATAGAGGCTCGGAACAGACGACATACGCGCCGGAGGCTATCCGGCTGGCATAAAATGGGGATGACAAGATGCCCGATCAGGACCAGGCGGACATCAGGCTCACGCTGGCGCGGCTGCGCCAGGAGCATGAAGACTATGACGCGGCGATCAACGCGATGATCCAGACCAGTTGCGATGCGCTGAGGATACAGCGCATGAAAAAGAAGAAGCTGGCCGTCAAGGACAAGATGACCCAGCTCGAAGACCAGGTCATTCCCGATATCATCGCCTGAGCCGGAGAAATTACGTGACAGCAGAAACGCCCCCCGTCGCCATCATCATGGGCAGCCAGTCCGACTGGGAAACTATGAAGAACGCCGCCGATACGCTGGATGCGCTGGATGTGGAATATGAAGCCCGCATCATTTCCGCCCACCGCACGCCTGATCGACTTTATGATTTCGCCAATGGCGCAAAGGATGAGGGCTTCAAGGTCATCATCGCCGGTGCGGGCGGCGCTGCACATCTGCCGGGTATGACCGCGGCCATGACCCCGCTTCCGGTCTTCGGTGTTCCGGTGCAGTCCAAGACGATGTCCGGACAGGACAGCCTTTATTCCATCGTCCAGATGCCCGCCGGCATTCCCGTCGGAACGCTTGCCATCGGCAAGGCCGGTGCGATCAACGCGGCACTTCTGGCGGCAGCGGTTCTCGCGCTCGGCGACGAGGATCTGGCTGACCGGCTCGATGCGTGGCGCGCGCGCCAGTCGGCGGCCGTGGCCGAATATCCCATGGACAACGCACAGTGACGGCATCCGGGACAGCTGACGCGACGATGGGCACCAATAATCTGACCAAGGGCAACCTCACCATCGGCATTATCGGCGGCGGACAGCTCGGCCGCATGCTGGCAATGGCCGCAGCCCGCCTCAACCACCGCACCATCGTGCTGGAGCCCCAGGCCGATTGTCCGGCCGCACAGGTCTGCAACAGCCAGATCGTCGCGGATTATGACGATGAAACCGCGCTTGCCGAACTCGCCGGTCTTTGCGATGTCGTGACCTACGAATTCGAGAACGTGCCCGTTGCGGCAGCCGAGACGCTCGCCGCCTCCGTTCCTGTCTATCCGCCGCCGCAGGCGCTCAGCGCCTCGCAGGACCGGCTGACGGAGAAACGCTTCCTCAACGGTTGCGGCATTCCGACCGCCGATTTTCGCGCTGTGGACAGCCAGGAAGATCTGGAGGCAGCACTGGCCGCCTTTGGTGGCAAGGGCGTGCTGAAGACGCGCCGCATGGGCTATGACGGCAAGGGCCAGCGCCTGTTCCGGGGTGGCGAGGACACCACGGGCGCTTTTGAGGCGCTTGGCGGCGTGCCGCTCATCCTCGAAAGCTTCGTTGCCTTCGAGCGGGAGATTTCGATCATCGCCGCCCGGTTCAGGGACGGCACGGTCACCTGCTACGATCCCGCCGAGAACGTTCACCTGAACGGCATTCTGCATACTTCGACCGTGCCGGCAGCGCTTTCCGACGGGGCGAAGGATGTTGCCGTACAGTCGGCGGAAAAGCTTCTGGCGGCGCTCGATTATGTCGGCGTGATCGGCATCGAGTTCTTCGTCCTGCCTGATGGTTCGCTTGTCGCCAATGAAATGGCGCCACGTGTTCACAATACCGGGCACTGGACGGAAGCCGCCTGCGTGATCTCGCAATTCGAACAGCATATGCGTGCGGTCTCGGGTCTTGCGCCCGGCAGCACGGCCCGCCATTCGGATTGCGTCATGACCAACCTCATCGGCGACGACATCAACGATGTGCCAGCGTGGCTGTCGAAAAAAGACTGTCTCGTGCATCTCTACGGCAAGACGCAAGCGCGGCCCGGACGCAAGATGGGCCATGTGACCGAGCTTTTGCACACAGGAAAACCCTCAGTCTTTTAAGGCAAAGACACCGGCAAGTGTTGACAGGCAGGGGTCAAACGGGTATTTGCCTGCCAACCGAAAAGAGCGCGCCCCGTTGCGCGCTTTTGATTGTTTGAATAAGCACGGTAAAAGCCGTGCAAAACTGCGGACCAGTAAAATGAAAATCAAGAATTCGCTTAAAGCGCTTAAGGCCCGTCATCGCGATAACCGCCTGGTTCGCCGCAAGGGCCGCGTCTACATCATCAACAAGCAGAACCCGCGCTTCAAGGCTCGTCAGGGCTGATTGACTGCGACTGCGGTTCGCGATCAGATCGCGGATCACTTTGTTGACAGAGTAGAACTTTGCATTTGATATTGGGCGCAGTCGGGTTAAGCTTTGACCCATGCGCCCAAATCGTTTTTGCATGGCTATCATCGTCGCTCAGGGTTTCCTGTTTTCGGCCCCCGTGTTTCCGGGAATGGCTGCCATCAGTCATGCCGCAGACGGGCAAGCGCCCGCAGTTGCAGAGCCCGCGCCCGCCAAGACCGTCGACACGCTTTTCGCATCCCTGAAAAAAGAGCGAAACGCCGTCAAGGCGCGCAGCATCGCCAACCAGATTGCTTCCGAATGGAGTGATTCCGGCAGTGCGACGATCAATCTTCTGATGCAATGGGCAGGCGAAGCTTCAGACGAGAAGCGCAATGCCGCCGCTTACGATTTTCTCGACCAGATCATCCTGCTCGATCCCGACTATGTGCAGGCGCCCTATCGCCGCGCCATGGTGCATTTCGCCGATGGCGACACCCGCAAGGCCATGGCGGATATCAACCTGACGCTGGAAAAGGAGCCACGCTATTTTCCCGCACTGGCAAGCCTCGCCAACATCCTCGAAGCCTCAGGCCGCGACGAGTTGGCTCTGAAGGCCTGGGAACGCTATCTGGCTCTCTACCCTGCAGACAAGGACGCCCGCAAACAGGCCATCGATCTTTCCGAAAAGCTGGCCGGCACACGCGGCTGAGATTGCAAAAAGCACAAATAAAAATCGCCGCAAAAGCGGCGATTTTTTACTAACTCAGCATCAGCCGGTCATTCCATGCCAAGCGCAGCCATATAGGTCTGCAGGATGGTTTCTTCTTCAATACGCTCGTTAGCGTCCTTCTTGCGCAGGCGGATGATGGTGCGGATCGCCTTGGTATCGTAACCACGACCCTTCGCCTCACCCATGACATCCTTGATGTCTCCCTGGATGGCGGCCTTTTCTTCTTCGAGACGCTCGACGCGCTCGATGAATTGACGCAGTTCGGCGGCGGCGACGGTTTCGGTGGTGCTGGTTTCGTCCATCATATCATCCTTCATTGGCGGCTCATCTGAGCCTTGTCATTCGATCCGGTTGGAAGCTCCTGCCGGTCGCCACCACCCGGGCGGCACAAATTCAGGCCTGTGAACTGCCCATTGCCGGGCCTCACGTCAAGTCGTTTCCGTCGATCAGGGGTTATTCCTTGGGTCGGCTCTGCTCAAAGGCAGCTTTCTGGGCGTCGCTCGCTTCCGCCTGATATTTTGCCTTCCAGTCCTCATAGGGCATCCCATAAACGATTTCCCGGGATTGATCCTTGCTGAGCGGAACACCCGCCTCTTCAGCCGCTTCCCGATACCAGTTGGAAAGACAGTTGCGGCAGAAGCCGGCGAGATTCATCATGTCGATGTTCTGCACATCATGGCGCTCGCGAAGATGCTGCACCAAACGGCGGAAGGCGGCGGCCTCGAACTCGATCTGCTGTTTGTCGTTCTGTATCGTCATGGGGGCAACTCCAGGCTCAATAGGGGCCGGTGCGGGAGGCGAACAGCTGGTATTCATGCAGGACGGGATCGTCGTTCATTGCGGCAAAAATGGGAGCGAGCCGGTCCGACCAGTCGGCAATCCCCTCCTCATCCGCGATCAGATCCTGCCGAACCTCAAGAAGCGCATGCGGCATGCCCTTCATCATGCAATGGCGGTACATTGTGTCACCCTTCAGCGCTCCGTCATAGGGTTCGTTGTCGCCGACGAGAATGTCGCCGGTCGCGCGCAGATGCGCCAGAAGCGGATCGACCACACGATTATCCGTGTCCCACAAAACAGCCGCATGCCAGGGCCGCGGCGTTTCCTTCCAGAACGGCGTGTAGGAATGCAGCGACAGAACGAGAGGCGCCTCCCCGGACGACTGCGCGACACCGTTGAGCACGCGATCAACGGCATCGTGATAAGGCCGGTGAAAAATCTCGATGCGCTTCTGCCATTCCTCATCAGAAATCGGGTGATTGCCGGGGATGATGGCGCCGTCAGAAATCTTCATGATGAGAGTGGGATCGTCTTCGCCGCGATTCGGATCGATCAGGAGCCGCGAAAAGCGCCCGAGGACCGCTGGCACGCCAAGGCGGGCGGCGAGCGACCGCGTCAATCCTTCTATGCCGATATCAAATGCGATATGGCGATGAAAAGCGGTTTGCGGAAGGCCAAGTTTGCCGTAGTGTGCCGGCAGGAGGTTCATGGCATGGTCCGCCAGAAGAACCATGCCTTTGTCATAATCGCCTTCTATGATTTCATAGGGTATGAAGTCGTTCATCGATGATTTTCTGGGGCAGGATTGAGGAGAAAAGCTTGATGGCATGGCTTGAGGCCGGGCGCAAGTTTCGGCGAAAGAACAGCCATCTACCTTATCGCACTCATGATCCCACGAACAATATAATCGATTAAACTCGCGTTGACTTTCTCTGGCGGCCACGCCAAGAAGTGTGTTCATTATAACCATGGAATCCGGATGGAAGCCGTGACTCAGTCATCTCTCGCTCTTCCTCGCCTTTTTCGGCATATCACCCGTCTTTTTTCCGCAGCGGCATTGTTTCTGACCCCGTTTGTGTTCGTGGAGACCGCCCATGCGGATTTCCGCGTCTGCAACAGCACGCAAAACCTCGTGGGGGTCGCAATCGGCTACCGGGCACAAAACGGCTGGGTCAGTGAAGGCTGGTGGCAGGTTCCCTCCTCTACCTGCGCAACGCTGATAGAGGGTGAGCTGCAGTCGCGTTATTATTATCTTTATGCCGAGGATGCCGCCCATGGCGGCCGCTGGACCGGTGACGTCAACATGTGCGTGGCGGAAAACGAGTTCAAGATCGACGGCGTAGACGATTGTTATGCCCGCAGCTTCCAGAGAATGGGTTTCAAGGAATATGACACGGGCAGACAGGGTAGCTGGATGGTCCAGCTTTCCGATACGCCAGGCACACAGGGAAATCAAAACTGATGAAGCGTAACCGCAAAGTCAAAATTCTTGCAACTCTCGGCCCCGCCTCTTCCGAAGAGGCGATGATCGAGAAGCTGCATCTGGCCGGCGCCGATCTCTTCCGCATCAACATGAGCCATGCGAGCCACGACGTGATGCGGACGCTCATTCAGCGTATCCGTTCGGTCGAGAGCCGCAACGGCCGTCCCATCGGCATTCTGGCCGACCTGCAGGGTCCCAAGCTGCGCGTCGGAAAATTCGCCGAAACCAAGGTCGATCTCGTTCCGGGCCAGACCTTCACGCTCGACAATAATGACGCCCCCGGCGACAACAGCCGCGTTTTCCTGCCGCACCCTGAAATTCTCGAAGCCGTCAAGCCTGGCCACCGCCTGCTGATCGACGACGGCAAGCTGCATCTGCGCGCTGAAAAATGCGACGGCAAGAGCATCGTCACCACGGTCGTTTCCGGCACCCGGATTTCCGACCGCAAGGGCATCAGCCTGCCCGATACCCTGCTTGGCGTCGGCGTGCTGACCGATAAGGATCGCGTCGATCTCGATGCCGTTCTGGCGACCAATGAAGTGGACTGGGTTGCACTTTCCTTCGTCCAGCGTCCGGAAGACCTGGCCGAAGTCCGCAAGATTTCGCGCGGCCGCGTTGGCCTGATGTCCAAGATCGAGAAGCCGCAGGCGATCGAGCGGATCGAGGAAATCATCGAACTTTCCGACGCATTGATGGTCGCACGCGGCGATCTCGGTGTCGAAATGCCGCTGGAAGCAGTTCCGGGCATCCAGAAGCAACTGACGCGTGCCTGCCGTCGGGCCGGCAAGCCCGTCGTTGTCGCCACCCAGATGCTGGAATCCATGATTACCGCACCGGTTCCGACCCGCGCCGAGGTGTCGGACGTCGCGACTGCCGTGTTCGAAGGCGCCGATGCCATCATGCTTTCGGCTGAATCGGCTTCCGGTGATTATCCGGTCGAAGCCGTGTCGACCATGGCATCCATCGCCAGCACGGTGGAACAGGATCCCTATTATTCCAACATCATCTACGCGCAGCGCCCGCAGCCGGAAGCAACCGGCGCCGACGCGATTTCGCTTGCCGCCCGCCAGATTGCCGAAACGCTGAAGCTTGCGGCGATCGTCACCTATACGTCCTCCGGCACGACGGGCCTGCGCGCCGCGCGTGAACGGCCGCAGGTTCCGATCATTGCGCTTTCGCCGATCATCCAGACCGCACGCCGCCTGTCTGTCGTATGGGGCCTGCACTGCGTCGTCACCGGCGATGCCAGCGATCTGGACGACATGGTGAACCGCGCTTGTCGCATCGTCGTTTCCGAAGGTTTCGGCAAGCCGGGCGAGCGCATCATCATCTCCGCCGGCGTACCACTCGGAACCCCCGGCGCAACCAATATGGTGCGCATCGCCTATATCGGTTCGGACGGCCAGAGCGGCGTCTGAAGTCGGAACAAACCGTCATAAAAAAACCCGCCGTTACCGGCGGGTTTTTTGTTGGCCTTTCGGCCGCATTACAACAGCTTGAGCTCAGTGCATTTTCACCGGCGTGCTGAAGCGGCTGGACTCGATTGCCGCAGCGCCCGGCCTGAAGCTTGCCGAGGTGGCAGAGGCCGACATGTCGTGGCTGAGCATGCGGTTGGCGATAACGCGCGGCGCCTTCACCGAACGCCCGGTCGTACCCTTGTTCTGGTTGAGCGCCCAATCCGAGATCAGATCCTGCGTCAGACGGCCACCACCAACCATCGCCTGATGGGAAACAGCCGCATCCTGCTTGCTCGGGCGCGAGCCCTTGGTCGGCAAGCCGGCAGTGAGGCCACCATTGATGGCGGGCTTGAGGTCGAAAGCATCGCCGAAGCCCTGCTTCGGTTCTGCCTTGGCCGTTTCGGCCGGCGCTACCGTAACCTTGTGGTTGACAGCGGCCGGGAACGCAGCAGCTGTCGGAACGGCAGCCGATTGAACCTGAGAACGGGCAGCCTGACCGCTCTGTTCAAGAGCCGCCACCACTGTCGGCGAAAGCGTATCCTGCTGTGCGTCGGCGAGATCGTCTTCGCCTTCGGGGTCAGCATTGGCCGCTGCCAGCAGAGCTTCTGCGACTGCCGGGCGATTGGCGGGAACCGGAACGGAGGCAAGTTCACCGGTCGCAGCCGGGGTTGCGCCATCTGCCGAAGCCGTCAGGATCGATCCCTCGGCATCGCCTCTCATGCCACGCGGCCCGAGAAGTGTCGGCACGGGTACGGATACCTCGGCCAGATCGGCAAATTGCTGACGCTCAGCTGGAGCGGACGCCGGTGTCGGCGTTGTCGCAGCCTGCAGTGCATCCTGCGCAGCATTGCGGGCAGGAGAATAAAGTGCAGTCGCAAGGCCGGTATTGGCCGGCTGATTGCCGAAGGCGGGACGAGCCGTTGGCAGCGGCGCATCGTTCACGCCAGGAAGAGATTGTGCGGAAGCAACGGCAATGGCCTGTTCCGGCTCGGGCGCTGCGGGCTGCGGAGCAGCCGGCCGTGCGACAGCCGGGCGTTCTGCGGGCTCCGGCGCTGCGATGCTATCCGGATCTTCGTCCTCATCGCCTCCACCGCCAAAGAGTGTCTGCAACAGCGTCTTGCGCTTGCCGCCGCCGGAAGAAGCAGGACCGGAACCGGCGCTGGAAGCAACCTGGATAGAGGATGAGCTAACGCGCTTCTTGTAATCCGCCAGAGCCTGCTCGTAACCGGGAAGCGGCTTGCCGTCGGAGGGAAGATGCAGCGTATTGCCGTTCGGGAAGATGCGGACGAGTTCCTGGCGGCTCATGCGCGGCCAGGCACGAACGCCGCCGACATCCATGTGCACGAAGGGGGAACCGGAACTCGGATAGAAACCAACGCCGCCGATCTGCATCTGCATGCCGATTTCGCGCAGACGCGCCAGCTTCACGCCGGGTATGTA
Source organism: Rhizobium oryzihabitans (assembly GCF_010669145.1). Lineage (NCBI taxonomy): Bacteria > Pseudomonadati > Pseudomonadota > Alphaproteobacteria > Hyphomicrobiales > Rhizobiaceae > Rhizobium > Rhizobium oryzihabitans. Next base: position 867,793 of record NZ_CP048635.1, read on the forward strand.
AAAATCCATGGCCTTGCCGAGCATATGCTGGCTTTTTTCCGCGACACCCTTGGTGCGGGTGCGCAGGAGACCATTGGTCTCCGGCGAGCGGAAGGCCGAAACGACGTTGATGTAATCGGTCGCGCCGCTGCGGCGATAAACTTCCCAGACGAGATCGAACAGGCGCGGATCCATCCGTGTCGGCTGGTTGCGGCGCCAGTCACGCAGGAACCGGTTCAGCTCCTGCAGACCCTTCTGGTCGTATTTGCCATTGCGCTTGAAGGTGATGACCGCCTTCTCGCGTGTATGGATATAATACAGTTTAAGGCTGCGCGTCTCGGCGAAGGCTTCCGTCGCCGAGGCACCTACGAAAGGCATGGCGGCGAGCATCAGGCAGGCAAAGGTGACAGCGCGTGCCGACAGCTTCGTGCATATATCCTTGATCAAGCCGCGCGCGATCTTGGTCGACAGCGCGTTATTCCGATGCAGATATGGCAATTCGATCCCCGCCTGGAAGACAATTTCTGTCACATTGCCTCAAATGAACGTCAAATACGGTGACACGATGGCAAAATTGCCACACACATGCAACCTTCCTCTACATAGTGAATCAGCCACTAACAAGAGGTTTATAGACGGTAAGCGGATATCCTTGCTCAGAAGTTAACGAATCTCACGATCTGCCGGGGAATATGCCATTTGCGGCATCAGGCGGCATCTCGAAGCGGATCATCGGGATCGATGCCATAATCCTTCAGTTTTCGATAAAGCGTCGATCGCCCTATGCCGAGTTTCCGTGCGACCTGGCTCATCTGCCCGCGATAGAAACGAAGGGCGAAGCGGATAAGCTCTTCCTCGATCTCCGCGAGTTTTCGGATATTGCCCGAATCGTCCATGCTGGAGATCAGGTTGCCTCCGCGGTAGATGGTCGTCGAAATATCCGCCGTATCCTCAAGAACGGCGTTAGTTTCGGCCAATGGCGGCGGCGGTGAATAGGCCGCGAGTTTCAGCGACGATCCAGACGGCGACCGGATGGAATCTCCCGCATCATCCCCCGTTGCAAATTCCGGCAGTTGCAGCGCGATCTGCGGAAAATCGGAATCCGCCAGTTCCTCGCCCTGCGACAGCACGACAGCGCGGAAAACGGCGTTTTCAAGCTGGCGGATATTGCCCGGCCAATCATAAGCCGTCAGCAGCGCCAGGGCGCTGGCGTCAAGGCCAACCGGATTGGGCAATTTCTGCTCCGCCGAAAAACGCTCGGCGAAAACCCGCGCCAGATGGGGAATATCCTCCTTGCGGCGGCGCAGCGCCGGAATGGTGATCGGGAAGACGTTGAGGCGATAATAGAGATCCTCGCGGAAACGGCCTTCCTTCACCTCTTCGATAAGGTTCTTGTTGGTGGCGGAAATCAGCCGGACGTTGACCTTCTGGACCCGCGCGGAGCCGACGGTCTCGATTTCGCCCTGCTGAACCGCTCGCAGCAGCTTGACCTGAACGTCCAGCGGCAGATCGCCGATTTCATCAAGGAACAGCGTTCCGCCATCCGCCTCCATGAATTTGCCGACATGTTTTTCCGTGGCACCCGTGAAAGCGCCCTTCTCGTGGCCGAAGAGAATGCTTTCGACCAGATTGTGCGGGATAGCACCACAATTGACGGTGATGAATGGCTTGTTCGACCGGTCACCGGCCGACTGGATGGCGCGCGCGACCATTTCCTTGCCAACACCGGATTCACCTTCCAACACCACGGGAATGCTGGACTGGGCGGCGCGTTGTGCGAGCTCGATGACCCTTAGCATTGCGGGGCTTGCGGAAACGATATCGGTAAAATTCACTGCATTGCTCCGTCCGCGCCTGCCCGTGCGGGCCTTTGCCTCTCTCCTGTCGAGTTTGAGAGCATTGGAGATGGCGGCGCCGATCCTTTCCGGCGAGACCGGCTTGACGACGAAATCGAAGGCGCCGGCGCGCATGGCGTGCACGACAGTGTCGATGCCGCCCTGTCCCGTCTGGACAATGACGGGAACATCGGTACCAAGTTCACCCACGGCTTTCAAAAAGGTCAGGCCGTCCATTTCCGGCATCATAAGGTCGAGGACAACAACATTGATCTCGCCGCTATATTGCTTGAGCAGCTCCAGCCCCGCTTTGCCGTTTTCGGCAAGCAAGGCGAGATGCCCATAACGTTCCACCGCGTTTTTGAGCAGGCGGCGCTGGACAGGATCATCGTCTATCACGAGAACATGCGCGGTCATTTTTGGCTCCGGTTTCCGGTTTATGGACCTGCGTCATGCGGTCCCTTATGCCGCACTCTGGCACAGGAGACTTGAACATCCAGTTTTGAGATTTGCTTGCATTTTATCCATTGCTACGGGAAACAAAGGCCCCATATGCTTCGAAAAGCATAACCAGAAGGATACGTCCGATGACCCTTAATCGCTCCATTCCGCAACCCGTCTTTTCCCTTGCGGAAACCTCCGGTCCCGTGCTTGGCGACCTACCCGGCTGGAAGCTTTCGGATCTCTATCCGTCTGGCGATTCGCCGGAATATAAGGGTGATATCGAGAAGGCGGCGGCGATGGCGACGGCTTTCGAGGATAAATGGAAGGGCAAGCTTGAGACCGCCACAAAGGCGACAGGCGCCAACGGCATTGGCGCTGCCCTCAAGGAGTACGAAGCGCTGGACGATCTTATCGGCCGCATCGGCTCCTTTGCCGGACTCACTTATTTTTCCGATACGTCGAACCCGGCAAACGGCAAGCTTTACGGCGATGCCCAGGCGAAACTGACGGATATTTCCGCCCATCTCCTGTTCTTTACGCTAGAACTCAACCGCATCGACGACGCCGTGATGGACGCCTGCATGGCAAACGATGCCCTGGCCGGCCACTACAGGCCCTGGCTGGTGGATTTGCGCAAGGACAAGCCGCACCAGCTTGACGATCAGCTAGAACAGCTGTTCCTTGAAAAATCGATGACCAGCGCGAGCGCCTTCAACCGTCTGTTCGACGAGACGATGGCCGATCTGCGTTTTGATATTGACGGCGCAAGCCTTCCGCTGGAAGTGACGCTCAACATGCTCCAGGAGCCGGATCCGGAAACCCGCAGGAAGGCGGCGGAAGCGCTGAGCGCCACCTTCAAGGAGAATCTGCGGGTCTTCACCCTCATCACCAACACGCTCGCCAAGGACAAGGATATTTCCGACCGCTGGCGCAAATTCGAAGACATTGCCGACAGCCGCCATCTGGCGAACCGCGTCGAGCGCGAGGTCGTTGATGCGCTGGCTGCCGCCGTCAAAAACGCCTATCCGCGCCTTTCGCATCGCTATTACGCCATGAAGGCGAAATGGCTCGGCATGGAGCAGATGAACTACTGGGACCGCAACGCGCCGCTTCCCGATACGTCCAATACGATTATTCCATGGGATGAGGCGAAGGATACGGTGCTTTCCGCCTATGGCGATTTCGCCCCTGAGATGGCCGATATCGCCCGCCGTTTCTTCGATGAGGAATGGATCGACGCCCCCGCCCGCCCCGGCAAGGCGCCAGGTGCATTCGCACACCCCACCGTGCCATCGGCCCACCCTTACGTTCTGGTCAACTATCTCGGCAAACCGCGTGATGTGATGACGCTCGCCCACGAGCTTGGTCATGGCGTGCATCAGGTGCTGGCCGGCGGTCAGGGCGCGCTGATGTGCGCCACACCGCTGACACTTGCCGAAACGGCCTCCGTCTTTGGTGAAATGCTGACCTTCCGCAAGCTGCTCGACGACACCAAGGATGTGAGAGAGCGCAAGGCCATGCTCGCCCGCAAGGTCGAGGACATGATCAATACGGTCGTGCGCCAGATCGCGTTTTATGAATTCGAACGCAAGCTGCACACCGCCCGTAAACAGGGCGAGTTGACCTCCGAACAGATCGGTGAATTGTGGCTTTCCGTTCAGGCCGAAAGCCTCGGCCCGGCGATCCGGATTTCCGAGGGTTATGAGACATGGTGGACCTATATCCCCCATTTCATCCATTCACCCTTCTATGTTTATGCCTATGCCTTCGGTGATTGCCTGGTGAACTCGCTGTATGCGGTCTACCAGAAAGCCGAGACCGGCTTTCAGGATAAATATTTCGAACTTTTGAAAGCGGGCGGCACCAAGCACCATTCCGAGCTTTTGAAGCCCTTCGGTCTTGATGCGACCGATCCTTCCTTCTGGGACAAGGGCCTTTCGATGATCGAGGGGCTGATCGACGAGCTGGAAGCGCTGGATAACAAACAGGCTTAACCTCGCCAGCCGGCAAGGCTATCCTATTTCGGACAAGCTTTGCCGGTTGATATCGCCGGTATGGACACCAATGAAGACTGCAGGCGACGAGCAAAGGCAATGAAACGCAAACCCGCCGATCTGACCTTGAGGGAAACGCTGCGCTGGGAGCCGCAATCGGGCTTTCAGCGCATTGACCAGCATATGCGCCGGCTGTTGCGCTCCGCCGATGCGTTGGGTTTTCGCGCACCCCTCAATGCGGTCCAGACCCTGGAAAAGACGGTGGGCGGCGAAAACCCGCTCTGCGTAAAGCTTGTCATGAACTACAAGGGTGAGCTGGATATTGAAACGGCCGCCTTTCGGCCGTTGCAGGAGGATACCGTCTGGCGCGTCCGCATTGCCACCCAAACCACCCTTGATTCCGCCGATACCTTCTATCGCCACAAGTCGTCGCGCCGGGAGCCCTATGATGCTGCCCGCGCCGAATTCTCAGCCGCAGATGCGGATGAGGTTCTGCTTCTCAACGAGCGCGGCGAGTTGTGCGAGGGATCCTCGACCAGCATCTTCGTCGAAATGCCTGATGGGCAATTGCTGACGCCCCCACTCGACAGTGGCATTCTTCCGGGCGTCCTGCGCGCCGATCTTATCCGTGAACGCAAGGCGCGCGGGCAGGCCCTGAAGCCGGAAGATATTGCCGGGGGGCGGTTGTTCGTGGGTAATTCGCTGCATGGCTTGATTGCGGCGGAACTGGTCTAAACCGTCACCGCCAGAAGCCGGTCCCGGCCTTTCTCCTTGGCCGCATAAAGGGCCTTGTCGGCACGCATGAAAACCTCGTCAGCGCTTTCCGCCATGCGATAGGCGGTCATGCCGGCCGAGCAACTGTAGGAAAAATCCGGGAAATCGGGCAGGGGTCTGGAAAGACGCACCCTTTGCAGCAGTCGTTCGACAATCTCCCCGCTTTCGGCAACGGAGCTGCGCGGCAGGATGAGCATGAATTCCTCACCGCCGATCCTGCCGAAACAGTCCACCCGGCGCACGACGGAATGGGCGATGCCGACAAAATCGCGCAGAACCGCATCGCCGCATTTGTGGCCGAAACGATCATTGATCTGCTTGAAAAAATCGATATCGAGCGTGCAAAGGCAAAAGGGCGCTTCAAGACCTCTGCCGACCCGTTCCACCTGCAGGGCCAGTTTCGCGAAAACGAAACGACGGTTGGCCGTTCCCGTCAATTCGTCAGTCTGCGAGGCGCGCACCGCCAGATCGCGGTCCTGTCGCAGGGCTCTGTAGCCCTGGCGCAATTCGGTGACGTCGCTTGCGACACAGAGCATCCAGCCATCCTGCTGCACCGTCTCCGTCATCCAGAACCAGCGGCCGTCATACATGTCCATCTCGAAGGCACGATAAGGCAGCTTGCCGCGCCGGGACTGCGCCGACATGAGCCATCCCTCGAAATCGCTGTTTCTTATGACGACGCCGGTGCGCAGGCGATGGTTCAGCCGCATGATATCCGCCCAGGTCGGGAAATCTCCGGCAGCAAGCTGAAAGCTTTCCCGAAACGACGGGTTGGCGTGCCGCAACCGGTCCCCGGAATCATAGAGAGCGATCAGAACGGGGGTGGCACTCTGAAGCGCTGCAACACGCTCGATAAGACTATCCAACAGGCAACTCTCCTGTGATGGCGAAAATTTCCCCCGTCGTCATCCGGCCAAAGCCCCAAGCCTTTGGACATATACACGAAAAGAAGAACATAATTATAAACGCACTATCTAAAATGCGAAGAGGTAGAATGTGGTGGAAAGGGTGCGCCGGTCCATCCCGTCGTCGTCACCGTCATATGTCCGTCATCCACCTGCCCTTTATTGTGGCACGCTTTTATGATCTAGCTTACTTATTGGCTGAAAAAGGAAAATTGACGAATGACGGACGCAAACCATCCGATTTACGGCGATATTGACGGCCCCATCATCATGATCGGCTTCGGCTCCATCGGGCGCGGTACTCTTCCGTTGATCGAACGTCATTTCAATTTCGACAGGACCCGTCTCGTCGTCATCGATCCGCGCGAGGATATCGCGGCGTTTCTGGCTGAGAGAAACATTCATCACATCCGCAAACATCTGACCAAGGAAAACTATAAGGAGGTTCTCAAGCCGCTCCTCAAAGGTGTCCAGGGCCAGGGCTTTTGCGTCAATCTTTCCGTCGATGCCGCATCCGTTGATCTGATGAGGCTCTGCCGCAAACACGGCATGCTCTATATCGACACCGTGGTGGAGCCATGGCCGGGCTTTTATTTCGACGCCGACGCCGACAATGCCTCCAGAACCAATTATTCGCTGCGCGAGACCATGCTGAAGGAAAAGGCGCGCAAACCGGGCGGCACAACGGCGGTTTCCACCTGTGGCGCCAATCCGGGCATGGTGTCCTGGTTCGTGAAGCAGGCGCTGATCAATCTCGCCAGAGATACGGGCCTTAATATCGAAGAGCCGCAGCCGCATGACCGGGAAGCATGGGCAAAGCTCATGAAACAGCTCGGCGTCAAGGGCGTGCATGTGGCCGAGCGCGACACGCAGCGGGCAAAGGAGCCCAAGCCATTCGGGGCGTTCTGGAACACCTGGTCCGTCGAGGGTTTTATCGCCGAAGGTTTTCAGCCGGCCGAACTCGGCTGGGGGACGCATGAAAACTGGATGCCGAAAAACGCGAAAAAGCAGAAAAAGGGCAGCAAGGCGGCGATCTATCTCGATCAACCCGGCGCCAATACCCGGGTGCGGACATGGTGTCCGGGCCAGGGCCCGCAATATGGATTTCTGGTCACCCACAATGAAGCGATCTCGATTTCCGACTATTTCACCGTCCGCAATGACGATGGCGGCGTGATCTATCGCCCCACCTGTCATTATGCCTACCACCCTTGCAACGACGCCATTCTTTCCCTGCACGAACTCTTCGGCAATGGCGGCACGGCCCAGCCGATCCAGCATGTGCTCGGCGAGGACGAACTCGTCGACGGCGCCGACGAGCTGGGTGTTCTTCTCTATGGCCATGACAAAAACGCCTATTGGTACGGCTCGCGGCTGACCCTGCAGGAGGCGCGCTCACTCGCGCCCAACCAGAATGCGACCGGGCTGCAGGTCAGTTCGGCGGTGCTGGCCGGAATGGTCTGGGCAATTGAAAATCCGCAGGCCGGCATCGTCGAGGCGGATGAAATGGATTACCGCCGATGCCTTGAGGTGCAGCGCCCCTATCTTGGCCCGGTCGAGGGACATTACACGGACTGGACGCCGCTCGACAGTCGCCCCGGCCTGTTTCCCGACAATATCGACAAGTCCGATCCCTGGCAGTTCCGCAATATTCTGGTGCGCTGAGGGACGGAGTCTCATATTTGTCACGCCGGCGCTTTCATGCGGGACGTCAGGAACCCGGGAGAGCAAACAACGTTGCCTTGAAATAAAGAACGCTTCACGGCATGGTCGAAGCACAAGGGTTTCATCGAATCGCAGGAGAACAGGCTCATGAACTTCAAGACAAGCGCTGCTTTGCTTTCAGCCGCCATCGCGGTGTCTTCATGCGTCGCGCCGGGTCCCTCCCAGCAGACCTCGATGGCCCCCTCGCTTGCCCGCGGGCCGGCCGTCGATGGCCGCTGGATCGACCGTAACGGCATCGTATCGACATTCCAGAACGGCGCTTTCTCTACACGTTCGACCGACACCAATACGCTTCTGGCGTCCGGCACCTATGTCACCATTTCGCCGACGCTCTACGAAATCAACATGACGTCGCTGGTTCGCAATACGCAATCGCGCGTCAACTGCGCCCTTGTCTCCCCGTCACAATTGAATTGCACGACAGACACAAACAGCCAGTTCTCGCTGACGCGTCAAGGCTGATAATCTTATATTTTCAAATGGATAGCATTGTGAAACGCACGCTTCAGGCGTGCGTTTTTCTTTATTGCGTGACTGTCATAATTTCTCTTGCGACAACTGCCGCTAAATGGAAACATCGCGCTTTGAAAGACTGACATATTTTCGGACTAGAAAATAAGCACGACCGGATGATGATCGACCGGCCGTGGCTTCCGCTTTGAACAGGAGAGAGGGACCATGAAGAAAATTTTGGGACTGGGCATGCTGAGCGTTTCGGTAATAACGCTTTCGGCTGGAGCGGCTCTGGCCGATTACGAGCTCAACATTCTTCACATCAACGATTTTCACTCCCGTATCGAATCGATCAACAAGTCCGACTCGACCTGCTCGGCGGAAGAAGAAGGCAAGAATGAATGCTTCGGCGGTGCTGCGCGCCTCTTGACGGCAATCAACCAGACCCGCGACGCGCTCAAGGCTGAAGGGAAAAATGTTCTTCTGCTTAATGCCGGCGATAATTTTCAGGGGTCACTATTCTACACCACCTACAAGGGCACCGTTGAAGCAGAAATGCTGAACGCCATGAAGTTCGACGCCATGACCGTCGGCAACCATGAGTTCGATGATAGCGAAGACGGGCTTGCCGGCTTCCTCGACAAGGTCCAGTTTCCGGTGGTGACCGCAAACGTGGTCGCCAGCGCCGCCTCGAAGATCGGCGATCGCGTCAAGCCTTCCATCGTCCTTGAAGTCGGCGGCCAGAAAATCGGCATCGTCGGTGCGGTCGCCAACGACACGGCGGAACTGGCAACGCCCGGTCCCAATATCACCATTGCCGAAGATGTCGCGAAAATCAGCGAACAGGTGCAGAAGCTGAAGCAGGACGGCGTCAACAAGATCATCGCCCTTACCCATGTCGGATATCCGCGCGACCTCGAATTCATCGCGAAAATCCCGGATGTGGACGTCGTGGTCGGCGGCCACTCGCATACACTGCTTTCCAACACCGACCAGAAGGCCGAAGGCCCCTATCCGACGCTCGTCGACAATCCTGGCGGCTACAAGGTTCCGGTGGTTCAGGCAGGGCAATACAGCAAATATCTCGGTGACCTGCGCGTCGTCTTCGATGACAGCGGTGTGGTAAAGGAAAGCAAGGGCGACCCGATCCTGATCGATTCCTCCTTCAAACCCGATGAAGCGACGCTGAAGCGTATCGACGAGCTGAAAGCACCGATCGAGGCGCTGAAATCCAAGGTCGTCGGCACTTCGGAAGGCCCGATCGAGGGCGACCGCAAGATTTGCCGCGTCAAGGAATGCTCCATGGGCAATCTGGTGGCGGACGCCACACTGGCCCGTGTGAAGGATCAGGGCATTACCATCGCTTTCGCAAATAGCGGCGGCCTGCGCGCTTCCATTGATGCCGGCGATGTCTCGATGGGCGAGGTCCTGACGGTTCTGCCGTTCCAGAACACCGTCGCGACCTTCCAGCTGAAGGGCGAGGATATTCGCGCCGCCCTCGAAAACGGCGTTAGCCAGATCGATGATGGTGCTGGCCGTTTCATGCAGGTTTCCGGCCTGAAATATTCTTTCGACCGCTCGAAGCCTGCCGGCAGCCGCATCGTTTCAGTTGAGGTCAAAGACGGCGAGACCTTTGTGCCGCTCGACCCGGCCAAGACCTATATCGTCGCGGCCAACAACTATGTTCGCACCGGCGGTGATGGCTTCAAGGTCTTTGCGACGAAGGCAATCAACGCCTATGATTTCGGCCCCAACCTCGAAGAGGCTGTCGCCGCTTATATCACCGCAAACAGCCCCTATAAGCCCTATACAGACGGCCGCATCAGCGAAGTGACACCTGCCGGTTACGTGGCTCCGGCAAAGCCCGCAGCACCTGCACCCGCAGCAACCGCACCGGCACCGGCAGCAGGCACACAGGCTCCGGCAGCAACACCGGCTCCGGCGCCCGCAGCGCCTGCTGCCACCGCACCGGCCGCTACTGCGCCTGCGGCAGCCGCTGCTGCCGTCAGCAAATATGTCGTTGAAAAGGGTGACTCGCTCTGGAAGATCGCTGCCGAAAAATATGGCGACGGCGCTCTCTGGACCAGAATTGCCAAGGCGAACACACTGAAGCATCCGAACCACATCGAGATCGGTGAGGAACTGGAGCTTCCGGCGCAATAAGCAGGAAGCAATAGACAGGGCAATTTGCCGCAGACAAGGAGCCGGCCCCCGGACATCGGGGCCGGCTTCTCATTTTCCATTTAAAAACAAAACATTACGGATTGCATTTTATCGAAAGACATCCTGCCGACCCCCCTGCCCGGAAAACACCCCAGCTGGTGGTTTAATCCTGAAAAATTTCGTCTAGAACACGTGAACAAATTGACGGCGCGGGCGTATAGCTCCGGCATTTCCGGCAAAACCCCTCACGGTTTACGTCCGGCATGCATAAAACAGACGATGGAGCGTTTTCGCCTTCAAACGAAACCGCTTCTCACGCAACCAGTCCGAGTTTCAGGGTGTCATTCATGGCGACAGAACTATCCGCACTCCCCGTAGACCATCCCGGCATAAGATTTGGCAAGGTCGGCGTTCTGCTCGTCAATCTCGGCACGCCGGATGGTACGGATTATTGGCCGATGCGCCGTTATCTGGCGGAATTCTTAAGCGACAAGCGCGTCATCGAATGGTCCCGCCTTTACTGGTATCCGATCCTTTACGGCATCGTCCTCAACAAGCGTCCGCAAAAGGTCGGCAAGGCCTATGAGGAAATCTGGAACCAGGAACGCGACGAAAGCTATCTGCGCACCTATACCCGCAGCCAGGGTGAGTTGATGGCAAAGGCGCTGACGGATCTGCCCAATGTCGTCGTTGACTGGGCGATGCGCTACGGGCAGCCTTGCATCGCCTCGAAAATCGACGCACTGAAGGAACAGGGCTGCGAAAAAATCCTGCTTTTTCCGCTCTACCCGCAATATGCCGCATCGACCACGGCAACCGTCAACGACAAGGCTTTCGAACACCTGATGAAGCTGCGCTGGCAACCTGCACTGCGCACCGTGCCGCCCTATCATGACGATCCGGCCTATATCGACGCGCTCGCCGCCTCCGTCAAAAACCATCTGGTGACGCTGGACTGGGAGCCGGAGATGCTGATCACCTCCTTCCACGGCATTCCGCAATCCTATTTCAAAAAGGGTGATCCCTATTATTGTCATTGCCAGAAGACCGCCCGCCTGCTGCGCGAAGCGCTGGGACGGACGGACAAGAATTTCATGATCACCTTCCAGTCGCGTTTCGGGCCGGAGGAATGGTTGCAGCCCTATACCGACAAAACCGTCGAAAAGCTGGCTTCAGAAGGCATCAAGCGCATCGCCGTCATGAATCCCGGCTTCGTATCGGATTGTCTTGAGACGCTTGAAGAAATTGCCGGTGAAGCCGGCGAGATTTTCCTGCATAATGGCGGCGAGAAATTTACCCATATCCCCTGTCTTAACGACAGCGCCGAGGGTATGGATGTTCTCGAAAAGGTTGTACGGCGAGAGTTGCAAGGCTGGGTGTAATCTTGCCATAACGCTACTGGGGTAAAACCCCTGACGGTTCTTACCCTGGAGGAAATGTGATGATTGAATTGGGCGGCTTCGATATTGTTGTTCTGGCAGCGGTGGCGCTGGTTATTCTGGTGCTGTTTGCCGGTATCAAGACCGTGCCGCAGGGACATCGTTACACGGTTGAACGGTTCGGGCGCTACACCCGCACGCTCGAGCCCGGCCTGAACCTCATCGTGCCCTTCATCGAAAGCATCGGTTCGAAAATGAATGTCATGGAGCAGGTGCTCCATATACCGACACAGGAAGTTATCACACGCGATAATGCCAGTGTCTCCGCCGATGCCGTCACCTTCTATCAGGTCCTCAATGCCGCCCAGGCCGCCTACCAGATTTCCAACCTGGAAATGGCGATTGAAAACCTCACCATGACGAACATCCGCTCGGTGATGGGCTCGATGGATCTCGACGAATTGCTGTCGAACCGCGATGCGATCAATGATCGCCTTCTGCGCGTGGTGGATGAGGCCGTGGGACCATGGGGCATCAAGGTCACGCGCATCGAGATCAAGGACATTGCGCCGCCGAAGGACCTCGTCGATTCCATGGCACGGCAGATGAAGGCGGAGCGTGAAAAACGCGCGCAGGTGCTGGAGGCAGAAGGCGCCCGCAACGCCCAGATTCTGCGCGCCGAAGGTGCAAAGCAATCGGCCATTCTTGAGGCGGAAGGTCAACGCGAGGCGGCGTTCCGCGATGCCGAAGCCCGCGAACGTCTGGCCGAGGCCGAAGCCAACGCCACCCGAATGGTGTCGGACGCCATTGCCGCCGGCAATGTCCATGCCATCAACTATTTCGTCGCCCAGAAATATACCGAGGCGCTCGCCGAGATCGGCACCGCCAAGAATTCCAAGATCGTGCTGATGCCGATGGAGGCTTCGGCGCTGATCGGTTCGCTCGGCGGTATCGGCACGATTGCAAAAGAGGTCTTCGGCGACAGGGGCGATGCGCCAACCGCACCCGCCGCCCCCACATCTTCCCGCTCGGTGCCACCGACGCGGTCTTCCGGCCAGACCATCAATGTCACGGTGCCCGGCAATCCCTTCGGCTCTTCATCGGAGAAGTGATGATGCTGCAACGGCTCGCCTCGGAATTTGGACCATGGAGCTGGTGGATCGTCGGCTTCATTCTGCTGGCCGCCGAACTCGTTGCTCCGGGGGTGTTCCTGATCTGGATCGGCCTTGCCGCGCTGGTCATCGGCGCGGTCTCGCTGTTTTTGTGGGACGCGGCATTCTGGGCATGGCAATTACAATTTGTGCTCTTTGCCGCCCTCTCCATAATCTTTGCCCTGCTTGGCCGGCGGTATTTCGGCAGAAACCGGGAAACCAGCGACGAACCCTTTCTCAATCAGCGAGAGGCAAGCCTTGTCGGCCGCACCGCGACGTTGCAGGAGCCGATCGTCGAAGGGCGAGGCCGGATAAGGCTGGATGACACATGGTGGTCCGTCAACGGCGAGGATATGCCTGCCGGAACACGTGTCAGGATCGCGGCCGCGCGTGGTCGAACCCTCACGATAGAACCGCTCGACCGATCCTGACGGTCAGGCGACGCCAATCCGCAGAAGATCGTGGAAATGCACCAGTCCGATCGGCCGGTTGTCGTCATCGATGACGATCAGTGCGCCAATGTGGAATTTTTCAAGCGTCGCCAGAGCGCTGGTCGCCAGCACCGATTTTTTGACCGTTTTTGGATTGCGGGTCATGATGTCGTCAACCGTCAATTCGGCGAGGTTGCGCGACAGGTTGCGAGCCAGATCGCCCTCGGTGACGATGCCGCACAGGCGGCCATCCTCGTCGAGAATGCCAACGCAGCCGAAATGCTTGCGGGAGAGAACGCCGACCGCTTCCGGCATGGCCGTACCCTTGGTGACCAGCGGCACGCGATCACCCGTATGCATGATATCGCTGACCAGCGTGAGGCTTGCGCCCAGTTTGCCACCGGGATGAAACACCCTGAAATCGCCGGCGGTGAAATTGCGTGCCTCCAGAAGTGCCACGGCAAGGGCATCGCCGAGTGCCAGCTGCATCAATGTGGAGGTTGTGGGCGCGAGACCGAGCGGGCAGGCTTCCTGTTCATTGGGAACGAGAAGCACGATGTCGGAAGCTTTCGCCAGCGACGAGTTTTCCGAACAGGTAAGCGCGATCAGCGGAATGGAGAAACGGCGCGAATAGTTGATGATGCTGCGCAGCTCCGCACTTTCCCCGCCTTTGGAGATAGCTAAAACCACGTCATCACCGCCGATCATCCCCAGGTCGCCGTGATTGGCCTCCGCCGCATGCACAAAAAAGGCAGGCGTGCCCGTCGAGGCGAATGTGGCCGCGAGCTTCGCGCCTATATGTCCGCTTTTGCCGACCCCTGTTATGATAAGACGGCCATTTGACTGGCCGATGGTCTCGATCGCCTTGCAGAAAGGCTCGGAAAGACCGTTCCTGAGAGCGTCCTCAAGAGCGGCAAGGCCAGCCCGCTCCATCGAAATCGTCCGCACGGCGGATTCGATGGCATTGTCTTCGACCAGTTTGACGGCGCGCGTAATCATGGCCGACTGTTACTCTTTCACCCGGAATATGTCCACTCTCCAGCCGGCGAGCGCTGCTTTTTAGTGGCGCAAGTCAATGCCGCAAGTCGGGCGGAGAAATTTCCTCAATCGTGCCAAGCCGCTTGAAAGGGATGTTTTCCTCATCGACCAGATATCGCCCGACCGTCCTTACCCACGAGACCGTTCCGTCACCACGGCGCACCGCATATTCCTGGCTGTAGAAGCTTGCGGCCTTCAGCGTGGTCAACGCGGTCTCGATGACGCGATTTCGATGATCAAGATCCACTTTTTCAAGCATCTGGAAAATGCTGATGCCCTGCATCGCCTGCCTCAGCGGAATTCCGAAGAGTTCAGCGCAGATTTCGTCGAGATAAAATCGGTCGTTGGTAATATCCCAGCAATAAAAACCAACCTGATTGATGTTCAAAACGGGATTCATGAAAAGAAACTGTCACAAAAAATAAAAATCAACAGGATTTGCTGAGCGCTTATGGCCAGCACCACGAATTATAGGACAATTCCGTGCCAGATTGAAACGTTTAAATCTTATCATATTAGAAGTATTTTTCATTAAGGCGTAGGTCTCCGAACAGTCCGGCCTCAGGAAATTGACCTGCCGCCGCGGACCAAAACGGCCGCTGATATCCCGCTGCCACCGCAACGCTGAAATCTCGGCAATCTTTATCAACTGTTAACCATAAAAAACCTATTGTTAAAGCGATGTTAAAACTTGCGTCGCCTGCCTGATCGCCGGTTTGTCCACATCATTTCTCCGGCCTGTCGCTCAATGGCCTGGAGAAGTGCTTGGCGAACTTTCGATCCGGCATCGGCCAAATTCGCCGGGTGAAGAGGAATGAATGTGAAGGGCGCCGCCACACGTCTGCCGACGTCGCGGAAAGCAGCAACCATGCTGCTTGCCTGCACGCTTCTTTGCACGTCCGGAAACGCTTTCGCACAGACTGCGGTCACGACACCCCTGCCCAATGCAGTTCCCTCCCGCGACGGAACGCCTCCCGGCACGCCGACAGCAGAGACTGAGGCGAATACGGCGCAAACCAGCGTACCTGCACCCGCGCCGCAACTGTGGCGCCCCTCGAACAATCCCGGCGATGCGATCTTCGAACAGCAGGACGAAGCGGGACAGCCCTATGCCGAGGCCGAAAATCCCTATGAGCCGACGGTAGACGGTGGCGAAAACCCGCAAATAGCGAGCCAGCCGGGACAGACCCCCGGCATTAGGCTCGGCACATTCCTGCTGCGGCCTTCGATCAGCCAGACGATCAATACGGAAAAACAGACCAATACCGGCGGCCCTTCCCGGCGCAACTACCTGACAACGGGCATACGGGGTACGCTGACCAGCGACTGGTCCCGCCACGCGCTGACGGTGACGGGTGATGGCGCCTGGGAGAGGAACTTCGGCAGCGACAAGGATGGTGAGGAGCCGAGGGCAAGGCTCGAGGCCGATCTGCGCCTCGATCTTGGTGAAGAAACAACGGCCAATCTCACGGCCGGTTACGAATTCAGCCGCGAAGATACGACAGATCCCAACGCTTTGACCGGCGCATCGGTGCAGGGTGGCGAACACCGCTTCACCGCCGGCGCATCGATCGAACGGGATTTCGGCAAGCTGCGCGGGCTTGCGGCGCTCGATCTGTCGCGAACGGTCTATACGGATGCGAAGGGCCTGAACGGCCAGCCGATTAGCCTCAGCGACCGCGACCAGAAAGCCGCGAACCTGCGCGGGCGCATCGGCTACGAATTGTCGCCGGCCTTGATCCCCTTCCTCGAACTGAACGCCGGGACGACGAAGTATGACCGGCGTCTCGATAATTCCGGTTACGCCCGCTCCTCGAATTCCTATGGCGCGAAGATCGGAACCGAGGTCGATCTCGGCGAAAAGACGCGCGGTGAGGCCGCCATCGGTTACCTGCGCAAACAATATGACGACGACCGCCTTGCCGCCATCGGCGCGCTGACGCTGGACGGCGAACTGAACTGGTCACCCCAGCGCGGCACCAACGTCAATCTCGGGCTGCGCACGATGATAGAGGACTTCGCCGGCGGCCCGCAGGGCGGCTGGATTTCCTATCGGCTCGATGCCGGCCTGACCCACGAATTGCGCAGCAATCTGGTTGCACGATTGACGGGGCAGGTCGTCCACCGGACATTCCCCTCCTCTGACATCGAGAATGCGGTGGAATATACCGCAGGCGCCGGCCTGACCTGGGGCCTGAACCGCTATCTCGACCTGACGGCGGACGTCAGCTACCAGTGGACGCCGGTTTATGACAGCAGCGAACTGCGTTTCGGCGCCGGACTTGTCCTGAAGCGATAAACCGCTTCAAAACAGAAATCCCGGCGCAAGGCCGGGATTCCCATGACATATTTTGATGGCATATCTGGGCTGAATTACTTCAGACCTTCGATCAGGGCCTTGATCGGCTCCTCGATCGCAGGACGGATATCACCACGCTCCAGGGCGAAGGCAACGTTGGCGAGGATGAAACCATCCTTGGCGCCGCAATCGAAGGTCTGGCCGCGGAAATGATAGCCGGCAAACTCCTGCGACTGGGCAAGCGTCAACATGCCGTCCGTCAGCTGGATTTCGTTGCCGGCACCCCGTTCCTGATTTTCGAGAATGTCGAAAATCTCGGGCTGAAGGATATAACGGCCGTTGATGTAGAAATTCGACGGCGCCGTTCCCTTGGCCGGCTTCTCGACCATTTCGGTGATCTTGAAACCTTCGCCCACGGCATCGCCCACGCCGACAATCCCGTATTTATGCGTCTGATCAGGGGCGCACTCCTGCACCGCGATGACGTTGCCGGCGGTCTGGTCGTAAAGTTCGACCATGCCCTTCAGGCAGCTCTTCTGCGAATGCATGATCATGTCAGGCAAAAGCACGGCGAAAGGCTCGTCACCGACGATGTCCCGTGCGCACCATACCGCATGGCCAAGGCCGAGCGGCACCTGCTGGCGCGTGAAGCTTGCCGTGCCCGCCTTGGGCAGAAGGCCGGCCAGCAATGTCAGCTCGGCATTCTTGTTGCGCTCGCGCAGCATCTGTTCGAGTTCAAATTGAATATCAAAATAATCTTCGATCACGGCCTTGCCTCGGCCGGTGACGAATACAAAATGCTCGATGCCCGCTTCCGCCGCCTCGTCGACGACGTATTGAATGACAGGCTTGTCGACGACGGTGAGCATCTCTTTCGGAACCGCCTTGGTTGCGGGCAGGAAACGCGTGCCGAGACCTGCGACCGGAAATACGGCCTTCCGAATTTTCTTCTGTTCTACCACATATCCCTCCTGAGAGATAAAACTTGATCACAATCCCCGCACGCTGTTGTTATTTCAAAAATAACAACGTTTTGTAAAGGGTGACGCTACCATCTATTAATGGTAAAGAATTTGTTGACGTTCTTTTGTTATCCATGACGACGCCCGATGCGTTTTCGCAATCGAAATGACATTCGAGAGAACGAAAGACTGACGATGATAAAGATGATCCTTTCAGGTGTCCGCAAATTCGGCTGCATGATGGTTGCAGGTTTGGCAATCTCGCTGGTGCCCGTTTCTGCTCACGCAGATGCGGGGTTCAGACAGTGGATCAACCAGTTCTACGCAACAGCCGCCAAAGAAGGCATTAGCAAGGCCACATATCAAAAGGCCTTTGCCGGCGTCAGCGAGCCGGATCCGGATGCGCTGCGCAAGGCGACTTTTCAGCCGGAATTCACCACCCAGATCTGGGATTATCTCGATTCCCGCGTGAACCCCTATACGGTGCGGATCGGCCGCGAGATGAAGATGAAGCATGCGACGACCCTCAACTGGATCGAGCGCAACTTCAACGTCGATAAACATATCATCCTTGCCATCTGGTCGATGGAATCCAATTACGGCGCCGTTCTCGAAAAGCCGGAGCGACTGCACAATATTCCGCAGGCGCTGGCCACACTTGCCTATTCCGACCCCAAGCGCGCCAAATTTGCGCGCACGCAATTGATCGCCGCGCTCAAAATCCTGCAGGCGGGCGATGTGACGCCCAAGCAGCTGACGGGCTCCTGGGCGGGCGCGATGGGTCACACCCAGTTCATTCCGACCAGCTATCTGCTTTATGCGGTGGATGCTGATGGCAACGGCAAGCGCGATATCTGGCACTCGGTTCCCGACGCTCTGGCAACGGCTGCCAATCTTCTTTCCCGGAATGGCTGGGAGCCCGGCCGGACATGGGGTTACGAGACCGCAGTGCCGCGGGGCGGCGCGCGTTACGAAGGCCAGACGAAGACGATTGCCGAATGGGCAAAGCTTGGTTTTGCCCGCCCGAACGGCAAGAATTTCACCCGCGGCTCCGACCGCGCCATGCTGAAATTGCAGGGCGGCGCAAACGGCCCCGGGTTCCTGATGATGAAAAACTTCTTCACCATCAAGAAATACAACGCATCGGACAGCTATGCGCTGGCAGTTGGCCTGCTTGCCGACGAGATAGCCGGTTATGGCGGCATGCAGCAGAAATGGCCACGCCCGGATGGCACGCTCGATATTCGTGAAAAGTTCGAACTCCAGACCCGCATGAAGGAACTGGGTTATTACGATGGCGAGATCGACGGCAATTTCGGCTCCGGTTCAAAGGCTGCCATCAGCGCCATCCAGTCGCGCATGGGCATGGAGAATGACGGCCAGCCGTCGCAGCGATTGCTGAGAGCCCTGCGCAACTAATAGTGTGCCGGCAAATTCGGCGACGGTCGTTACCGCCGCCGAGCCATCCGGAAAGGTCGATGTCATGAGTAGGACACCTGCTGCGAAACGCGGAAAGACAGGCTGGCGCTTCTGCGTCATCATTCTTTGTGCGGCCATCTGCGCCCCGCTCGTGCCGTCCGAAAGCTTTGCCCAGGAACAGCGGCGAACTCTGTTCGAAATGCTGTTCGGCAGGCCCGTGGGACGAGAGGATGCGCCGGGCCGCGAATACCAGCCGCGCAACCGCCGGGATTTCCCATCGGCCCCGCGCGAAAGAGCGGTCACTCGTCCGCAGCCCGCAAGAAAAACGCCTTCGGTGGTTCAGATGCGAACCATAAAACCGGAGCCGGCCGCCAAGCTTGAAAATGCAAGGCGCGTGCTGGTGGTCGGCGATTTTCTGGCCGGAGGCATGGGCGAAGAACTGGTCAACGCCTTTGCCAGTTCGCCGGCAATTGCCGTGGATGTGCGGGCAAACGGCTCTTCCGGCCTCGTTCGCACCGATTATTACGACTGGTTCGCCAACCTGCCGCAGTTCATAAACGAAACCAACCCGGCCACGATCGTCATCATGATGGGATCGAACGATCGCCAGCAGATGCAGATCGGCGATATCAGGGAAAAATTCGGCACCGATGTCTGGTTCAAGGAATATGAGCGGCGGATCGATGAGCTTCTGACCATTGCCGGTCGCAAGAAGGTACCGCTGCTGTGGGTTGGACTGCCCGCTTTCCAGTCGCCGTCGCTCACGGCCGATCTGGTCGGCTTCAACCGGCTTTATCGCAGCCATGTCGAGAAATACGGCGGCGAATTCGTGGATGTGTGGGACGGTTTCGTCGATGAGGCGGGAAAATTCGTCATTACCGGTTACGACATGAACGGTCAGCAGGCGCGCCTGCGCGAGGCCGATGGCGTTGGCATGACAAGCGCCGGCAAACGCAAGCTTGCCTTTTACGTCGAGAAATTCGTGCGCAGGCACCTCGACAGCGCCGGGCCGGACCTCGTGAAACTGGATGGCAGCAATCTGCCCGCGCTCACCTCGCTGCCGGCACTCGGCATCGACGCGGGACAGGTACGCACGCAACCGATCAGCCTCACCGATCCCAATCTCGATGGCGGCGACAGGCTGCTTGGCGACACCCCAGCGACAGCCGGGCCGACACGCGTATCGGTGGTGGAATCGCCGCGCGAACGGCTGACCAAGCGTGGCGAGATGGCCGATGCGCCGGCGGGCCGTATCGATGACTATCGCATCGCCCCGGATGCGGCACAGGCCAGGCAATAGGCGCTATCAGACCGGCAAGAGCCCGTCAGGGCGTAATGTTTAGGCAATCCGAAAATGGCAGGATAAGTGAAGCTCTGCAGGAATGCGGCCTGTAACCGCATTTTCGCATGGCGATCTTTCTTCGACACATCCACGAAACCGTCATTTTCATTTCATGCGCGACACCTTGCACGGAAAGCGCGCCCAGACATTGCCGAGAACAATTCATGCGCCTGCTGCTTGTTGAAGATGAACGCGAAATGGCAGCAGCCCTGTCCGCCGCCCTGCATCGGTTCGATATCATCGTCGATAATGTCGGGACGCTCGATCTTGCACGTCATGCGATCATGGACGGCGTTCACGATCTCGTCGTGCTAGACCGGCAATTGCCGGATGGCGACGGCATCGAACTCATAGAAGATCTGCGCCTGCTGCCCGTCACCCCGCCCGTCATCGTGTTGACGGCGCAGGGAACGCTTGCGGACCGGGTGAACGGCCTGAACCTTGGAGCCGACGATTATCTCGGCAAACCCTTCGCCGTCGAGGAGCTTCTGGCCCGCATCCGCGCCCTGATGCGCAGACCGGCCGGCACCGTGACGATGACGGCGAAACTGGGCAAGCTGGAATTTTGCTTCGAAACCCGGGAGGTGCGCATCAAGGGGGAGTTCATTCCCCTGACGAGACGCGAGCTGCTCATTCTCGAAGCCCTGCTGCGCCGGCAGGGCAGGACGGTGCTGCGATCGGTGCTCGAAGAGGCCGTTTATAATTTCGACGACGAGATCCAGTCCAATGCGCTTGATTCCCACATTTCGCGCCTGCGCCGCAAATTGCAGGCGGCGGATGCGGGCCTCGAAGTCCACGGCATTCGCGGCGTTGGTTATCTTCTGAGGGCAGCCGCATGAAGCTGGCCGGGAGGAAATCGCTCAAGCGTCGCCTGACAATTCAATTGCTGCTGTTCCAGATCGGCAGCCTTTTCATCGTCAGTGCTGCGATCGTCGCTTATCTGTCGAGCGGCGGTGCAGGCAGCGCCCTGCTCAGCCCGCAGGCAGCCCAGATTACCGCCAATGCAATCGTGCGGGACAAGGACGGTCGACTGGTGCTCGAGGAGACGCAAGATTTCATCGAGATGCGCAGCAACATGCCCGATTTCTGGTTCGTCGCGGTCGGCGAAAAGGGCGATGTCGTGCAGGGCGGGCCAGTGCCCGAAGCATTCAACATGGATCAGCAGCTCAGCGATATCAGGGTTTCCGATGTGCGCGACGCGGCCTTGTCCTATTCCTATCTTGCCGTCGTGCGCATCGCCGTCGTCCGCCGTGTTTCCGGACCGGCGGGCGAGTTCGTGATGATCGGCAAAGGCGGTCCGTTCAGCATGACATTCCCGGTTCTGCTGTTCTCCAACATATTGATCCTGCCGATCCTCATTCTCATGTCCATCGTCACGATCGTGACCATTCCCTGGATCATTCGCAGGGAATTTCTCGCCCTTTCCACCATTGCGCACACGGCGGAAACCATCGATATCGACAAGCGTGGATATCGGTTACCGGATGCCGATATTCCACGGGAGGTGCAGCCGCTCGTTCATGCCGTCAACGGCGCGTTGCAACGGCTGGACGATGGTTATGAGCGACACAAGCGTTTCATCCTCGATGCCGCCCATGAATTGCGAACCCCGGTCGCCATTCTCCAGACCCGTGTCGAAACGCTGCTGGACGGGCCGGACCGGAGCAGGATATTGGCAGATGCCAGCCGTATCGCCGTGCTTGCCGAACAATTGCTCGATCTGCAGCGACTTGGCGGGCAAAAGGCGCCCCTTATCCCGCTTGATCTCGTTGGCCTTTGCAGGTCGGTCGTGGCAGATATGGCGCCGCTTGCAATCTCTCAAGGCTACGAGCTTTCGTTCGAGCCGGAAGAAGAGCCTATCCTCGCCCTTGCCGATGACGCCTCGCTGCAACGCGCCCTGATGAACATCGTGCAAAATGCCATCGAACATGGCGGCAATCGCGGAACGATCACCATAAAAGTAGGGGCCAACCGCGTGATCGACATATCCGACGAAGGCAACGGAATTCCCGAAGAGGACCGGGAAGCCGTGTTCGACGCATTCCACCGGTTGAGGCCCAAGGATCGCGGCACCGGGCTCGGTCTCAACCTCGTGCAGGAAATCGTCCGCTACCATGGCGGAGAGATCACCATCAGTGATTCTCCCGCTGGCGGGGCCTCCTTTCGCATCAGCCTCCCCTACTGCTGAACCAGTCCTGTCTTTTGAAGCACGTAATATTATTGCAATTCTCAGGCGCGATATATTGTCCGTCCCCCTGAATGCGAGACCTCCATCGCGTTCCGGTTCTCCAGTCAAACAAAAGGCCTGTTGTGAAACACAACAGGCCTTTCTGTTTTCGTTACGACGGCTTGCGCCGCATCAACCGGCTCAGCGCGGCAGGACGGTTGCACCCATCAGCGCCTCGTCGATTGCGCGTGCCGCCTGGCGGCCTTCGCGGATGGCCCAGACCACCAGCGACTGGCCGCGGCGAACGTCGCCCGCCGCCCACAGCTTGTCGACCGAGGTCCTGTAGTCCGTCTCATTGGCGACCACATTGGTGGAGCCGCGGCGATCGGTGTTGAGCGTCAGCTTTCCATTCATTTCCTTCAGCACGCTATCGGTGAAGGGGCCGGAGAAGCCGATGGCGATGAAGGCGAGATCGGCCTTGATGATGAATTCCGTGCCGGCGATGGGCTTGCGACGGTCATCCACCTGACAGCACTTCACACCGGTCAGAACGCCGTCTTCGCCAACGAATTCGAGCGTGGCGACCTGGAACTCGCGAATGGCGCCTTCGGCCTGCGAGGACGACGTGCGCATCTTGGTTGCCCAGAAAGGCCAGACCGCGAGTTTGTCTTCCTTTTCCGGCGGCATCGGGCGGATGTCGAGCTGCGTGACTTTCACCGCACCCTGGCGGAAGGCCGTACCGACGCAGTCAGACGCCGTATCACCGCCACCAACAACGACAACATGCTTGCCGCCGGCGAGGATGGGATCGGCAGGCCAGCCGATGCTGTCGATGTTTTCGCGGCCAACGCGGCGGTTCTGCTGTACGAGGTAAGGCATGGCGTCGTAAACGCCGTTGAAATCAGCGCCGCCGATACCGGCCGGGCGCGGGGTTTCCGAGCCGCCGCAATAAAGCACGGCATCGTGGTCGGCCAGAAGCGCCTCGACCGTCACATCCACGCCGACATTGACGCCGCAATGGAAGGTGACGCCTTCGCCCTTGATCTGCTCGACACGGCGATCGATGAAGTTCTTCTCCATCTTGAAATCCGGAATGCCGTAACGCAGCAACCCGCCTGGCTTGGATTCACGCTCGTAGACATGAACCTCGTGACCGGCACGGCCAAGCTGCTGTGCGGCTGCCATGCCCGAGGGCCCGGAACCGATGACGGCAACTTTTTTCCCGGTGTGGATCGTCGCCGGCTTCGGCACGATAAAGCCCAATTCATAGGCCTTGTCGGCGATGGCCTGCTCGACGGTCTTGATAGCGACCGGTGCATCCTCGAGGTTCAGCGTGCACGCCTCCTCACAAGGCGCGGGACAGACGCGGCCGGTGAATTCCGGGAAGTTGTTGGTGGAGTGGAGGTTGCGGATCGCCTCTTCCCAGTTGTTGTTATAGACCAGATCGTTCCAGTCGGGGATCTGGTTGTGCACGGGACAGCCCGTCGGGCCGTGACAATAGGGAATGCCGCAATCCATGCAGCGTGCCGACTGCTTCTGCACCTCGGCATCCGACATCGGAATGGTGAATTCGCGGAAATGGCGGATGCGGTCCGATGCGGGCTGATACTTACCCACCTGCCGGTCGATCTCCAGAAAACCTGTAACCTTGCCCACGTTTATGTCCTCACATCAAAGCGGAGCGCCTGTCGGCCCCCAGTACCAGGTGGCGAAACCAAAAGCCGCCCCCAGTACGATGAACTCAAATCCGGTCTCGCCGCTTGTCCAGTGGATCACCGTGGGAACGGCAACCGCGATCATCAGCGAGACCAGTTGGTGTAGTATCCTCACGCGGCGGATTATTCCGCCGCCACGCCCATGCGCATGCGCTCCATTTCCTCAAGCGCACGACGGTATTCGACCGGCATGACCTTGCGGAACTTCGGACGGAACTCGCTCCAGCGGTCGAGTATATCCTTGGCACGCGACGAGTTCGTGTAATGGAAGTGGTTGGAGATCAGCTGGTAGAGGCGCTCCTCATCGTGGCGCGTCATGTCCTCGGAAACGTCCACACGTCCCTTGTGCATGAGGTCGCCGCCGTGATGATGCAGCTTCTCCAGCATGTCGTCCTCTTCCGGAACCGGCTCCAGCTCGACCATGGCCATGTTGCAGCGTGTGGCGAAATCGCCCGTCTCATCGAGAACATAGGCCACGCCGCCCGACATGCCGGCCGCGAAGTTACGGCCCGTTTCGCCGAGAACGACCACGATACCACCCGTCATATATTCGCAGCCATGGTCGCCGACGCCTTCGACAACGGCAACGGCACCGGAGTTGCGCACCGCAAAGCGCTCACCCGCGACACCGCGGAAATAGCACTCGCCGGTGATTGCGCCGTAAAGAACGGTGTTGCCGACGATGATCGAGTTTTCCGCGACGATGCGGGTGTTTTCCGGCGGGCGCACGATGATGCGGCCACCCGACAGACCCTTGCCGACATAGTCGTTGCCGTCGCCCACCAGATCGAAGGTAATGCCACGGGCCAGGAACGCACCGAAGGACTGGCCCGCCGTGCCGCGCAGCGTCACGTGGATCGTGTCATCCTTCAGACCCTTGTGGCCCCAGCGCTTGGCAAGCGCGCCTGAGAGCATCGCGCCGGCGGAACGGTCGACGTTCTTGATCGGCACTTCGAAAACGACAGGCTCGCGGTTTTCCAGCGAAGGCAGCGACTTCTCGATCAGCTTGCGATCCAGAATATCGTCGATCGGATGCTTCTGGCGCTCGGTCCAGAAGGTTGCCTCTTTCGGAGCCTCGACCTTGTGGAAGATGCGGCTGAAATCCAGACCCTTGGCCTTCCAGTGCGCCAGCATCTCATCTTTTTCGAGCAGCTCGGAAGCGCCGATGATCTCGTCCAGCTTGGTAACGCCAAGCGAGGCGAGAATTTCGCGCACTTCTTCGGCCACGAAGAAGAAGTAGTTGATGACGTGCTCCGGCGTACCCTTGAAGCGCTTGCGCAGAACCGGATCCTGCGTGGCGACGCCGACCGGGCAGGTGTTGAGATGGCACTTGCGCATCATGATGCAGCCGGCCGCAATCAGCGGCGCGGTGGCAAAGCCGAATTCATCCGCACCGAGCAGCGCGCCGATGATGACGTCGCGGCCGGTCTTCAGGCCGCCATCCACCTGCAGCGCGATGCGCGAACGAAGGCCGTTCAGCACCAGCGTCTGCTGGGTTTCGGCAAGGCCGATTTCCCATGGGGAACCGGCATGCTTCAGCGACGTCAGCGGCGAAGCACCCGTGCCGCCATCAAAACCGGCAATGGTGATGTGGTCGGCGCGCGCCTTGGCGACACCGGCCGCAACCGTGCCGACGCCCACTTCCGACACCAGCTTTACCGAAACATCCGCTTCAGGGTTCACGTTCTTCAGGTCGTAGATCAGCTGCGCCAGATCTTCGATAGAGTAGATATCATGATGCGGCGGCGGCGAAATGAGGCCGACGCCCGGCGTCGAATGCCGGGTCTTGGCAACCGTCGCATCCACCTTGTGGCCGGGCAATTGTCCGCCTTCGCCGGGCTTGGCACCCTGCGCCACCTTGATCTGCAGCATGTCGGCATTGACGAGATATTCCGTCGTCACACCGAAGCGGCCGGATGCGATCTGCTTGATGGCCGAGCGTTCCGGGTTCGGCTTGCCGTTCAAAAGCGGCATGTAGCGGTCGGATTCTTCGCCGCCTTCGCCAGTGTTGGACTTGCCGCCGATGCGGTTCATGGCAATCGCAAGCGTCGTATGCGCCTCGCGGCTGATGGAGCCGAAGGACATCGCACCGGTCGAGAAACGCTTGACGATATCGACCGCCGGTTCAACCTCATCGATGGAAACAGGCTTGCGGCCGAGCGCTTCCGCCGACTTGACCTTGAACAGGCCACGGATGGTGTTCATGCGCAGCGCCGTCTCATTCACCATGCCGGCGAATTCGCGGTAACGCTCCTGGCTGTTGCCGCGCACAGCGTGCTGCAGCGAGGCAACCGCATCCGGCGTCCAGGCGTGGCTTTCGCCGCGCATGCGATAGGCATATTCGCCGCCAATATCGAGCGTGTTGGCAAGGATCGGGTCCTTGCCGAAGGCGGCCGTATGGCGTGTCACCGTTTCTTCGGCGATCTCGGTCAGACCCACACCCTCGATGGAGGTGGCGGTGCCGAAGAAATACTTCTCGACGAATTCCGACGACAGGCCGATGGCGTCGAAAATCTGCGCGCCGCAATAGGACTGGTAGGTGGAAATGCCCATCTTGGACATGACCTTGAGGATGCCCTTGCCGACTGCCTTGATGTAGCGATAGACGACTTCGTCGTCGGAGACTTCCTTCGGGAAAGCGCCGTGCTTGTGCATGTCGAGCAGCGTGTCGAAGGCGAGATAGGGGTTGATCGCCTCCGCACCGTAACCGGCGAGCAGACAGAAATGGTGAATTTCGCGCGGCTCACCGGTTTCAACGACGAGACCGACCGACGTGCGCAGGCCCTTGCGGATCAGGTGATGATGCACGGCGGCCGTCGCCAGGAGGGCGGGGATCGCAATGCGGTCCGGGCCAAGCTGACGGTCGGAGAGAACGATGATGTTGTAACCGCCGCGAACGGCCGATTCTGCACGCTCGCACAGGCGGTCGAGCATATCTGGCATGCCTTCGGCGCCGCGCTCCACATCATAGGTGAAGTCGAGCGTCTTGGTGTCGAAACGGTCTTCCGTGTGGCCGATGGAGCGGATCTTTTCCAGATCGCCATTGGTCAGGATCGGCTGGCGCACTTCCAGACGCTTGGCGCGGGCCGCACCTTCATGGTCGAGAATGTTCGGGCGCGGACCGATGAAGGAGACGAGGCTCATCACCAGTTCTTCGCGGATAGGGTCGATCGGCGGGTTGGTGACCTGCGCGAAGTTCTGCTTGAAATAGGTGTAGAGCAGCTTCGACTTTTCCGACATGGCTGAAATCGGCGTATCGGTGCCCATGGAGCCAATGGCTTCCTGACCGGTGGTCGCCATGGGCGACATCAGGAGCTTCGTATCTTCGCTGGTGTAACCGAAGGCCTGCTGGCGGTCGAGCAGCGACACGTCGCGGCGAAGCGCCCGCGGTTCGACCGGCTTCAGCTCCTCGAGGATGAGCTGCGTGCGGTCGAGCCAGGTGCGGTAGGGGTGCTTGGCGGCAAGTTCGTGCTTCACTTCCTCGTCGGAAATGATCGAGCCCTTTTCCATGTCGATCAGCAGCATCTTGCCGGGCTGCAAACGCCACTTCTTGACGATGCGCTCTTCCGGCACCGGCAGCGTGCCGGCTTCAGACGCCATGATGATGCGGTCATCATCGGTGACGAGATAGCGTGCCGGGCGCAGGCCGTTGCGGTCGAGCGTCGCACCGATCTGCTTGCCATCGGTAAAGGCGACGGCGGCCGGGCCGTCCCACGGCTCCATCAGCGCTGCGTGATATTCGTAGAATGCCTTGCGTTCGGCCGACATGGACTGGTTGCCGGCCCAAGCTTCCGGGATGAGCATCATCACGGCATGGGCCATTGAGTAACCGCCACGCACGAGGAATTCGAGCGCGTTGTCGAAGCAGGCGGTGTCCGACTGGCCTTCGTAAGAGATCGGCCAAAGCTTGGAGATATCGTCGCCGAACAGCGCCGACGAAACCGACGCCTGACGCGCCGCCATCCAGTTGACGTTGCCGCGCAGCGTGTTGATTTCGCCGTTATGGGCGACCATGCGGTAGGGATGTGCGAGCTTCCAGGACGGGAAGGTGTTCGTCGAGAAACGCTGGTGCACCAGTGCAACCGCGGATTCGAAACGCGGATCCGCCAGATCCTTGTAATAGGCGCCGACCTGATAGGCGAGGAACATGCCCTTGTAGACGATGGTCGAGGAGGACAGCGATACGGGATAAAAATCCTGCGTCTCCTTGCCGCCGCCCTCGTCGTAGATGCGGTTGGACAGCACCTTGCGGATGAGGAACAGCTTGCGCTCGAAATCGGCATTGGTGGCAGCGTCACGCCCGGCGCCGATGAAAACCTGAACATGGTGCGGCTCGGTTCCGGCGATATCCGGAGCCTTGGAGAGCGAGGCATTGTCAACCGGCACATCGCGGAAGCCGAGAAACTGCTGCTCCTCCTCGCCGATAACATCAACGATCACCTTCTTGTAGTGATCGATACGGGACGGATCGCGCGGCATGAAGATATGGCCAACGGCATATTCGCCGGCCTTCGGCAGCGTTACGCCCTGCGCCGCCATTTCCTCGCGGAAGAAGCGGTCGGGGATCTGCACGAGAATGCCCGCGCCATCACCCATCAGCGGATCGGCGCCGACAGCACCACGATGCGTCAGGTTTTCGAGAATGAACAGGCCGTCCTTGACGATCTGGTGCGACTTCTGACCCTTCATATGGGCAACGAAACCGACACCACAGGCATCATGTTCATTGGCCGGATCGTAAAGACCCTGCTTTTCAGGCAAGCCGCCTGCGAAACGCCCTTTCGCAGAAACGGGTGCGGCCGCAGCCGCGGTGGGACAGTCTGTGGTCAAGGTGGCGGCGGCGATCTCGGCCTGCGGCTTGTTCGTCATTTTTGTCCCTCCTGCAAAATTACTTGCATGGTTTCATGCGAAGATCCGGCTCGACACGAATTTCCGTTTCCCGAAAAATCCGCACTCAACCCGGTTCGATCAAATTTAGGACAGCAAAGCTGTCTCAATTCGGAAGAATTTTGGCAGAAACTGGCGGATTTAGCAAGGGTGCGAATCCAATTAGTCGCACTACCGATTTGCAGCGAAGTTTCGATACTGACCTATTGCGCGAAACTTTCTGTCGCAAAGCGGCTCGACCCATTGCTTTCATTGCCGGATTTGCCAATCGCCAAGTTAGGTCCTAGAACTTTTGCCGGTCATCGGCCACGCATTGCCAAACCAGAACCTCAGCCATCGGAAAGCCTTCAGAGATGTTTTTTGCTTCAGACAATTGGGCCGGCGCCCACCCTGCCATCAACGAACGGCTTTCCCGGGAATCCACCCGGTTTGCCTCAGCTTACGGCAGCAGCGCCCTCGACCTTTCCATAGAAAAACGCTTCAACGAGATATTCGAGCGCGAAGTGGCTGTGTTCTTCGTCGCGACGGGCACGGCGGCCAATTCGCTTTCGCTGGCAAGCATCGCCCGCCCCGGCGGCCTGACCTTCTGTCACTCCGAAGCCCACGTCATCGAGGACGAGTGCGGCGCGCCGGATTTCTTCTCCGGCATGCGCATGGTCGCCGTTGAAGGGCCAAACGGCAAAATGCTGCCGGAAAACCTGATCGAGCGTATTTCACGTTATCCGCAGGATGCTGTTCACCACGGGCGCGCCGCAGCCATCACCATGACGCAGGCAACCGAGGCCGGCACGGTCTATACCCTCGATGAAATTGACGCGATCGCCAAGATCGCCAAGGAGAACGGCCTGCCGTTGCACATGGACGGCGCGCGTTTTGCCAATGCGCTGGCCGCACTCGGCACCACGCCTGCCGAAATGACCTGGAAACGCGGCGTCGACGTCCTGTCTTTCGGCGGCACGAAAAACGGCTGCTGGTGCGCGGAAGCAATCGTGTTTTTCGATCCGGCCCTTGCCAAAGACTTCGCCTTCCTGCGCAAGCGCACCGCCCAGCTCTTTTCGAAGTCCCGCTTCATCGCCGCGCAGTTCGAGGCCTATCTGCAGGACGACCTCTGGCTGGGTCTTGCAAGCCACGCCAATGCCATGGCCAACCGGCTGCGCGCCGGCTTTGCCTCGCTCAACAGCGCGCGCTTGGCATGGCCGACCACCGCAAACGAGGTTTTCGCCATTCTGCCAAAGGCCGCCGCCGAAGCGGCAACGGAAAAGGGCGCGAAGTTCTATGACTGGCTGGTGCCGCGCGACATGCCGGAAAAGGTCGGAAAGGACGAAGTGCTGATCCGCATGGTCACCAGCTTTGCGACGACCGAAAGCGACGTGGACGAATTCCTGTCGATCTGCGCTTCCGTCTGATATTTCAGGGTGTCGTTTCATAACGGTGCCCGAAGAGTGATGGTATCGCTCTTCACAAATTGGATGTCATCCTCGGGCTTAACCCGAGGATGACGGAGGAGAGGCGGCAGTGTGGGCGCTTCGCCTTAACGACGTACTCAAACTTCCTGCAACCGGTAACCGACACCGGTCTCCGTCAGAATGTAGCGCGGCTGGTCCGGGATTTTTTCGATTTTCTGGCGAAGCTGCCGCACATAGACCCGCAAATATTGCACGTCAGTGAGTTCGTCCCACACGTGTTCCAGCAGGAAACGGTGCGTCAGAACCTTGCCCGCATGCTGCACCAGAACCCGCAGAATATCATATTCCTTGGGCGAAAGTTTCACCTCCCGGTCCTCCACCCTCACGATACGCCTGACGAGGTCAACCGAGAGATCACCAGTCTGAAAGACCGGTTTCTCCCCTTGGGTCTGCAGGCGATGGCGCAGGGCGACGCGGATGCGGGCGACGAGCTCGTTCATACCGAAAGGCTTGGTGATGTAATCATCCGCTCCCAGTTCCAGTGCCCTGACGATACCCGCTTCGTCCGTTCGGCTGGAAAGGATGATGACGGGCAGGGAAAGCCCTTCCCCCGCCATTTTGCCAGAAGGTCATGCCCCGACATATCCGGCAGGCCAAGATCGAGAACCACAAGATCGGGCTTGTCCTCATTCACCAGCTCCATCGCGACGCGGGCATTCATCGCCTCGCTGACCGCATAGTCCTGCGTCGAGAGGCCTACTCGCAAAAGCTTGCGGATCGGCGGCTCATCATCGACGATCAGAATGCGGACGGCGGAATTGGTCATTTCCGATCTCCTTTGGCGGCATGGCACGGCACGCGAATGATTCCTGAAATCGCGCCCTAGTCATGATCTAGCACAGGCGGCTCGGTGGGAACCGGCAAACCTATCGTGAATTGCGCGCCTGATCGACCCTGCCTGTTTTCCGCCCGGATCGACCCGCCCATGGCCTCGATGAACCCCTTGCAGATGGAAAGCCCGAGCCCTGTTCCGGCCTGCACGTGGTCGGCCTTGCGCACCCGGTAAAAACTGTCGAACACACGCTCCGTATCATCAGGGGGAATGCCCGGCCCCTCATCGGCAACGGCGAGGAAAACATGTCTGCCCTGCCGCCACCCACGAATGTCGATTGCCGTGTGTTCGGGCGCATATTTTGCCGCATTGTCGATGAGATTGAACAGAACCTGTTCGAAAAGCACCGGATCGACCTTCAGCATCGGCAGGTCAGAGGGAATATCCAGAACGATCTCGTGCCTGACGACGATTTTTGCCGCCCGCGACAATGCCGTTCCGACCATGTCACCAACGAAATGCAGCCCGTAATTCGGCTCCATTGCGCCCGAACCGATCCTCGTCATATCGAGCAGGTTGGAGATGAAGCGGTTCAGCCTTTCGGATTCCTCAACAATCGTCGAAAGCAGTTCGGTGCGCGCATCGGGGGGAATGTCGTCGGCAAAATCCTTCAGCGTTCCGGCCGAACCCAGAATGGCGGCGAGCGGCGTTTTCAGGTCGTGGGAGATGGAGGTCAAAAGCGCGGTGCGCAGCCGGTCGGTCTCCGCCGCAAGCCTTGCACGGTCAACATCCGAGACCAGCTGAATGCGCTCTATGGCGAGTGCTGCCTGATCTGACAGCGCATCGAACATGCGCTGCTGTTCGGGCGTAAGAAGCGGGCCGAGCCGGTCGTCGTCCAGCCCCACGAC